>CAWCSK010000015.1:0-61259 GCA_963798205.1 uncultured Methanosarcinales archaeon
GATCCAGTGAGGCAGAGCCCATCATAAGGCAGGAGAGCGACTATTCCCGGGAATCTCTGGACAGGATCTTCGGCTGCGAGGACAGCGTTTGTATCGATTTCAAAAAGGACCCCGAGTTTGTGCCAAAGGGAGTGAAGATCGCGGGCTTCGGAGGACAGGGAGTGCTGAGCATGGGGTTGGCTCTGGCCCAGGCCGCTTTCGGCTGCGGACGGTTCGTCTCCTGGTATCCTGACTACGGGCCTGAGCAGCGGGGCGGGACCTCCAACTGCTCGGTGATCGTATCTGGAGAGCCGATCGGCTCGCCGGTAGTGGATCATCCGGACGTGCTGGTTGCCTTCAACCGGCCGTCTCTGGAGAAGTTTGCGCCTTCGGTCAAAAAAGGCGGAGTGATCCTTTATGACTCTTTAGCCGGCCAGTTCCAGGCCCCGGAGGGTGTGAGGGTCATATCCGTCCCGGCGACGGAGATCGCCACAGACAAGGGGGCTCATATGGCGGCCAATACCGCTATGTTCGGGGCGCTCATGCAGACCGGAAAGCTGGGCCTGCCACGCGAGGCTTACGGGAATGCCTTCCGCGTAACCTTCGCCAAGAAGCCCAAGCTCATCCCCAAGAACCTGGAGATACTGGAGGCAGGAGCTCAGGCGGTCAAGGTGCTGGAGATGTCGGCGAGGAAGTAAGTTGAATAGCAGGAGGTCCGCTCGGATGAGATGACCTCTGTCATTATTTTAGCGGGAATGGAATATCCAATCTTGTTTTCTCGCTTTTTGCATATTGATTAAGATCATCGTAGTGGGGTTCGTCTGTCCGGGGCGTGTGGCACTTTTTGGGCTTTGATCGTTCTTGCTATCATGAATGAAGATGAAAGCCATATTTCCCATGAAGAGATGCTAGGAGATATCACTCTCATTTTTCGGGCATGAGCCCATGCACCGATCTTTAGGCTCATGTGGGTTTTATAAATGGGTGCAGATCTCCTTGCATCATCTTCTGGATTCCGCGGGGGTGTTACGCACCATAGTGACGGGGCCCACTCCCGGCCGTGGCGGCCCCCCTAACCCCGCGGTCGCGGGGGACAATCTATGAAGCTTTGCCCTTATCCTTGAGCGTTATCAAAAAGGAAGGCCCAATACAAGTCAGGATCCAGGAAGATGATATGACCATGCCATCCGGACAGCAGAAGATCATCCATGACGAAAGAGGTCCATCGAAGACATTTTACCACCAATATGTCTACAGCTTAACCGCCGTCGCTCGGCCGGCGGCGGCCATAAGCCGCGCCCAGTGCCCCGAGGCCAGCAAGGCCGACTCGCGGCTCCCCGGAAGAAAAAGAGGAAAGCTGTTATCGCCTGCGTCTACTCTATCCCGACAGCAATAGAGAGATGTGGCAAGAGGATCGAAATACGGCAGAAAATAGATAACTTGGCAGAAAAATCCAATTGTAAAAAATTAGTCCTGCAGGGTCTGAAAACCAAACCCCACTCCCATAAATATCCCAAAAAGGGATAGATATCTGAATCAGTATCTTCTGGGCGGCCTGGATGAGCTGGCGGGCTTGTGTTTCTGGTAGCAATCGCTGCAGTACACCGGCCTGGAGCCATCGGGCTTGAAGGGAACTTGACATGTCTTTCCGCACTCGGCGCAGGTGGCATCGTGCATCTCTCTTGGGCCGCTGTTGTAGCCGCCTCTGTTTCCGCTTCCGTATCTCTCCATTTTAATTCACTTACCTTTGGCATCGATTCCATGAATCGATCCTACTACAAAAACATCCCATCAAACTCAATTGACTTCGACGATTATGCAGCAACCCTAAGTAGAATAAAACTGCTTTATATATCTGTTGGTCCAATCATCTTCGTAAAATCCTTCCAGTCAGACCCACGAATTGATAAAATACATATATTTCATTAAACAATAAGACGATGAAATATACGAAGACCTACAATACTGGAAGAGCTGGTCAGGATTGCACGTCCATATGATTCTAATGGGGAATTGGCGACAATATCCATTGTCCGATTCCAGCAGTTATTGCTGATTTCCATAACGCCGAGATGCATGGCATTCGCCAAATCGCAGGAACAGGATCATCAGGGATTGCAATTGCATCGAGAAAGAACATCAAGCAAAAATAGTCATGCAGGGTCCATTATCCTCCCCTGCTTCTCTTTATGCCCTCAAGGGATATACCGAATACGAACGATCTCTTAAGAAACCGATCTGTTTTGTCTCTTCTGGCAGGTCTTGCAGGCTTATGCTTCTGCTAGCAATCGCTGCAGTACACGGGCCTGGAGCCATCGGGCTTGAAGGGAACTTGACCTGGTCTTTTCCGCACTCTGCGCCAGGTGGCATCGTGCATCTCTCTTGGGCCGCTGTTGTAGCCGCCCCTGTTTTCGCTTCCGTATCTCTCCATTAGATTCACTTACCCTTGGCATCGATTCCATGAATCGATCCTACTGCAAAAACGGCCTAACAAACACGATTTTGAAGCGACGCTTATGCAGCTTTTTGGGGGAGAATAACTTATTTGATATACCTTTCGGCTATATAGATGCGGCTTTGCCATCACATTTTATAGGTAATTATGAAGTGATTAGTTCCTGCAAATAATTTTGATGAAACAGCAAAGGCTTTTATTATAGAATTACGCTATTTCATTGCAGGAAGTGGGAGCTGATTGCAATGAATGGATTAACAAAAAAACAGCCGATATTTGAGCTAATCCTGGTTTCTTGCATATTGCTGGGGCTTATGATCACCGTGACCGGTCTGCAAGATAAAGAAGTGCAATTTGTCACCAACGCCCCCATAAAAGCCTCGATTAGCAATGTCTATGGCAGTAATTTATCTGCAAGTAACGCATCCATTAGTAACGCATCGATCAGTAATGCATCTATAAGTAACGCATCTATAAGTAACGCATCTATAAGTAACGCATCAACCGGTAAAATGTATAGGATAGAAAAAGAGTTCCCTGATGCTCCAGTTGACGTAAATGACAAGAACTTAGATTCAATGCGTATGCTCTATTCGCCTTTTGTTGTTGATTTCTGGGAAATAGGATGTGGACCCTGCAAATCTGTCGACCCAACTATAAATGAAATGGCTTCGGATTTCAAGGGCCAGATCGTATTCGGCAAGCTTTGCATCGACAGGAATGCCGCTTCGAAGAAGAAGTATGGAATATCGAGGACTCCAACGCTCCTCATCTTCAAAGAAGGCACTCTTGTTTACAGGCATGTGGGAAATTATCCCAAGCAAAAACTAGAGGAAATAATTCTGACCGCACTTAATTCGAGCTAATGGATATGGGCTGCATATCATCGAGCATCCCTTATCCTTTATACTCCCCGCCCACGAGCTCCCGGATTCGCTCCGCGATCTTGGGTCCGACCATCTCCACCTCTTGCAGCTCCTCTTGCCTCGCGGTCATTATCCTCTCGATGGACCCGAAGTGCCGGAGCAGATTCCTCGCCACCCTCGGCCCAACGCTCGGTATGGCCGAGATCAAGTACTCCTGCTGCTCTTTCAGCGTCCGGGCGGTCTTATGGCCATGCACCTTGGGCTCATGCCCCTCCTTCTGCTCTCGGGTGGCGAGCAGGGCGATGACCGATGCGGTCTCATCCTGGTCTTCTGTGGGAATAATGGGGACACCATAATCTACAGCCACTGCCGCCAGGGCGCCGCGAATGGAGCTGGGGTTTACCTGCCGGGTGTAAAGGTCTCTCCCTTCCAGGATCAAAACCGGCCGGTCGTAGCTTCGAGATAAGTCTCCGATCTGCCGGAATAAGTTTCTCTCCGGATCGATTATCGAGGCTACGAAGTCCGAGGCGGTCTTGCGCTCTATGGCTACCCTGTCGCTGACCACATAGTCGCCTACATCCAGATTCCTGAGGGTGACCTCCATCCCTTTGGCCTCGAGCAGCTTCGCCATGCCTCGTTCCCGGGGGTCCACATAAATTCTGCCTGGCTCATATTCCGGCACTTCCATCCGCTCAGTGGCTTGCAAAGTGGCCGGGCTTTTCCCGGGCTCTCCACGGACTCTCACTGATCCTTGTCAGCTCCTCGGTTATCTGTAGCTGCCGGGGCGAGAACTCCCTGGCCAATGACTCTGATGTTTGACCGCTTAAACTCTGCATCTGCCTGTTCATGGTCTTTTCTTTGCGGTCGCTGATCCAGTAGTAGGCCTCATCCCGCGTGCCTTTGGCCATCAGTACTACTACTCTCCCGGTTCTCGCCCGGCCTGTTCTGCCCTTGCGTTGAATGCTGCGAATCTCGGAGGGCACAGGCTCGTAAAATAGGACCATATCCGTAGCAGGGATATCGATTCCCTCTTCTCCTACAGAAGTTGCGATCAGGACATTGAACTCGCCGTCCCGAAATTTCTGCAAGATCTCCGCTTGCTTCTTCTGGCTCAAGCCTTCATCATCGGCCCGGCTGGACTGTCCCACGAACCGCACCGCTTTGATGGCGGGCTCATTCTTCAAGAACTTGAGCAAAGACGATGCGGTGTCCCGATAATTTGTAAAGACCATGATGCGGGATTCAGGTCTCGCCAGAATCTGCTCAAGCAGGATCTTCTTTACCGCGGCGGGCTTGGGATGCTCCACCTCCAGCGTCTGCAAAGCATCCATAGTCTGCCGAAACTTTGGGTCAAGCATTATCCGGCGAGATGCCTTGGAACCGCTCTTGGAGAGAGCCTCCCCCTGCAGCCTCTGAAAATACCTGACCAGAGCATCTGTCCCCTGGGTCTCTGCCAGCTCGACAGCATGATGGAGCTTGAGAACCTCCGCCAGCAGCGAGATTCCCTTAAATGTAGCCTGATTTGCCTCTCTCTGGGCCGAGGACATAAGCTGGGCCTGCAGACCCAGGAGCTCCTTCTTAGAAGCTCTGGGATCGATTCTGGCCGGGCTGATGCCAAGCAGGTTCAGGTCGTCGATCCGGGCTTTCAGCACATCTTCGATGGCCGTTCTGATATCGAGCAGCTCTTTTGGAACCGTCAGCTTCACCCACTCGATCTCCCGCGAATGAACAAAGGGCGCCACATCAGAATCACTCTCTGTCCGGGTCTGCACCTTCTCGATTGAGAGGTTGGTGCAGATCTCAGCGATCTTCTCGCTCTGGCTGCCAGGGCTGGCGGTGATGCCCAGGACCAGAGGATTTGTCGCCTCGCGGGCATAGCGCTCCGCAATGTAGACATAAGCGTAATTTCCCACCGCCCGGTGAGCCTCATCAAATATCACCAGTGAGACATCTTTGAGATCGATCCTTCGAGAGAGAAGGTCGTTCTCGATCACCTGCGGAGTCGATGCCACTATGCGCGCAGCTTCCCAGGATACGACCCGCTTCTCCGGCATTGTCTCGCCTGTCATCATGGCGACAGTATCCTCGTCTTTGAGAACCCGGCGCAAAAAAGTAGCATGCTGCTCCACCAGAGGCTTGGTAGGAGCCAAAAAGAGAACCTTGCCTTTGTCCAGTCGAGCAAGAAGCACCATGAGAGCGATGACGGTCTTGCCGAGTCCCGTGGGCACTACGATGAGGCTGGAGGCCTTCAGGGCGTTGGCTGCCAGATCCAACTGGAAGAGCCTCTTATCTACGGTTTGCGGCTTTAGAAGCGGATGCTCCAGAAAGGAGGACATGAGAGATCATTTGGAACGTCATCGTATTAAATATCATGGTATTAAATAAGATTTATTTTAAATTTAGTAGGTAAAATATTACGATATAACGACTTCTGATTTTGACTTCCGGACTTGGTAGATTGGCGGATTAAAGATGATCGAAAAGCAGAATTTATGGCCAAAAAATGACTAGAAGTCTCGAGGTCTTAAATCGGTATGAACCCATTTTCTGTGGCTATCCTCTGACCTTCCGGGCTCAGAACATAATCAATAAATGCTTTGGCCCCGGGTTTTGGTTCGCCCATAGTTACAAAGTAGAGCTTGCGAGCCAGAGCATAGTTTCCATTCTTGATATTCTCAATCGTCGGCTTTATGCCATCCAGAGAGACTACCTTTGTATCTCCTTTCATGACATAGCTGTACCCTACATAACCAATGGCATTATCGCTTCCCTGAATGGCAGTCTTAACCTCGGAGCTGTCGGCAGCCTCAATAATTGTGCCTGGAGTCTCAGACTCTTTGCTTCCCATAATTGTCTCATCGAAGGTATCTCTTGTCCCGGATCCCGGTTTCCTTCCGATGACGAATATTTCCGTGTTCGGGCCGCCCAATTCCTCCCAGTTGGTGATGTCTCCTGCATAGATCTGCTTAAGCTCCGCCTTTGTGAGCGTTGTCACTCCGGAATCGTATACGTCAGGGCTTACTACCAGACAAATGGCATCGAATCCTATCGGGAACTCCATAAATTTTTCAGTCTGAAGTCTCATATCTCTGCCGCTCAACCAGCTGAATCTCTCGGGAGGCCATGGCAATATCCGATCTGCCTTCTGCCGCATCAACAATGCCAACACCTGTGCCTCCTGATGTTACGCTCACATGGTAGTTGTCTTGAAGCAGATTAAACTCCTCGGCCGATAGCTCTGCCAGAGGCATGACCGTACTGGATCCTGAGATCGCAACCCTCTGCTCTCTCGCTTCACCCGATAACGACACAAAGAAAAGAACCAGTAACAAGATCAATAGCTTGCTTTCGAGACTCATCGGGTCAACTATTGCCATACTATTATGTAAGGTTAATGTCGGGCCCAGAAAAATGGCTTACTATCCGGGGAAAAGCGTCTCCTGTGACCTCTCAATTCAAGCGCTGCTTAAATGCATCATATAGCGAGCGCCAGTTTGGATCCAATCCCAATCTATAGACAGAAAGAAAAAATTGCGAGGGAGACGGCTCTGGAGGAGACGGCTCTGCCTCAAAGCTGTCTAATCAAAGCTGTCTGGGTACTGGCTGCACCGAGCCGGGCCGTACAGTTTGTGCCGCAGCAAGCTTGACAGCCGCCAGCGGTTCCGCAGTTAGCGTTGGGACAGCCGGGTTCACACGGCGGAGCCGAACCAGTAGTCCCCAGAGCACACGAGCGTCCGCAGTTCTCTAGGCATCCTGTTTGCGGACAGGCCGCATTGCTATGGCAGTTGCATGATCCTGCTTGTCCAAGAGCCAATCCGATTTCCTGCCAGCAGCAGGACTATTGAGACGATTGCCAGTTTCTTCATTAACATCACTCTACTCATCTTTTTGAACGTCTCGCGTTCACAAATCTTAATAATCACTATTAGCATATGATGATTTGGATTTGGGCAAGATGCCTGGGATTTTCAAGCAGGATTCGGGTTAAAATTGAAAAATAGATTAACTTTTAGTTTATTCTTTGCGGCTATTATGCCCTTAAAATTACCCACATGAAGGGCGAAGAGCTAAAAGTAGGCACCGAAAAAAAGTGGTGCCATACAGGTCGAATATTTTCATTTAGAGATCGTCGCGACCTCGCTGGATGCGGGCCGGGTGGTATTATTCTGAGATACCACGATGACGATGTTGTTGTTTTTCTTGCCACAGGTGGTGCATTCTTTTGTCAAGGACGCCACAGGCTTATCGCCATCAATTCGCGTCATATTGACGAGGTCCATGGTGGTCACGAAAGAGGCTTTATTGGACAGGGCGAAGTTGAGGAATCGCTTCAGAGCGTCAAGATAATTTCCAGAGCCTGATACGGATGTAGTTAAGGCAATCACCACAGGCTGGCCGTTCTTCTGGGCCGCAACAAATGTTCCTGTCAGGGCATCGTACCACGCATTCGAGCCAAGATCGCCGTCACTGAAGTATTTGTCCTGCAAGGGCACAAGTTTCCCAGAGAGATTGTAAGAGCTGACGGGAACCGCATAGAACTGATGGCCTTCGACTTTATACGGCCATACATCTAACTCATGTCCGGGTGCATATATTATTCCTGCCTGGTATCCGGCGTCGTATCGAATCCCCAGGTCATCAAGAGCTTTGTAAGTATCCTCATTTTGGTCGAAGGACTGAGGCATGAAGCCACTCACAGTGATCTCGTTTATGCCACAATACTTGCAGCCTTCGGTATATTTCTTGGACTTTTCCAGTACATCCTTCTGCTTGGCGTAAGATTCAGTGCTCAGCAACTCTCTTGAGTTATTGCCGGACATTGCCAGCTCAAATTTGGGATTGGAGCCTATCCGTGTGATGCGCATCCTGGTGTAGGTGGCAAGAACATCCTGGGTTGAGATGATGGTGGCACCTAATGTCTTTCCCTCAATCTCCGTGAGCATCGCGCTAAGCCTGGCCTCGGTCTGGTACCCCTGCTCTTCGCTGGGTGAAGGAGGAACATCGGCATCTATCATCAGATTGACTACAACCTGTTTTTCCGTAGACTGTGCAGATCCAAATGAAAATAAAAATAAAAAACAACATGCAAATAACATGCTTGCAAATATCAAGGCCTTCATGGTATAACCTCTAATCTTATTTCCATATCTCATGTTGAGAGAATGGCTATAAATAATCATCCCTCTTCTAAAATTATTGCTGATTTCAGATAACTATTTATGATCGAAACAGATTACATTACTGATAGAAGTACAGAATAGTCGCATAGGAGGTTTGCATCAAATGAAGATTATAATAATAGCTTTGGCTTTAGCATTATTGTCGGTTTTCCCGGCTATAGCGGCGGTCTGCACCGTCATGTCCCACGGATATTACAGTAGGCTCAGGACAGTATGTGAAGCTTTCTACCACTCCGGTAGATCCAGGCATCTACTATTACTACTGGTATTCATCACAGGAATAACATTAAATAGCCCTACAAGCTCGCCTACCGTTGACTTCAGGGCTCCATTGGTTACCGGTACCAATTGCGTGGATTACATTGTATCTGTAGATGTAACAAATAAGGAGCGCGGTTCTTGTGCGGACACAAAATGTATCACAGTTCATGTATGTCCAACGCCCTGTCCATTGAGAGACGACTTGCAATGCGTATCTGCTTACGTTCCTGAAGTCTATGAGTATACTGGTCAGTGGGATAATACACTTACCCTTACATGGACTGTAAATGCAATTACAAGGACCGCTGATGCTGGTAGCAACGGCAAGAAATTGACAATTCCTCTAACATGGCTAAAAACGCCAACCAGTCCTACAGGCGCTGATTCAAAGGCATGCACGAACGTAACTTTCAAGATCGCAGATGCAAATCAAAATATCCTAACAGACTGCAATGCCCAAATATGCCTGGTCTATAAGCCCACAGCATCAATCTCTGCAGGCACAACTCCAACTCAGAATCCGACTTGAATCCGTTTCGCAAGAGAGGTCGTAGCCAAGAACTGGGCTACGATTTCCATTCCAATTTATAGAGGGGTTTCGGCAAATGCGGCGATTTTGGACTCATAGCAAGGATCTCCTGAACATAGGAGCGGAAGCATCGAATCAGCCCGCGCTGAAATCCTATGGTACTGACTTGCCGAAGAGCAGTGCATTGAGCTCAATAAGTAAATTAAATAATATAAAATATGGCTTTAAGAGCGCCTTCCGGGCATTACTGCTAACCCTTTTTCTCGCTTTAGCGGTTGGCCAGTTCGCCATTTATGTGACAATGGCGGCGGAAGAGACGGTGACATTATCCTCCTCAGGAGTCTGGGTATCAACAAACGGCGGAAGTGGTGTCACCGGGACAGGAACCAATGAGGTCCGCTGGGGTACTACTTCCTACCCTTACTATACAAAGAGCGGTATGCGCTTTGATGGTCAAAGCGCCAGTTTCACTACCGGTCAGGAATTCTGCCTGGGGCAGCTCACCCACTTCAATTGGCCAATTACAAATGCGGCCAGCGGCGCCAAGTTGCGGGTCAGTTTGCTTTTTACAACGCCATCCATATCGCCAGATCCCACATTTGATTTTGATATCGCAATAGACGAGACGACTAATCCTTCTACGACATGTGCTCTCAGCAGTTGCGCATACAGTCCATGCTCTACAATCCCCTGTCCTGATCGGGTATCATGGTCCAGTAGCATTCCCGCCCAGACCTTTACCATAGGCTCTGATACATATACCCTGCAAATGGTAGGTTTCAAGGATTCCTGTCCGTCAGGCAATCTCGTAACTAAATTAGTAACTCAAGAGACGATGGACAATAAAGCATATCTCGTAGGCAAGATTGTTCTTACCAGGCCTGCCATTCATATAGAGAAGAAGACAAATGGGGAAGATGCCGATACCGGGACGGGCCCCACCATTCTTTCCGGATGTCCTGTCACATGGACGTATGAAGTAACCAATGCAGGCAATGTTGTATTGACGGATGTTTCGGTGACCGATAATCCGGCCCAAACAATCACACGAATTAGTGGTGATACGAACAGTGACAATAAACTTGATTTGACTGAGACCTGGATCTATCGAGCCACAGGTAATGCGCAATCCGGCCAGTATTCGAACATAGCAACAGTGCAAGGCAGGAAAGACTCCTCCTCCAGTTATGTTACTGATACAGACCCCAGCCATTACCTTGGCCAGACATTAACCCTTAGCGTTCCATCTGTGACAGTTTGCGCCGGCGGGACCGCCACATTCACGGTCACTCCCACTCCTTCCGACACCGGCAATTACAACTATCAGTGGCAGGTCAATGGAGGCTCCGGTTGGAGCAATATCACTGGAGCCACCAATCCAGGCTTTAGCTTCACGGCCGCAGCCGCTGATAACGGCAAACAATACCGCGTCAACGTAGGCCTCAAGAGCCAGGCCACTTGCGTGGTTTCTTCAGGCGCCGCTACTCTGACGGTGAGGCCGACGATAGCTCTTAGCGGTCCCGCTTCAGCGACGGTCTGTGCTGGATCGATAGCCTCCTTTACAGTTACACCCACTCCTTCCGACACCGGCAATTACAACTATCAGTGGCAGGTCAATGGTGGCTCCGGTTGGAGCGATATCACTGGTGCCACCAATCCAGGCTTTAGCTTCACGGCCGCAACATCCGACAGTGGCAAACAATACCGGGTAGTGACAGGATACAAGGCTCAGCCAAGCTGCCCTGCCACCTCGGGCACGGCCACACTGACGGTGAGGCCGACGATAGCTCTTAGCGGTCCCGTTTCAGCGACGGTCTGTGCCGGATCGATAGCCTCCTTTACAGTTACACCCACTCCTTCCGACACTGGCAATTACAACTATCAGTGGCAGGTCAATGGAGGCTCCGGTTGGAGCGATATCACTGGAGCCACCAATCCAGGCTTCAGCCTCACGGCCGCAACATCCGACAGCGGCAAACAATACCGGGTAGTGACAGGATACAAGGCTCAGCCAAGCTGCCCGGCCACCTCGGGCACGGCCACACTGACGGTCCAGGGAGGAGCGTCGGCCAATGCAGGAAGTGATCAGACCATATGCGTTAACGAAAATGCCCAATTGGCGGGTACTGCAACTAACTATGCCTCGGCGGTATGGACAATTGCAGAGGGATCGGGGACGCTGACCCAAATACCGATAGATCCGGGTAATCCTACTCAAATTAAGGCCACTTTCACCGCGACAGCAAGTCCCGGCAACCTATTCACCACCACGGTGGCAAAATTGACGGCAACGTCAGTCTCGCACTGTTCTGGTGAAGTGAACGATACACTGACAATAAAGGTGTTGCAGATACCACTGGTCGCAATTCACATAGAATCGCCTGTGCAGGTCTAGAGAGGCTACAAGGAGAGATCTAATAATATGCAAATCATTAACAAGAGATCGGCAAAAGGCCATGAGCTCTCCCTGGTGGAGATCGGAGGCTGTTTAGCTAAACTCCATACCTGCAGTATCCGGGCGTTGTCTGTGATGCTGTGCCTCATCTGCCTCTGTTCGACTGTTAATGCGGTCGATTACTATACAGGAGAGACATATACTTTCAGCACTCCAGGCTATCCAGGATATCTATATCTATGGTCTGCAGAGAATGAGTCGGGTCATCCTGCAGGCTCTATATCGGATTACAGCAAAGATACATTTATTTGGACAGCTCCGGCAGAGCCCCAAAAAGTCATCATCTCAGTGATTGTGACCAGCAATTGGCTAGATGCCTGCAAAGATTATGCTGCGATGCCCATCAATATTTCGCCTTTGAGCAGCATAACCGTGGTCAAGAATGCCATTCCAAAAGATCCGCAGGCATTCCAGTTCACAGGGAGCCCGGATATCGGCCCATTCACGCTTTATGATGATGGAATTTCGAATCCGGATTCGACCTCTAACAGCCAGACATTTGATAAACTTTTACCTGGCACCTATTCCATCGAAGAGACTGTTCCCGCGGGATGGATGCTGACCCGTGCAGTTTGCAGCGATGGAAGCCCGGTCGATAAGATAGATCTGGCCCCAGGGGAGTCCGTGATCGCTACTTTCACGGACACTGAGCTGGGCCGGATCGAGATCACCAAGGTGGTGAACTGGAACGGCGTTACTTCTGACCCGTCCCAGACCTTCGAGATCTGTCTCCGGGGCCCGTCTTATCCCTTGGGAACTGAAGAAGGCGCTTGCAAGACCGCAGGCTCTGAGGGCGGAAAGTTAATCTGGACCGATCTGATGCCGGGCAATTACACGGTTGCCGAGAAGGATCCAGGCACACAGTGGACCGTTACTGTGCCGGATGCAATAGACCTGTCAGCCGGGGAAACAAAGACCGCCACGGTTACAAACGACCACAAATTGGGCGGGCTGATCGTCAATAAGACGGTGGACTGGAATGGCGCCGCGCCCGATGATAAACAGACCTTCGAGATCTGCATCAAAGGTCCATCGTACCCGGATGGCGACTGCAAGACCATAGGCTCTGAGGGGGGCGATTTAGCCTGGTCTGACCTGATCCCCGGAGAATACAATGTTACGGAGTCTCCTCTCGCTGGCTGGACGACGACGATAACCGGCTCCCAGGCAACTGTTGCGTCTGGTCAGACGGCGGAATGCGCCGTCTCCAATGAGAAAAACCCATTCGGAGGGAAGTATCAGATCTCAGGCCTGAAGTTCAACGACCTCAACGGCGACGGCATAAAAGATCCAAATGAACCAGGGCTTAAAGGCTGGATGATCCACCTGAGACTGGAGGGCGGCGAGTATAGCCAATCGATGCTTACGGGAGACAATGGAAGCTATCTCTTCACGGACTTGCCGGAAGCCGGAACCTACGTAGCATGGGAAGACCGAAGCTTGAGCCCCGCATGGATTCCAACCACGCCTGCAGGTGGCTCGGCAACAGTAGTCCTCACTGGCGACAGGCCAATTGCGACTGTGAAGTTTGGAAATATGCAGCCCCATCTGGTCGTCACGAAGGTGGTCGATAGCACCTCCGCATTTGCCGGATCTACCATCACTTTTACCATCACTGTGACCAATGAGGGTGATGCCACCATCGATAATGTGGAACCGGTTGACACTCTCAGTCAAGGATTGATCTACCAAAGCGCAGAGCCCGATCCGTCCCATATAAACGGGAGCCTGATTACATGGAATCTTGGCACCCTGGGCCCGCATGAGTCCGGGCAGGTCATCCTCAAGGCTCAAGTAGATCCGACCATCTGTCTAGGCCAGGGCGTCACCACTGCGGAAACCAACTCGACATCCACGGCAGATAAGTTAAAGGTCCAGTCTGCTGCAATAGAGCCCGCCAACCTGCCGGCGATTATGGAGTCCTTAACCAGGAACAAGACCAAGCTGGAGGTCAAGCTGGATAGCATAAGATTGCACCGGGATGCCTTCAACAAGATCCATGCCACATTGAACTCAACTGCCAGGGCCATCCTGGGCGTGAACAATACTATTAACCGCTACACGAATGTCTCGACCGGAGAGATCCTGAGCGAGCAGCTCGATGCCATCGGTTCCCTGGTCTCCGTAGAGTATGCAAGACCGGATAGGGGCGACCTCTTGAAGACTGTCTACGGTTCCGAGGGCGAGAGACTCTCGGACTACTATGACTCCAAATTCACCAGGGAATCGCTCCTGATTGAGTACAATGAGCCAAGAAACGGCTACAGGACATACACTGTGAGATATTACGCCACAGGAGATACACTGATCATATTGGTTGCCTCCAACGGCGACGTGATCAGCAGAGACTATGAGAAGACGCCGGGCCTCTCTGGGATGACAGGCCCCCTGACCAATTGCGTCGAAGTCTACGGTACTGTAGGGGTTACACCGATTGAGAGCAATGAGGCATGTGTCCAGATCGCCTGGAAGTGCCAGGTCCCTCAGCCGGAGGCCTTGAAAATTGATGTCAAAAAGGTCGCAGATCCCAAGTTCATCTCCCAAAGTGATGCCGGCAAAACGATCAAGTACACTTATACCGTGAAAAACATCGGCATCGCTGAGATTCACTTTCTGACATTAGTTGATGACAAGGCGGGTTTCATTGTTGAGGATGAACCGGTTAGTTTGCCGTCAGGCGATTCGTTGACCTATGTGGCATACTATACCGTGAAGCAGTCCGACCTGAAAAATCCGTCCTTAATCAATGTAGTGACCGCAACTGGAATCGGTGAAAACGGATTAACTTCAACGGCAACCGATAGGGCCGAGGTGAAGATTGTTGCCACGGATTGCGTTTGGCTCAATAAGACCGCATCTATGAGAGTAGTTTTGCCTGGAGATTATGTGACGTACACCATAGACTATGGAGTAAGACAGAATTGCGGTCTTGGAGGCATAGAAGATATAACGATTGCGGAGAAATATCCCAAAGGCGTGTTCTTCGTTTCTGCATCTCCATCACCGACATCCGGAGATAACATCTGGGCCGATCTGCCGAATCTGAAGGCAGGTCAATCTGGAAAAATCACAATCATTGTTCAAGTTGCACAGGACATTGGAAATACCATTTTTGATATGGACCAGGGAGTGACCGGAACAGGTTTCGTAAACGTCCATAACGATATCTGCACAAAACCGCCTCTGCTCACGAATGTGGTCTATATGAACTATTCCGAGGCGGACACCAATAATGGGATATTAGTTCCGATAAGCGGCCAGAGATACAAATCCGCGTCCTCAGATGTCAACCTGGGCCCGCCTGGGAATTGCATCAACCTCAGGGAGTACGGCAGCGGCCAGTATGCCAGCGAGGACGTAATAAAATATCGGAACTCCAACCGCTCCATCGAGTGGAACAAGAGCCTGAAGGTCACTCACAAGCCCTCGACCTTCTCTCTGCCGGGAAAAAGGAGCATCAACTATTCCACCAAGTGGATCGAGTTGGCCAAGACCAAGAACTACGCTACGGGAGGATCCACAAACGAGGAGTACACCTATGCCAATAAGATCGATCGTGTTGCCAACACGAAACTGGACGAAAACGGCTCAACTGTCACCACAGATACGGCATTTGAGGGAGTAGGGCACCTGGGCTTCCTAAAGAAAGATGCGGACATGAATACCACATGGGATGCTGACAAGATCTTTGAATCCGAGGAGGATTATGTGGGCAAATTCCATATCAATCAGAAGTTCGATGAATACGGCAGCAATGTGGAGTTTGAGAAGTCGGTGACAGGCTTGGGTTATGTGGCCGGCGACAGAAACGTCGGACTCAGCCAGAAGTCCTATGAGTCGGGTACAGGCTCCTATAAGAGCAATGAGCGGATCAGCACCGTGGTGAACTACATCGCGAAAGTTGTGGAATTGCGGCAGGCTCCCACCAATTTCAGCTATACTCCGACCGTCTCCACATCAAGCGATCTGTTGTGGGAAGAGGGTATGTGGTCCAAAACCCCCAATAGCTTGATCGGTGAGAGATTCTCTTCGGCCAGGAGTCTGCATGAGAACACCACTGCTCCTGGCTTGAATGAAATGAGGACCGAGGCAAATGTGAGTGGCAAGGCAGAATTCAGGACTGTTTACAAAGATCCCAATAAGAACAGTTCCAATGGAGTCGATATTGATGATGAGTTCATAGGCCAGTACGCCATCAAGAGAATGACCAGTCTCTCTGGAGTTGCCAGGTACAACAGGCCGCATATTTCCCTGTCCCAGGAAGGCATTGCGGATCCGATCAATACCACATTTGCCGATTACAGGATCACTGTAGAGAACGACGGTGACCGTGTCTTGGGGCCTGTATATGTAAAGGACATATTCCCGGAGGGCACGGATTACGTTTATTCTTCTTTGAGGCCGGCGGATCAGACCCGGGATTATGCCAACTGGACGATGCTGAGCCTTGGCATAGGTGGCAAAGTCACCATCGACCTGAGACTGAACATAACGTCTGAGCCGGATAATCTCATCAACAGGGTCCAAGCGACAGGCATGCATAGCAGCGGCTGGGCGCAGGCCACCAGCTTCTCGGCCATCCAGCTGCATTGGCTGACCTGCTGTCCGCCGCAGCTCTCCACATCCAAGTCAGCCAGGATCGATCCGATTGATCCGAATGTGGTCTGGTACCGTCTGGATTTGCGAAATAAAGAGAAGTACACCATGGTGGCCTTCTTGATGGACCAATTGCCTCCTGGCATGGTGTTCCTCAACTCCTCTCTGGAGCCGTCCGAAAACGGATACAAACCACTTAACCTGGACTATCCTGAACCTGGGGCCACAGGAGCAAAAGAGCATCACCTACAGAGCCAGGGCGGCTGGCGATGGGACCTATGTGAACCAGGCCCACATCGATGCCTATTCCGTGGACGGGCCGGACGCTGCTGCCGCAGATGTCACATCGAGAGTGGATATCGGAGCGGGTGGTACTGTATATCCATCGCACTCCTCTGACTGGTACCCGCCAGCCTGCTTCGGCCTCAACTGCAGCGGGCAGATCGACGGTGACGACTGGGCGCCGTGCTACACCTGCGGGGAAAGCGATCCCACCCCCGCTCAAAACGATCCATCCTGTGCCAGCTGCGTGCCTTCGGGAGATGATATACCATGAAACCATCATGTCCAATTGGGCACTCATGAGCATGAAAATTTTGCAGGACCGAAAGTGATTTTCATATCAAACTCAGGTCTTGCAATTGCAAAATTAGAGGTTCTCAAATTGGAATAAAACCCTCTTCGGCCGCGATCTTCTGTCCCTCTGGCCCCTGCACGAAATCTATGAATGCTTTGGCACCAGGAGTCGGATCACCAAAAGTGTAGAAGTAGAGCTGTCTTTTCAGCTCGTAAATATCTAATTTTATGTTTTCATAACTGGGTGGGATTCCATCCAGGGCTATGGCCCGAACCCCGCCGCCCCCCAGATAGTTAAACCCTAAATAGCCTATCGCCCTGTCGCTTCCCGATATTGAAGTTTTGACCTCGGCTCCGCTATTCGCCACCGTATCAACACCCGGTGTCTCTGCCGTTCGGTTTCCCAGGATTGCCTCATTGAAGTCGTCCCTGGTTCCAGAACCTTCTTCCCGGGATATCACGTATATATCCTCATCCGGGCCTCCTACTTGCTTCCAGTTGGTGATGACTCCGGAATAGATCTTGCGGATCTGTTCCCGGCTTAAGCTTTTCACCCCTGCCTGGTATATTTTTTCGCTTACAGCAAGGCTGATACCATCCTGGCCGATCTTGAACTCCCGGAAGTTGCTGCCAAATCTCTGCTCTTCATCCCCGGTTAAAGCCCGTGATGCCATGGCTATATCGTATTTGCGCTCTGCAATGCCGAGAATTCCTGCGCCAGTTCCTCCTGCGGTAACAGTCACCACATATTGATGCTGCTCCAGGTTGAATACTTCGGCAGCAGCCTCGGCCAGCGGCATTACGGTTGACGATCCAGAGATGGTAACATCCTTGGCCGATGTCGGCGAGAGATGGATGAAAGCAACCGACAGAACAATTAGCAAGATAGTAATTATTTTTCTAATGACCCCCACCAGTGTGAGAATCAACTGGCAAAATATGTAAAGCTTATCGTCGCGAGTCAATTAGAAAAAATATAATTAATAAGATCGAATCCGACCGTACAGAGTCGTCCTTTGCACTGCTTTGCGTCCGCGCCCAGCTATTATCTCCGTCAACTCCTCTACGGAAATGCTCGGTTCCTCACGGGCATTGCGAGCGATTCCCTCATCCATGAGCGTTCCGCCCAGGTCGTTTGCTCCCCAATCCAGGGCAGACGCTGCCGCATTGCGGCCTAATTTTGTCCAGCTCGCCTGAATGTTTGTAATGTTGGGATAGAGATAAACCCTGGCCAGAGCATGCATCTTCAGTCGATCCAGGAGATCTAAACCGGGGGCAATCCTGCCGAGCAGATTATTTTCAGGAATAAAAGGAAGCATAACCAGCTCTGTGAATCCTCCTGTCTCTGCCTGAATCTCTTTCAGAATCTCTAAGTGTCTCAAGCGATCGTTGAGGTTCTCCACATGGCCGTAGAGCATGGTCGAGGTGGAGGGAATTCCGAGGCCGTGGGCGGTGGTGACGATCTCCCTCCACTCCGCTGTCTTCAGCTTCTCCGGACAGATCTTCTGGCGCACGGCATCGACCAGAATCTCTGCCGCAGTGCCGGGCATTGAGCCAAGGCCGCTATGTTTTAGCTCCGCAAGAGACTCCTTCACCGAAATTCCGGAGTTACGAGACATGTGCAGCACCTCCATGGGAGAGTAGGCGTGCAGATGCATCCTGGGAAAGTCGCGGTGTATCACTTCCAGGAGCTCACAGTAGTCCTCTAAAACCATTCCTGGGGCAAGGCCTCCCTGCAGACAGATCTCTGTGGCCCCACGTTGCTCGGCCTCGCTCGAACGCAACAAAATCTCGTCCTCGGTGAGGTGAAAGCCGTCCCCGTGCTTAAAAGAGCAGAATCTGCAACTACCTATGCACTTATTGGTGAAGTTGATGTTTCTGTTTATGACAAAAGAGACCTCATCTTTGCAAGTCTTCTGCCTTAACGAATTTGCCAGGCGAAAGAGGCGCAGCGGCTGGTTCCAGAGCCTCCTCAGGCAATCTTGATCAGAATTGCGATCCGAATTTGGATCGGAATTTTGATTGGCAAGAAGGATACTTGCTCCTTCAAGCTCTGTTACATCTGAGATCATAGTTGAATCATCTCTACTCAAGGCTTTATCTCCCAAAGGCTCAGGCGCCCGAGGATCTATCTCTTTCAAGCTTATTGATCTTCATAAGTCCCATTCTCCACGACGCTTGCCATTCGGCGCTCTTTGGGAATCTGACTGACCAGCTTTCCGTGTGAGTACAGACCGCATCCAAGCACTTCCCCTCTATAAAATACTACCACATAGCCAGGCTCAGAATTCGATTCGATGACCTGAGTTTTGCCCTCCAGGAAGGTCATGGCATTTATGGAGTCCAGGTGGATTACGTTCTTGGTAGCATGTCTCCCGAAGACCTGGAGTGCGCTGGTAGTCGGTTTCCAGGGCCGGTCCTTGAGGTTCATGATGCGCATTCCAATGGCTTCGTAGCTGATCCTCGGAAGACAATTATCATTGATGGCCCAGACGCTCTGTGCTTTGCGGAAAAATAGATAACCCGTGAATACTGACAGAGAGATGCCGAACCGGGAATTCCAGAGCTCTGCCACATAGGATGGTTCCAGAGGCTCAAAGACGTTCCTAATTCTTGACGAGCCTGGCGACATAGAATCCTCCTGTATTATTGAGATGGGGATAGTAGCGACGGGAGAGCTGCAAATCATCGTTCAGGTGTTCTCCATTCCATTCCGTTATTCCGGGACAGTCCTTGAGGCCAGGAATCGATATCTTCTCCAGTCGAGCTCTGTCAAGCACGCTTTCCACCACCAATTCGTTCTCCTCCGGTGCATAGGTGCAGGTGGAGTAGACAACCACTCCGCCGGATCTTGCCAACCGCAAAGCGTTCTTCAAGAGATCGATCTGCAATGCCTGCAAATCCAGTGATCTCTTGCAATTGCTTCTGGCCATGACACCCGGTCCCTTTCTCTCCCGGCCTTCGCTGGAGCAGGGAGCATCTACCAGGATCCGGTCGAATGGGACGTTGGGAAAATTGCGACCATCATAGCGGGTGATAGCCACATTCATAACCCCCAGACGCTCGCAATTCGAGCGCAGGGGTGTTACCCTGGCAAGAGACGGCTCATTGGCGATAATCAGACCTATATTCTCCATCATTTGCGAGATCTGACAGGTCTTGCTGCCGGGAGATGCGCACAGATCCAAAACCCGCTCGCCCGGCCGGGGGCCAAGCACCAGAGGCGGAACCATGGATAGTTCCTCCTGGATGTGGATGTAACCCAAAAGGTTCTCCAGCAGCTTTCCAGGGCTCTCCACATCCAGCTTCAGGCCCAGCGGATACCAGCTAAAGGTTTTATAACTTACACCCTCCTCATCCAGGCGTTCCAGCAGACGTGGCTCATCCATCTTCAGCGTGTTGATGCGGGCAGTCGGAGGGAGTGGCAGAGATTGAACCTTGAGGAATTGATCGAAATTGGGAATTATCTCTCGATACCTTTGCAGCGGATCCATGAAAGCTAGCTGGAATCTTTGAAATGAAATAGGTTGTTGTTCCTGGCAAGAGGTAACAAAACAATGGAGTGTACAGGTAAATTGTTCTGGATTTCCATTCCAGAAGGGCAATTCATGTCTGATCCTATCTCAATAGATCTGTCTTAATGAGGCGTTTTAAGGCAGGACGGTACTCAAAGCTTGATACGGACTTATAAAAAGCTCATTCGTTGCCGGATTCATCAATCAACTGGAAGATTGTGGACTGAACAAGCTCTGATATTTTGGTCGGAACTGCTATGAAAGACCATGAGAGGATGAAGATCGTATCGACTCTCTTCGCGGCGATGACGATTGCATTAATCATCAATATTATTCTATTAAATAGTTTGGTGGACCAAAACCTTGCCAAAACAGATAGGATTGTGAACATTTTCAATTTCTATGATCGGATGGAAATGAATTCCAGCAAAGAGATAACTTTTATCGGTAGCAGTCAGATAGCAGGAGACATTAATTCATTTATTATAGAAGATTACCTGAAGGATCATAATATATCTATTTCTATATATAATATTGGCTACTCGGCTGACACTCCCTTGAGAAGATTAACAGAACTGACGCAGATAACAGAAATTAGACCCACTGCGGTCTTTATAGGCCTGACTTACTACGGCTTAAGTGACACATCATTTCCCATCTCTCCGGATAGCCTCGGCACTAGTATCAGACAAAATAAAGCTGGACCCTTACTCGAAATCTCTTTTTGAGAAAGAAGATCTCGATCTGATAGAGATGAGTCCACTGCAACAGGAATTATATAATAGAAAATTTATATTAAAGAGCTTTAAGTATTTACTATTTGGAAAATCGAAGAGCGAAGAAGAGAACATTAGTGATTTTAAGGTGCCTCAGGATTTTGCTGAGAATTTGACACCTGATCTGCTGCGGATAAGATTGGATAACTCCAGAGATACACTGGACCGGTATGTTGTATCAAAAAATGATAATTCTCAAAAAAAGGCTCTAAACTATACAGTATCCCGCCTTATTGCAGAAGGGATTCCTGTATTCATCGTAAATATGCCTCTTAGCCCCATGCTATCCGAGAAGATCACAAGAGAAACTCGCAATAATTATCGTAACTCATTGAACAATACGACCGCTACCTGTTATGATTTCGAATCCAGATATCCAATGAGCTGCTTTAGCGACCTCACTCATTTGAATCGAGAGGAAAATATCGATTATCGGAAGATATGGCGAGGATAACAGAAGAGAGGGTGTTGGCCCATGATCTTCAATAGCATACGATACCTCATCTTCTTCGTCTTCGCAGTCCTGATAACTGCATCCTTGGCAAAGCGTCGCCTGCAGCTGGCATTCCTGATCTTTGCCAGCTACCTCTTTTACTTCTTCTTGGGCGGCTATTACATAATTTCTCTTTTCTTCGTATCAGGCACCACTTTTTACTGCGGAGAAGCTATCGACAGAGCATCGGATCCGAATAGGAAAAAGTTCTACCTTTTTGGCTCTGCTGGGGACGCTGGGCCAGTTGGCTCTATTCAAATTTCCGAAATTCCCCTTGGAATTTTCAAGCAGATCTCGCTTGCGAATCAGCTTTGAGTGCCCCAAGATTTGACATTTCCTTCTCCCGATTGGTATATCCTTTTACACATTCCAGAGCTTGAGCTATGTTCTTGATATTTATCGTAACCGGTTAAAGCCTGCATCATCCTTACTCGAGTATTGCCTGTTCGTGGCCTTCTTTCCCCAGATAACTTCTGGACCAATAATACGTGCTAAGAATTTTCTTAATCAATTGAATGGCAAAGCCCATCTGGAGATAACATCTCAAAACCTCAAATACGGCATAACGCTCATTGGAATTGGATTGGCAAAGAAAATGGTTCTGGCAGATAACATAGCTCCTTATGCGGACAGTGTTTTTTCTCATCCTACATATTATAATTCGCTGCGCATAACCTTGCTATATTGGCTTTCGGCATTCAGCTTTATTGCGATTTTTCAGGATATAGCGATATGGCCATCGGCAGTGCCCGTATCCTTGGGTTCATATACCCGTCGAACTTTAACAATCCCTATCTTTCCATTAACCCCACTGATTTCTGGCGCCGGTGGCATATATCTCTTTCGAGCTTTCTTAGAGATTACTTATACATTTCATTGGGGGGCAATCGGAAAGGCCCCTTCAGAACTCATGCCAATATCATGATAACTATGGCATTATGCGGGTTGTGGCATGGTGGCACCTGGAATTTTCTTATCTGGGGAATTTATCATGGATGCCTCCTCTCAGCTCACAGGCTCTTTCCGGGTTCTTTCGTCGGAGAGGCTGGCAGGATTAACGAAGAGGAGAGCATGGCTCCCTGTGCAGGTGCTTACTACTCAGTATTTTGTCTTTTATGGGCTGGCTTATATTCAGAGTAGAAAACCTGAACGATCTGACCTATTGTGTGGAGAAGTTCATATTTTGGGATTTTCTTGCGAGGATTCACTATGGCGAACTCGTCTACGGATTTTTAAAAGAGACAGGTGTTATCATCGCAGTTTTCATTCTATATATAATATTTATAACAATCTATAGAAATAGATTCTGCGAGATTGACTGGATTGGATACCTGAGCTCTATGAAGCTGAGATACTGGCTAATCTATCTGATCGCCATAATCCTTATGGTCACATGGTTTTCGCCAGGCACCGAATCCAATTTTATATATTCAGCTATTTAACAGTCTCTCTTTGATCTTAGTGAGCAAAAGGATTTAATAGTCTGATCGCGAGGTTTAAATTGCGCAAAACTGTTTTGTAGTTTTCGCGAAGGACGGTGAAGATTTGTTCAGAAGCGAAGAAGGATCTTCCAATGGCGGATCCGCTCCAACTGCACCAATAGCGGTTGGAAAAGAGAATGATGTTAAAATTGAAGACATTGCCCGCGAAGGCGACGGCATTGCCAGAAGCGTTTCGCTATCGCTCACAAATCTCACCACTCTTTCTATGGATGGTGATATATTTTGGTAAGCTATGACGAGGGCCAATCCTCCATGGGCACTGCTGCTCCAGTAGAGGTCGGAAAAGAGTATGATGTCAGCATTGAGGATATTGCTCGTGAAGGAGATGGCATTGCCCGAGTAGAAGGATTTGTGATATTCGTTCCAGATACAAAAGTCGGAGACCAGGTGAAGATCCAGGTCACCAAAGTGATGAGGCGCTTTGCTAACGGTCATAAGATCTAGATGAATGAACTTTTCGTTTTGCAGTTCTTGGTGAAATAGTACGTACGAATCAGTACGTATTATACAATCCGCTCACATTTTTCTCGGCTCGCATCTCAATATCGATCCTCATTGACCAAGGTATCTTTAGGTCATCAAAAACTCAGATCAATTACCTTAATACTTCATCGAGATCTTCCAGAAATAGGTCGATATTTGCGTGGGTCATATGCCTCATGAGGATCAGCCTCAACGCCCTATTCGGCTCGCGGGTCATGGAGACATGCCAGTTACGCTTCATCAATTCTTCTCGTACCTCGAATGGTTTAGGAACCTTGAGGGCAACTACATTCATGACGGGCTCGATTACGGGCTCGATTCCGATAAGTCTTGCTCCATCGACCAGATGGTGTGTCAGATCCATGCAGTAGTCGACCATCTCTTTGAAACCCTCCCGCCCCAAATGCATCATCACGGCATAGGTGGCTGCAGCCGCAGCTCCGCTTCTCGTGCCAGTTAAGGATGCCTGTCTTGCCTTCGTGAGATAATGCGTCTCGGTCTCCAGAGCGCTCAAGCACTCCTGGCCGCGAAAGAGCAGCCCTCCGGCAGGGATGGTGCTCATTCCCATCTTGTGAGGATCGATGGTGATGGAGGAGACACCCGGCACCCGGAAGTCCCAACGCCAGTCTCCTTCCAGGAATGGCAGCACAAAGCCTCCGAAAGCAGCGTCTACATGCAGGTGAATGTCCCGCTCCAGTGCTATTTCGGCCAGGCCTTCGATGTGGTCCACCTGGCCGAACTCCGTTGTTCCGGCTATGCCTACCAGGGCCACGGTCCGATCGTCCAGCTGGGACTCCACAGATGAGAGGTCGACCTTAAGCTCAGAATCCAGCTCGGCCTTTCGCACCTCCAGGCAGAGAAGGTCTCCGATCTTGTCGAATGAGAAGTGGGCCGAGGCGGGAACGACTATATTCCCATCTTTTCTGCCAGACTCGTTCCTGGCCGCCCGGATGGCCTGGATGTTGGACTCCGTGCCGCCAGTAGAGACATAACCTGAGGCATCCGGGCAACCTAAGAGCTCTCCCATCATTTGCACCACGCGCTCTTCCAGTTCGGCCACCCCCGGAAACAAGCCCGGATCGCCAAGGTTCGTCTCCAGAAACATGTCGTGGGCCCTTACTGCGATGGGATGGGGCAAGGTGCACATGGTGGAGAAGAACCGGTCATAGCTGTAGTCGCGCTCTCTCGTCTTCTCCAGAATGCTTATTACCTCATCTTCGGAAAGGGCTTTGTCTCTCATTCTTGATCCCATTTCGCCTGGCTCAATCTCTCTTCTTGGCTTAGTCTATTCTCTTGGCTCTAATCTATAAATCCACATTTCGTTTCGTTTTATTCCCGGTTCCTGAGGGCCTTCAAGATGAGGATCTTCTCGCTTCTGGCCACCGTCTCCCTGACAGTCGCCACGGCATCGATATTGGCGGATATGCTGGTGATGCCGATCTCGACCAGCCTCTTGGCCATCTCTGGATAGGACCCTGCCTGGCCGCAGATAGAGGTCTTGACCCCGGCTTCGTTGCAGCGCTCCACAACGTACTCGATCAATCTCAAGATAGCGGGATGCAGCTCTGAATAGAGCCCTGCCACATTCTCATTATTGCGATCCACTGCCAGGGTATACTGAGTCAGGTCGTTGGTGCCGAAGGATACGAAGTCTATTCCATCCTCAATGAAGTCTTCAATGGTTAAGGCCGCTCCGGGCGTCTCGACCATGATGCCCACATCGATCTTCTCCAGATCCAGGCCCTCGTCGACCATGATAGCTTTGGCCTGCTGGAATTCGCGGACATGTTGCACCATGGGCAGCATGATGCCGACGTTGGTCAGGCCCATCTCATGTAGCTTCTTGAAGGCTCTGATCTCCAGGCGGAAGTGATCTGTCTCAGTCAGGTCGCGCCTGATGCCTCTCCAGCCGAGCATGGGGTTATGCTCGATGAGGCTCGTTCTCGCCGCCCTCCATAGCCCTGAACTCATCCGTTGGGGCATCCAGAGTGCGCACCCAGACCGGCCGGGGGTAGAAGGCATCCGCGACAATCTTGACGCCCTTCACCAGCTCGCCGATGTACTCTTCGGTCTTGCCGTTCTTGATGTACCAGTTGGGAGTCTTGCCCAGGCCCAGGATCATATGCTCGATACGGAGCAGTCCCACGCCGTCTGCCTGCGTTGCAGCAGCGGCAGCAGCTCGGTCCGGCTCGCTGACATTGACCTTGATCTCCGTGGCAGTTATGGTTTTAGAGAAAACTATGCCTCCTGCACTGGCTGCAGATGCCGTCTTGGCAGGCGAGGCCAACGCCACGAAACCTTCGTAGACGATGCCCTTGCCGCCGTCTACTGTTATCTCCATGCCGTCCTTCAGGGTGCTGGTGGCTTTTTTGGTTCCAACCACTGCCGGACAGCCCAGCTCACGACTTACAATGGCTGCGTGACATGCCATGCCACCTTCATCCGTGACAATGGCCCCGGCGCGCTTCATGCCCGGAACCATATCCGGCATGGTCATCTTGGTGACCATGATGTCGCCCTGCTTGACCTTATCCAGCTCTCTGCCGCTGGCAATTATTCTCACAATGCCTGTGGCTACGCCGGGCGCCGCCCCGAGCCCATTCAGGAGAACCTTGCCGCTGCCTGTAGCTGCCAAAGCCGCTGGTTTCTTAGCGTTGTTAATGGTAGTAATCGGCCGGGACTGAAGTATGTAGATCTTGTTCTTCTCCACGCCCCACTCGATATCCTGCGGGATGCCGTAGTGATTTTCCAGGATCTCGGCGTACTTGGCCAGTTCTACAATCTCATTATCGGTAAGAACTGTTGCCTCCTTCTTCTTGGCCGGAACCTTGACCGTGACCGTCTTATGGGTCTTGGGGTCTCGGATGATCATGATCTCTTTGGATGCGATGTACCTGCTTGTGATATTCTTGGTCTTCCTGTCTACAACGTAGTTATCAGGAGAGACGCTGCCGCTCACCACAGACTCGCCCAGACCCCATGCACCTTCAATGACCACTTGGGCTTCGCCGGTGCTGGGTTGGGAGCTGAACATTACGCCTGATTTCTCGGAGTCCACCATCTTCTGCACAATGGCAGAGAGATTGACTTTATCATGCTCGAAGCCCTGCTCCACCCGGTAAAAGATGGCTCTGGCACCATAAAGGGACGCCCAGCATTTCCGCACATTATTGAAGACATCCTCGGCGCCTTGCGTATTGAGAAAAGTCTCCTGCTGGCCTGCGAAGCTTGCATCGGGCAGGTCCTCGGCAGTGGCACTCGACCTTACCGCCACGAAGACCTGCTTGCCCTCGCGCAGGCAGAGCTCTTCATAGCGAGACTTTATGGCCTGCTCGATATCTTTCGGCACTTTGGCATCCATAATAAGCTTCTTTGCCGTCTTTTCGGCCTTATGAAGCTCAGTCTCTTGATTAACATCGACATTAAGTGCCTCGAAAAGCTCCTTGGCGATGCCCGCTCTGTTGATGAAATCTCTGAAGGCTTGGGCCGTCACTGCGAACCCACCTGGCACAGGAACGCCAATCTTTATCATCTCACCCAGGCTTGCGCCCTTGCCGCCCACTATGGAAAGATCGTTCTTTCCTACTTCTTCCAGCCACACAACCGCGTCCATCAAATCATCCACCTTAGCTTGCAAGTCTCTGTATCTGCCCAACCCTCCCTCATAACATTATATGAAGCTTTCACACGATATATAGAATATATACAAAAGCATATATCCCTAAGCGGCACCATACCTTCTTGCCATGTTTAAACGCTTTTCAGGCGCGAGAGACGCATTAACTATTGTACTCGACCGGTGCCGGCCAATTCATCGCACCGAGAAATTGGATACTGCAGAGGCGGCAGATCGGGTGACATCGTCTGAGGTCACGTCCTCTTTGAGCCTGCCGGGCTTCGACCGGGCCGCAATGGACGGCTTTGCCGTTCGATCCCGGGATACAAAGGGTGCGAGGCCGTCTGCACCCAACTTTCTGGAAGACTTCCTGGCCCTCCGCACGGGAATGGAGGTTCCAAAAGCCTATGATGCCGTGGTGATGCTGGAGGATGCACAGCTGCGCGGCGATGTGTTGGAGATCACAGCCGAGGCTCATGCCTACAAGAATGTATCCCGCATCGGTGAAGACGTCCTTCAGGGAGACGTGGTCTTCAAGGAGGGCCACAGGCTGCGGCCTCCGGATCTCGCCTTGCTGTCGGCCCTGGGAATTGCCCGGGTGGAGGTATATGCCAGGCCAAATGTGGTCATAATCCCCACGGGAGGAGAGCTGGTGGATATTGGGGCACGCGCTTTGCGCGCGGGCGAGGCCTATGAGATCAACGGTCTCATGGCCAGGCTCTATGCGGAAAAGTGGGGCGCAAATGCCCGAAAGACGAAGATCGTGCCGGACGATGAAGGGCTGATTCGCGAAGCCATTCAGGCCAATGCCGATGCCGACATGATCATAATCATCGGCGGGACGTCTGTGGGAGAGAAGGACTACGCACCCCGTGTTTTGGCCGAGATGGGAGAGCTGTACGTGCACGGCGTGCGACTGCAGCCGGGCAAGCCCACGGCCTTCGGAGCCGTGAACGGGAGGCCGGTCGTCTGCCTGCCCGGCTATCCCGTGGCTGCGCTCTCTGATCTCTATCTGTTCGTCAGGCCGGCCTTGAAGAAGATGGCTCACCTGAATGAAGTCTGCCAAAAGTCCCGGCAACTCTCGCCCGCAAGATTCCTTCCAAGGCTGGCTACCTCAGCCTGGTCCGGGTGGCGCTCAAGGATGGCGAGGCCGAGCCCATTATGATCTCGGGCGCGGGAATCCTGAGCTCAGTGACAAGGGCGGACGGCTTCGTGATTGTGCCTGAGGAGCTGGAAGGATTCGAGGCAGGGGAGACGGTGGAGGTTGTGCTTTTCGAATGATAGCGGTATGAGCTTGTGCTAATCTCTCTCGGGCCATTGGGAGCTGAAAGCTTCGGACGCACGAGCACGGAACAGAAGTGCTTAAAGGATTTTTTGGAGTTTAACATTCGCACTTCAATATATACCTGCTATGATTTTCCATTCCATCATTTCTTGCTCATCCCAATAGTCTCAAACCAACGACTTCAGTGAGGGGCACTCTCCTCTGAAAAGAAGGTGGATGCACGACTTCTTATGCGTGCATGTCTATGGCTGACCATTATTATGATCTGATAAATTTAACATATATTTTAAATTTACGATGAATAATATTTGAGCAACTCAATAGCTTTCGCAAATGCATCATTGAAGTCAGGGATGCTATTCAATTGGTGCTGCAATGATGCAGCCCATGACGCGGCAAAGTTATCGCGTCTTCCTTCGAACATTGATATATCGAGAACAACTTCTTTATGCTTGCATTTATTATAAACGATCGATTTTACTTGCTCACGATTTACCGCACCAGACAGTTGTCCGATATCGTACAAATCACGTGATCTTGTCCGTTGAAATAGGGACCGGATCTTTTCCGCCATGATCTCCTCAAGGGAATACGAGGTAACTGATGCATCGAGAGCGTCTGAGAAGTGGTGGAATATTGGCCTTTGCTGCACAGGAAGCAAAATCCGTTCATTCTTTGGATCGGTGATATCTAGTTTAATTGTTATAGGGGCCAATGCGCTACGATTAATAATCCTAAACTTTGCCGTCGCACGGAAACCGCTCTTGGTTTCAATAATGCCAATATCATCCTCGAATTGTATTCCACACTCATCGCGTACTTGGATAACTGAGTCTTGAATCACTGTCTGCAAAGTTTCTTTATCCCAAGTCTCAAACAGGGTAAAATCGAGATCGTCGGAAAAGCGATAGTTTTCGATAAATACTTTCCTTATGCCAGTTCCGCCTTTAAACGCCATCTTTATGGGGTTCAAATATGCAAGCAGCCAGTTCTGCGCATAATCGCGTTCGATAGTTGAGGGTGGTACAGAGAATTCTCTTGCCTTTTCTTTGATTTCTCTAATGGGGATCATTCCAGATCTCCCAAGAGCATTGTATCCAGGTTAATAATAAGCCGCCATTTTGAATCATTGAAACCCTTTGGGGGCATCGTGGGATCGAGCAAAAGATACTTCTTTGATTTTAGGGGGGGCATATCCACCTGGAAACCAATTCGATCGCATAAATAACCCAGTCTTCGAACCACGGAGAAATTGTCCATCTTAAGAGCGTACTCCCTTAATCTTTCAAGATCCAATGAACCGGTCTTGAGCGCCTTCGCAACTTCTAGGATCCCGCCTGAATGCTGCGGTTTATCTAGACAATCTATTATGGTCTTTTCTTTATTTGCAATGTTCACCGGCATCTCTTCGATCCACTCTTTTCGTAGACCGTAGAACTTCTCCTTTTTAATCCGCACTATGCGATAATTCAGGCCAAATATGTTCATCCGGCTCTTCTTTTTCCGTGTTGGTGTCTGCACAAAGACTGTGCTTGGGATCTGTTCCGTCATACCATAATAATGCAGAGCACTCCAATAGGAAATCGCGGATGGTTCTACAAGATAGGAGCCAATGACGAATTCATGGAGTGTATATTTTCCTTTTTCGCTTCCAAGAGGAATAATCAGGTATTTTCCCCTTTCAATTCTCTCTATAAAACCACGGTCCTCCAGTCGAGAGAGGATCACAGAAAGAATCTTTTTTTTAATATGAGTTTTTTTATAAATATTATCAAAAGAAAAGACTTGGCCTTCTTTTGCCATGGATTTGAGGACCTCAATGGTCATAGCTTCCTCCGGATCATAGTGTTCCCCCTTTTACTACACCAATATTAACGTTTATGTTCATTTCGGTGTGCAACAAGGGGGGTGGGGAGGCATAATTGAGTCTTTTATGTTATGCGCTTCTCTGAAGCGCATAACATGCATCTATTAAATACCTGACGATCATTTAATTTCCATGAAATATGAACTCCCATTTGATTACTTCATTAGACACCGCAAACAGTTTCGATGGCACTATCCTCAAGTTCAGTACTAGCGTCTTTGATTGAGACTTTCGCGAATCGATTAAATAGGCCTGGCCATTTTTTCCGGAAAAGGTCGGAGATTATATATCGTCTCCTTTTGACCTGTTGGATCGCTTCATAAGCACCCGCACGCCGCGTCTCATATGTAGCTATCATAGCCAATAGTTTTTTGTATTCTTCTTCATGCCGTTTCAATTGCTCGCGCTCTCTCTTTAATGCCTCTTGCAGCTCATAGGCTTTCTTCAATATACCTTCCGGGGTTTGTTGCTTTAGATCCATATAATATCTCAGGCCCTTTAGGGGAGTTTAGACGAAAAACCTTTTGGATGCCAGGGGCAGATATTAGTGAAGCGAATTGTTTGTGTCCACCGTGGCAAGCCTGTATTTTGCCTGGCTATTCGCTAGCTGTGTTCTTCGAATCTACATCAGTTTGCCAGGCCTGCTTTCAAGTGAACCGCCCTGAATGACAATATGCCTAAAATCCCGGCCAAGCTTGCCCGTAAGAATCCTTCCAGCCCGTACATCTGAGCCAGGCCTAGGCTGTCTTTAATATTTTAATATTCGAATAATTTTTTTGGGTTAGCTTCCGGTATTGAACCTCCAAATTCTTGTTTATGCCTGATTTTATAAAGCATCTAAGGGAACTACTCAGGTTTATGCAGGTCGGCCAAAAAATCTTCAACATTATCAAAAGTATCCACTAGGCCAGCGTTATACTGCTTCATGCTCCTGACCGCACCGGCCTTGAACTCCGCCAGCGCAGTTTCTTTGGCAGCAATGGCAGAGATCGTTAACGTTTGCTCCCTTCCAAGGGTTTCTGAGCGTACCATGTTATCTTCTCACTGGTTAGTTTGGTATTATCCAGGTTTACCAGATATTTAAGATGAGCTTATGGCCCTAACAAAAAGCCATAATTGCCGGATTCAGGCCTAGACTGCCTCCGGCAGCAGGCATGGCAAGTACGTCCGCTTCCCCGGGCACCTGTGCGCGTGGGCATGCGGGTGCTTGGCCGCTCGCATGTGGGAGAGCGAACGCCGGAAGTCCGCCCAGAGCATTTGGATCATGTCGTTGGTGTGCACTGAATGAGGGATCACCCAGCAAGTACGCTTATAATAATATTAATATATAATAGATATTCCTGAGAACGAAATCTCATTCATGAGGAAGAAGAAGGCGATTGTGAGTATGACCATTGAAAGAAAATCTCAAGAATCGATAGCTGGCAGGCAACTATTACAAGAAGACTCATCGAGTCAATTGTTAGCGGTCAATAGTCGCTCACCCATAAGACCGCCTTTTGAAAATCCTTGCCTGAACTATCTTGAGACTGCTAGACTATTGCATGAGCGCTGTTATTCCCTACTTTTTCCACCCTTTCTTTGTCTCAGTCTTTCCCGGTGCTCCCTTTCTTCCCATCATCCGCTACTTCTTTCTTTGCATCTGCGCTTCCGGAGGCTACTGTCTTCCCTACAGCACCCTTGGCTCTCTTATCCTTTTTATTTTGCATTTAAATTCTCCATTTAAACTTATTCTGTGATCCTCCTAATACGATATTTTTAAATAAAAAGCTTTTGGTGCCAAAATTGATAAGTATAATAAATTTTTGGATTAATGGATTTTATCCGGTTGGCTGCGTTGTCTTAATAGGGTCAAATAATAGGGTCAAGTATTCACTCAGAGATATTCCGGCTTGCGGGAGACCAAAAGTCCAGGGACAAGGCTGGCAAGAGCCATCACCTAATCCGTCCACACTTGCTTCCTGACACTCATGGCCGTTTGGCTGGAGCTCGATAGTGGTCTGCCAGTGGGGCTAGATCATAGCCACAACCGCTCAATGCCACTTTCTCGCCAGACAAGCCCACTTGAATTAAATAATCTCGCGTTGATTTAATATACAGGAACCTCCCGCATTACAGTTCATGCCAAACTGGATCACCCCCGATTTCGGGCCGCGCCCTCAGCGGCCTCTATTTCTCTGCATCATCTCCAACTCGGACACCGGCAAGATACCGGGCCTTTCGCGCCGCGGGAACCTCGCCTGCACTGACCGACTACACGCCGGGCGCAGACGCTGAGCTGGTGGAGTGCAACAAGATCATCACCATGCCGGAATTGCCCGAGGCTCCGGGCGGATCGCCAACTCCTGCCATCGTCACCAAGGCGGCCCTGAACCTGACCGGCATTCCCTCTCTTTTCGTTGCCTCCGGTCTACGCATGAAGCCCGCTGTTCCCTACGTGGAACTGGGCGGCCTGGCCGGAAACGACATCCGAAAGCAGAGCGCGGTCGATGACCCTCAGGGAATCTATGAAAGGGCCGAAAGCCTGGGACGAAAGCTCGCCAAACTCTCTGACTGCGTCTTCATAGGCGAGTCCATAGCCGGAGGCACAACGACCGCCCTGGCAGTGTTGCGGGCTCTGGGCTACAGCGGAAACGTGAGCAGCAGCTTCGCCTCAAACCCCAGCGAGCTGAAGGGGCAGGTAGTGAAGGAAGCGATGGCCCGTGCGGGCGTAACCCAGGGCAGCCTCAAGGACGACCCGGTAACGGCAGTCAAGGAGCTGGGCGACCCCATGATGCCTGCTGCCGTCGGCCTGATGAGCGGCTTGAAGGGCTGCAAGGTCGTCCTGGCTGGCGGAACGCAGATGGCGGCAGTCCTGGCTCTGGGCAAGGCCATGGGAGTGGAGGGCGACATCTCCATTGCTACCACGAAATATATCATGGAGGACAGGACCGCCAGCTTCCGGGAGATCGTGGAATCAACCGGCCGCCCCTACTACTACGCAGATCCGGGCCTCGAGAACTCCAAGATCCCGGGAGTGCAGATCTACGCCCAGGGCTATGTCAAAGAGGGCGTGGGCATGGGAGGCGCAAGCCTTCTGGCTGGCCTCTACGGGGTCACGCAAAAGCAGCTCGTCGAGGAGACGGACCGCGTCCTGATGACGGTAGAGCTGCCTAAGAAGTAGAGACGTAATCATGAAAGCCGCCCTTCTGAAGAGCCCGGGTGTCATGGAGCTGGAGGATGTGCCCACCCCGGAGTGCCCACCGGGCGGAGCCCTGCTGAAGATCGAGGCCTGCGCCGTCTGCGGAACCGATGTCAAGATGCTGCAACAGGGCCATCGTGACCTGGCATATCCCCGCATCCTGGGGCACGAGATTGTGGGCAGAATTGCAGAGATCGATAGGGCCTCTGGCCTGAAGGAGGGCGATCTATGCCAGGTCTGGCCGGGCATCGCCTGCGGAAGCTGCAGCCCCTGCCAGCAAGGCGCAGACAACCGCTGCAGAGACATGTTGATCATGGGATTCAACTTCGACGGAGGCTTCGCCGAATACATGGCCCTCCCGGGGCAAAGCCTTTCCCGGTGGCGCGAATCTGCTGCCCGAAAGTTTCGACCCGGCTCTGGCGGCGCTGGCCGAGCCCCTGGCCTGCTGCATAAACGGCCAGGAGCTGACGAGGGTTTCGGAAGGAGATGTGGTTCTGATCTACGGCGCCGGTCCCATCGGCGCTCTTCACGCCCTTCTGGCTGAGCTGAAGGGAGCCGGAAAGGTCATAATCGCGGAAAAATTGCCTGAGCGTATTCGAGAGATCGAAAAGCACACTTGTGCCAGAGCGATTGACCTGTCGAATGACCAGTCGATCGGCCGGACGATAAATCGATCGATTAAATCGCAGTGGCATGAACGTGAGAATCAACCGGATGATCTGGAGAGCATAATTCAGAGCGAAACCGGCGGAGCGGGAGTTGACGTCATCCTGACAGCCACTCCAGAGGTCAAGGTGGATAGCTCCCAACTGCGCTTGCTCGCTCCCGGCGGGAGAATCTGCATCTTCTCAGGGCCGCGTCCTGGAAATTACGAAGAGCAGATCGATCTTCGATCAATGCACTACCACGAATCGATGATAGTGGGTGCCTACGGCTGCAGCAGCCGCCAGAACAAACAGGCCGTGGAGCTCTTGACAGCAGGCAAGATAGAGGCTGATTGGATCGTTACCAAAAGGACGACCCTTTCCAGCATTGAGGAAGCATTCAGCCATTCTTCCCAGAGAACCGGGCTGAAATCGGTTGTTTGCGGAGTTTAGAGAGGTTTGAGAATGGAAGAGAGTTTGAGGTACTTCGGAAGCAAGGTGGACGGGCTGATAAGAGGCCAGAGCCTGACAAGAGACGAAGCCAGCGATCTATTCAAGCAGATTCTGAAGAACGAGCAGCCGGACCTACAACAGGGCGCATTCCTGGCCGCCATAACTGCCAAAGGCGCTACCGCCCAGGAGATCGCCGGCATCTGGGAAGCGATTTATGAGGTTGATACGGTAAAGGTTCATCCTGATGTTCAGGGTCCTCTGGTGGAAAATTGCGGCACGGGCATGGACACCATCAAGACCTTCAATATCAGCACCGCCGCCTCGATTGTGGCTGCAGCCGGCGGCATAATCATGGCCAAGCACGGGGCCCGGGCCATAACCTCCAAATGCGGGGCAGTGGACATTTTAGAGACTCTCGGAGTGGATGTGGAATGCGATGTCGGCCTTGTTAAAAGAAGCATCGAAAAGGCCGGCATCGGCATCTTCAACGGCATGAGCGGAAAAGTCCATCCTTCTGCCCTCTACAGGATTCTGTCTCAGATCAGATTTGGGACCATCCTCAACATCGCAGGATCTCTCGCCAACCCTGCTCTGCCGGTCTATGGAGTTCGGGGCGTCTACAGCCGGGAAATGGTGCTGCCAATTGCCCAGGCCATGAGAGAAATAGGCTACAAGAGAGCTTTTGTTGTCCATGGCAGAAGTAAAGACGATGCCAGGGGCATGGATGAGCTCTCGACCCTCGGGCAGACGTATGTGGCTGAACTGACGGATGACGGAATCATCAGAGAGTACACCATTTCTGTCAGAGGATCTGGGATGTGAAGAAAGCAGATGAATCTTCCATCCTCCACCAGGGCGACAGATTTGAGGAAGCGATAAAGCTGCTCAGGGTCCTCTCAGGCGTTGATAAGGGTCAGAGGAGAGAGATCGTATGCCTGAATGCCTCTCCGTTGCTCTGCATCACCGATAATGCCGGAGACCTCAGAGAGGGCATGGATAAGGCTGCGGATATTATCGACAGTGGTAAGCCCATAAAGAAGCTGAAAGCCTGGGTGGCGGAGCAAAACTCGGACCCGAGTCCGCATTTGGAAAAGCTGGAGGAGATGCTTGCACTGGCATGCAGCTGATTCCAACGGTGCGGGCTCTTGAGCCTCAGTTTCTGTTGCCTTGGAGCCGCCTCTTTAGCTAACAACTATCTTTGGCTGAATCTTTTTCAGTCGAGCTCTATATCATACAATTTTTCGGGCAAACAGAATTTAATTTAGCAAACTAAATTCCAGTCTATGTTAATGCCGATTAATATCGAATCTTCATTGATTATATTTTAATTATATTTCGATCATTTTATGATCGTCTCTATTTTGCGTATTATCTCTTACTCATCGCTCTTTTAAGCCTTGACCATTTTCTTCCTGATCGCTTTCTATTATGAGTTATTCATAATCATCATATCCTTTATAGATACAATTGTACGCTTCACTAATGGACAACATGCGTTCATAATTTTTCATAACTTTTATGATTCGATCACAAATACCTATAAATTGCGCACAAAGGTACTTGATCCAAAGGAGGCTAGTTAAATGGCCCTGCAAATGAAATCAAAAGATGAAGTATTTGAGGCAATAGACAAATATAATGTTCGATTTGTCAGAATTTGGTTTACAGATATTCTAGGAGTCCCCAAGAGCTTCGCCATCAACCCGAACGAGTTGGAAGGGGCATTTTCCGAGGGCATGGGCTTCGACGGCTCCTCCATCGAGGGCTTCGCCAGAATTCACGAGTCCGACATGGTAGCCAAGCCAGACCCAACCACATTCCAGCTTATACCCTGGAGACAGCAGGAGAACGCCGTAGCCAGGATGTTCTGCGACATTCAGAACCCGGATGGCACTCCATACGAAGGCGACCCCAGGTACGTATTGAAGAGGAATCTGGAGCGCATCAAGGATAAGGGCTACAGCTTCCTGGTAGGACCGGAGCTGGAGTTCTTCTACTTCAAGGGCGAGAACAATACCGAGGTTCTGGACAACGGCGGATACTTCGACCTGACCACCGCTGACAACGCCTCCGACCTGCGCCGGGACACTATCCTGGCCCTGGACTCCATGGGCATAGATGTGGAGTACAGCCACCACGAGGTAGCTCCTTCTCAGCATGAGATCGACCTTCGCTACAAGGATGCTCTCAATATGGCAGACACGGTGATGACCTACAAGATCACCGTCAAGGAGATAGCCCGCAGGTACGGCGTCCATGCCAGCTTCATGCCCAAGCCCATCTTCGGCCAGAACGGCAGCGGAATGCACGTCCACCAGTCCCTCTTCCAGGGAAAGAGGAATGTCATGTTCGATGCAGGTGATGCCTTCCATCTGTCCAGCGAAGGCAAGTACTACATCGCAGGCCTTCTCAAGCACGCACCTGAGATCACATCCATCACCAACCAGTGGATCAACTCCTACAAGCGCCTGGTTCCCGGATACGAGGCTCCTGTCTACATCTGCTGGGCCAGAAGGAACAGATCGGCTCTGGTCAGAGTGCCCATGTACAAGCCAGGAAAAGAGGCCGCGACGAGAGTCGAATTCCGCAGCCCCGATCCAGCAGCTAATCCGTACCTGGCCTTCTCAGTCATGCTGGCCGCAGGCCTCGCCGGTATCGCCAACAAGTACGAACTGCCCGCACCTCAGGAACAGGACATCTACCACATGAGCGATGCCGAGAGGAAGGCAGCCGGAATTGGATCCTTGCCTGGCAGCCTGAACGATGCCATCGAGCTCACCGAAAAGAGCAAACTGGTTCGCGAGGCACTGGGAGAGCACGTCTTCAAAGCCTTCATTGCCAACAAGAAGGCAGAGTGGGATGCTTACCGCATGAATGTGACCCAATGGGAGCTGGAGAGGTACCTTCCTCTGCTCTAGCCCACATTGGGCTCACCTTTCATTTTTTGTCTATGCATTTTGCCCATTATAAATTGAGTTAATTAGTGCGAGGAACATCATGACAAGAAAAACATCTACGCCAATAGGTTCCGTTCATACTTATTATGAACATTTCTTAAATCACTATAAAAGGCCCATTGTAGTAGCTTACGGCCTACATATCATCGATTCGAGCCAGACGGACGCTTGCAGAGGTAAGCGTTTATGTATCGGTTAGTAGATGAGTGGAGTTTAGGATTATTATGCCAAGGAATAGAAGGGAGCTTTACAACAAGGAGATCTGTGCCTGCTCTATCTTCGGAGCCATGAACCGGGATGGCGAGCGCTTTACAGGCCAGGCGTCATGAAGGCCATAGCCAACATGCATGTCCGCGGCAATGGTCTGGGGGGAGGTTTTGCAGCCTATGGCATATACCCAGAGTACAAGGATTACTATGCCTTTCATCTAATGTTCACCGGCAACAGCCCGGAGGCTAAGAGATCTGCAAAGATCGGTTTTGATGCCTTCCTCTGCGAGAACTTCGATGTGGTCTCTGATGATGAGATCCCTCACTCTGATGAGGTGGAAGTGAGCGATCCGCCCTTGATCTGGCGCTACTTCGTGCTACCCAGAAAGCAGGGCGAAGAGGCTCTCCTCTCGGATGAGGATTATATAGTCAAAATGGTCATGCATGTGAATACCAAGATCGAGAATGCTCACGTATTTTCTTCCGGAAAGAATATGGGCTGCTTCAAAGGCGTGGGCTATCCTGAGGATATAGGAGAGTACTTCATGCTGGACAAGCTCTACTCGGCTTATACCTGGACAGTGCACGGCCGCTTCCCGACGAACACCCAGGCCTGGTGGGGCGGAGCCCATCCCTTCAGCCTCCTGGATACAACCGTAGTCCATAACGGTGAGATCTCCTCTTACGGCACCAATCGCTGGTACCTGGAGATGTATGGCTATGCCTGCACTCTGCAGACGGATACGGAGGTCATAGCCTATGCAGCGGACCTTCTCATGAGGCGACAGAGCATCCCCATCGAGATTGTGGCCAAGATTCTTGCTCCTCCCATCTGGAACTCCATAGACAGAATGAATGAGAAGGAAAAGAAGCTGCTCACAACATTGAGGATGGTCTACGGACCTCTCCTTATGAACGGGCCTTTTGCCATTATCATCGGTCAGACCGGAAAGATGATCGGCCTGACGGATAGAATCAGGCTTCGGCCCCTCACCGCGGCAACCCGCGGAGAGATGTTCTACCTCTCCTCTGAGGAAGCATCGATAAGACTTATCTCGCCAGAGCTTGACTCCGTCTGGACTCCCAACGGAGGAGAACCGGTCGTAGGCGAACTAAATAATATGAGGACGGTATTGGAATGAAATCATTCGTCTTTCCTGAGTTTGAGATCATAAGGGACGAAGAAAAATGCGGCCAGTGCAGGGGCTGCGAGCGGCAGTGCTCTTTTGGCACTCACACTTACGATCCGCTCACGGATCGGTTGATATCCGACGACTACAAATGCGCCGGCTGCCAGAGATGTGTCATCTTCTGCCCCAAGGACGCCATAGTGGTCCGTCCTACCCAATCATTCTACCGGCCAAATGCTTCCTGGTCTCGCGAAAAGATGGAGGATCTGAAGAAACAGGCCGAGACTGGAGGAGTGATCCTGACGGGATGCGGCAACGACAAGCCTTTTCGCATCTACTGGGATCATATAGTGCTCAATGCCTCTCAGGTCACCAACCCCTCCATAGATCCTCTGCGTGAGCCGATGGAGCTGCGCACATTCCTTGGAGCCAAGCCCGATTTGATGGATATCAATATCGCGAATGGAGATGTGGAGATCAAGACCGAGATCTCTCCTAATCTGATGGTGGAAACTCCCATCCTCTTCTCGGCCATGTCCTATGGAGCCATCAGCTACAACGCCTTCCGTTCGCTGGCGACAGCCGCCAAGCAATCGGGAACTTTCTTCAATACCGGTGAAGGAGGCCTTCCCAAGGAGATGAGGCAAGAGTTCGGAAAGTGCGCCATCGTGCAGGTAGCATCGGGCCGGTTCGGAATAGATGCCGAGTATCTCAACTGTGCATCTGCCGTGGAGATCAAGGTCGGCCAGGGAGCAAAGCCCGGCATTGGCGGTCATTTGCCCGGCGAAAAGGTATCGGTCGAGGTCGCGGAGACGCGCATGATCCCTGTAGGCACGGATGCGATCTCGCCCGCACCCCACCACGACATTTACTCTATTGAGGACCTTTCCATGCTCATCACTGCCCTGAAGGAGGCCACCAACTATGAGAAACCCATCTCGGTCAAGATCGCGGCAGTTCATAACTTTGCGGCCATAGGTTCTGGAATTGTGCGCGCCGGGGCGGATATAATTGCGATTGACGGCCTGCGCGGGGGAACGGGCGCAGCCCCAAAAGCGATTCGGGACAATGTGGGCATACCCATCGAACTTGCCATCTCTGCCCTGGACCGGCGCCTTAAGAATGAGGGAATAAGGAACAGATGCTCCATCATTGCCGCTGGCGGAATTCGCTGCAGCAGCGACGTAATAAAGGCCATAGCTCTTGGCGCGGATGCCGTTTACATCGGTTCCGCAGCCCTGATAGCTATGGGCTGCACTCTCTGTCAGAAGTGCTACACCGGAAAGTGCAATTGGGGAATATGCACTCAGGATCCCCGCCTTTCGGGCAGGCTGAATGTCGATATCGCCTCGCAGCGTCTCACCAATCTAATTCATGCCTGGTCTCACGAGATCAGTGAGATGCTGGGCGGCATGGGAATCAATGCCCTGGAAAGCCTGCGTGGCAATCGAGATCACCTGCGGGGCGTAGGGCTGTACGAATGGGAGCTGGATGTCTTAGGAATAAAGGGCGCCGGAGAGTGAAAAGCAATTGACGAGTATCCAGATGTCCGTAACGCCTCCCAAGGAGGACAGAGGCAATGGGATGACGGGATCAGTAGAGATAGACGCCGGACCCCTGGAAACCAGAGAATTGAACGACCAGCTCCGGGATATGATGTTTGCCGGCATCCAGAAAGTTGTCATACGGAATGTATGCGGTCAGAGGTATATCGGTACCAGGCTCTACTCTCCAGAACACCGCAAGATGGAGATCGAGATCTTCGGGACTCCCGGAAACGATCTGGCTGCCTTCCTTTATGGTCATAAGATTACTGTACACGGCAATGCTCAGGACGGTGTAGGAAATACCATGGACCAGGGCGAGGTCGTCGTGGAAGGAAGAGCGGGAGACGTCCTGGGGTTTTCCATGCGTGGAGGCAGGATCTTCGTCCGAGACAATTGCGGCTACAGGACGGCTTTGCACATGAAGGAGTACGAAGATAAGAGGCCCGTTCTGGTCATAGGCGGCACATCGCAGGACTTCCTCGGCGAGTACATGGCGGGCGGGATCGTGATACTCCTGGACCTTTATGGCAAGAGCCACAAGGGCAACTTCATTGGCACGGGCATGCACGGCGGCGCGATCTATCTGCGCGGCGTCGTAGAGAAGACTGCAGGTAGGCGGCCAAGTGGAGATCTCGCCTCTGGATGATTTGGATCGGGAGATTCTGGATCATTATGTCTCCGAGTTCTCAGAGCGCTTTCCGGATCTCGGGCTTTCCAAAGAGGAGATCCTGAAGGACGAGTTTGTCAAGCTCGCGCCAAAGTCTAAGAGGCCCTACAGCAAGATTTATGCTTACTAGATTTCCGATATAGCAAGATGATTTAAAAAATTCGTTAGGGATTATTATGCCACAAGTCCTTGTTCCAACGGTCTGTCCGTACTGCGGTGCAGGCTGCGGATTTTTCATTGCAGTCGAGAAGGAGCGTGCTACGGGGATTGAGTACATGCCAGAGCACCCGGCAAGCGAAGGGTCTCTCTGCTCCAAGGGAAATGCCGCGTTGGAGATTCTCTACCACCCGGATCGCATTCGCACTCCTCTTAAGAGACATGGAGACGGCTGGGCCAAGATAACCTGGGAGGAAGCCCTGGATCTTGTAGCCAAGGGTCTGGGCGGACCCCTGAAGAAGTACGGTCCGAACAGCATCGGCTTCTTTGCCTCCTCCAAATGCACCAATGAGGAGAACTACCTGATAGAGAAGCTCGCGCGCGTTCTGGGCTCCAGGAATGTGGACGGCTGTGCCAGACTCTGCCATGCACCCTCTGTAGTGGGCCTGAACCGCACTTTGGGTGCGGCCGGAATGACCAATCCCATAAAGGATCTCGCCAATTCCAAGTGCATATTCGTCATAGGATCGAATCTGGCAGAGAATCATCCAATTCTCTCCCGCTGGATCCATAGGGCCAAGGATTCAGGAGCGGTCGTGATCGTAGCCGATCCACGCATGACGCATACCGCCTGGATGGCGGATGTATTCCTGCAACTGAAACCCGGAACGGATGTAGCTCTCTTGAATGGCATGGCCCATGTCATAATCAAAGAAGGCCTGATAGACCGGGAATACATCGCTAAATGGACACGCGGCTATGAGGAGCTGGCGGAGTCGGTCAAAGATTATACTCCGGAAAAGGTGGCCGACATAACCGGCATTCTTGCCGGCGATATCGTCAGGGCGGCGCGCTCCTATGCCATATCTCCTGCGTCGGTCATTCTCTATTCCATGGGTATCACTCAGCACAGCACGGGCACGGATAATGTTCAGGCCATCGCCAATCTGGCTCTGATTTGCGGCCATCTGGGAAGAGAGGGCACGGGAGTCATGCCTCTTCGCGGCCAGAACAACGTTCAGGGTGCGTGCGACATGGGTGCTCTGGCTGATTTTTATCCGGGCTACAGGAAGGCGGACGATCCAGAGACGATAAAGTTCTTCCAAAATGCCTGGGGCGTGGACAGTGTGCCTCTGGGCCGGGGTCTCACTGCCACCGAGATGATAGACAAAGCGGGAACTGGCGAGATCAAGGCCATGTATATTGTGGGTGAAGACCCTGCCAACTCCGACCCATGCAGCAAAAACGTCCGGGATTCTCTCGATAATCTGGAATTCCTGGTGGTGCAGGACATCTTCATGACCGCAACTGCACAGCTGGCAGATGTCATTTTGCCCGCTGCCGCCTGGGCTGAGAAGGAAGGAACCTACACCAGCACAGAGAGACGCGTGCAGTGGAGTGCAAAGGCCATTGAGCCGCCGGGAAGCGCACGCTGTGACCTGGATATCATTTGCGAGATCGCCAGGCGTTTGGGGGCGCAATTCAATTACCCGGATGCAGCGTCAGTTCTGGCGGAGATCAATCGCGTAGTGCCGCAGTATGGCGGAATTACTCGCGAGCGCCTCGATGACTTCGGACTTGTCTGGCCCTGCCCGAATCCTGAACATCCCGGGACGCCCATTCTTCACACCCAGGGATTCAAGTTCAGCGAGGGTCGTGCTACCATCGTGCCCGTTTCCTACAAACCGGCGGCGGAAGACTCGAGCTGGGATTATCCCTTCATCCTGACCACAGGTCGCGTTGCTGTGCACCACAATGCAGGGTCCATGACCCGTCGCAGTCCTTCTCTGCTGGAGCGAGAGCCGGATCTCTTTGTGGAGATCAACTCTGCGGATGCACTGCGGCTGAAAGTGGCTGATGGCGATGAGGTGACGGTAACAACGCCCCGCGGAGAGACTGTGGCCTATGCACGTATCACAGACCGCCTGAAAAAGGGGGTGGCATTCATGCCCTTCCACTTCCCCGGGACCAACATTCTCACCTCGGAGGCCAGAGACCCTGAGGCCATGATACCGGAGTTCAAGGTCTCGGCCTGCAAGATCGCTAGGAGGGATTAAAATGCCCGTTTACGTTGATATCAGCCGGTGCATCGGGTGTCGGTCCTGCGAGGTGGCATGCAAGCGCGTGCACGGAGGTAGCGGACATGTCAATGTGCATTTTGCCGGGGATAATGCCTCTGTTCCCGTATTCTGCCATCATTGCGAGGAAGCGAACTGCACCAAGGCCTGTTTCACACAGGCATTGCATAAAGAGGGAGAGCGCACGGCCTTCGATGTGGAGAAGTGCACCGGCTGCGGCCTGTGCCGGCTGGCCTGTCCCTTCGGTGTAGTCTGGACGGATAAGATTGCCCATAAGTGCGATCTATGTGAGGGCCGGGAGACTCCCGCCTGCGTCTTAACCTGCCCCGCCAATGCCTTGAGCCTCGACTTTGAGCTGGCGAGCCGCCGGGCGCGCACACGAGCTGCGCTCGCCGTAGCGCATGGAGGAAGAATATGATCAAAGTTGATGCGAATAAGTGTCTGGGTTGCTTCTCCTGCTCCAATGTCTGTCCCAGCCAGAATATCACCCGCACAGAAACGCCTGAATCAAGAAGCGTTCACTGGAAGAGGTGCAAAGAAGAGTGCGACCTGTGCGTTGAGTTCTGCCCTGCGAAAGCATTGGCTCTGGTGCCATACGACGAGTCCTGCCTGGAGCCCACATTGACCTTTGATCTGGTGGCATGCAAGATCTGCGGATCGCGCTATGCTACAGAGCCTATGCTGAAGAGGATTGAATCCACTCTGCCCGCTGATTTGCAGAAGGACTCCACGGGCCTTGACTGGATCCGGGTCTGCCCTGTCTGCCGCCGCAACATCGAGGCGGAGAGGGCAACCAAGCAGATGGTGCTGGGAAGAAGCAGAAAGAGCCCCTGATTCGTCCCAGATTCGTCCCTGATTTTGGACCCGGGAGATGCTCTTTCAACTAATTTTTGCTGCTGCTATTTCTACTGATCTATTTTTACCCCTGCTGCTATTTCTATCCGGGAAGATATAGATGCTGAATACAATCGTGGCAAGATATGGTGATTATGAGAAAGATCATCAAGATCGATGAATCACGCTGCAACGGCTGTGGCGAGTGCATAACGGCCTGTGCGGAAGGTGCGATAGAGATTAAAGATGGAATCGCCCGCGTTGTGAGCGAAAGCTTCTGCGATGGACTGGGCGCATGCTTGAATGTATGTCCGCAGGGAGCGTTGACCATCGAGGAGCGCGAGGCTCCTAAGTTTGATGAAAAGGCGGCCAAAGAGCATAAGAGTTCGGCCCACAAGCAGGAACATATGCATCATGCGAAGGATGCTGCTGTCACGCCCTGCACCATGCCAGTTACCCTGAAGCAGGATCATGGGATAAAGACCGATTTCTCACTTGAAAAAATAAAGCCTGGAGAAGATCGCGCAAACGAGCTCTCCGGCTGGCCCATCCAGATGAGACTGGTGCGACCCTGGGCTCCCTACCTCAAAGGCGCAAGCCTTCTTGTGGCCGGGGACTGCACTGCCTTTGCCTATCCCGACATCAACCGGGACTTCATCAAAGGCCGGGTCGCCCTGGTGGGCTGCCCCAAACTCGATGAGACTGGTCCTTTTGTGGACAAGCTGACCGAGATTCTTTTGGCAAATGAGATTCGGGATATAACCGTACTTTACATGACTGTTCCCTGCTGCGCAAAGCTAGAAAGACTTGTGGCGGAGGCTGTGAAGCGCTCCGGGAAAGATGTGCCGCAAAAGAGCTTCAAAATTGGAATCGATGGCACACTGAATCCGGTTTGAAACGCCCATGATCTTCAGGACAGGGGCTCATACGTGGCAGATGAAAATCGAAAGGTATCGACATCATAATCTCGATTTACATGCGAAAATGAGAATCAAATAAGATCAAATCCAAGACGAAATAGCAAATAAAAAAACGAATAATCTCGGGGTCATTCATAGAAAGCTTTATCTCTTTTTATAGTCCACTGACTTAGTTCAGTTCCATGGAGTTTAAAAGATGGGTTTAGAGAATGGCTTGGAGAAATGTGGTGCAATTGAGGTTGCTGAGCTGCTTCTAACCGCAGATCTCTATAACAGAAATGAGAATCTGAATGAAGGCGACCTACCACCCAATATCCGCAAGCATTACTTCGATGCACAGACCAAGAGCGTCAAAAGGCCGATTTATGTAACAAGCATTGATGTCCAGAAGATTTACGGAATCGAGAACGTCAAAGCTGTCCTCAAGGATCTCACATTCGTAGCTTTTGAGGAGTTTGGATCCCAGCTCCGGCTGACGGTATTCGATGTAGCCGCTAAGTGGTTCGCCAATCAGAAGGATCTGGCGAGAATCAGGTCGAACCCCACTCTGGCTTACTTTTATGAGAACTACGACTCCATAAAGGTGAGCTATAGTGAGGCCAGAAATGGGAATAAACCTCTCTGTGCCGACCGGGAATGGATCGATGCCCGGATCAAGGAGCTATGCCAGGATCCCAAGGAGGCCGAAGATCTTCTCAAACTCGCATACATCAAGGCACCCGAAGACGTGAGGGACAACCTTGCCGGTCTGATTCTTACTGACGACCAGAAGACAGAGATCGAAAAGACGGGCAAAGCGCTGCAAAATCGGGAGTATCTGCGTCAGATCGGCCTTTACGAGATCGGCAAACTTCTCTTTGTAGGACCGCCCGGGACAGGCAAGACCTCTACCGCCCGTGCGCTCTCGAGCTGGTTCTCTCTTCCGATGGTCGAGGTCCGGCTCTCCATGATCACCAGCCAGTATTTGGGCGAGACCTCCAAGAATATCGATAAGGTCTTCGATCTTGCCAAGAGGCTCAGCCCATGCATTCTTCTCATCGATGAGTTCGACTTCGTGGCCAAGACCAGAACCTCAGATGAGCATGGGGCTATGAAAAGGGCCGTCAACACTCTGCTCAAGGCCATCGACGAGATCAACCTGGTCGAGCATGGCGTTCTACTTATAGCTGCCACCAACCACCCTCAGCTCCTGGACTATGCCGCCTGGAGGAGATTCGACAAGGTATTGAACTTCCCGCTGCCGGATCAGGAGATGAGGCGCATGATTCTGGATAAGGTCCTCTCCCACATCGATGCCGATGTAGACACAGCGAAGCTTGCCGAGATGACGGAAGGTTACTCCGGATCGGACCTGAGATTGGTGATCAGGGAAGCCGTCCTGAATGCTCTTCTGGTGGACCGGAGAAAATTGGGGCAGGAGGATCTGCTCGAATCCATAGAGGAGTTCCGTCGCAGGATCTCCGACTACAAGCGGAGCATTGCCGCATGAAGGTCACGCTCCTCGGCACGGGCGATGCTATCGGCACTCCTAAGATCGGCTGCAAGTGTCCGGCCTGCATGGATGCCCTTCGGGGTGGCCGCAGCCGAAGAATGAGGTTTTCCGTTCTTCTGGAGTCGGATGAGGAAGACGGGAGAGTGCTGGTTGATACGAGCCCTGATCTGCGCTGGCAGCTCTTGAAGAAGGACATATCCAGCGTGGATGGAGTGATATGGACTCATGCCCACTACGACCATTACGCCGGTTTCGGGGATTTTCACAGGGTGCAAAGCCATGTGGATGTTTATGCCCTGAAAGACACCATGGACTATATCCTCAACTATCTCTATTTCTTAAATCCCATGCGCCATGACGTTCTGGCCTGCCAGCCCTTCGAGATTGCCGGAATGGAGTTCACTCTATTCAAGGTGAACCACCCGCCGGCCGAGACCGTAGGTGTGCGGGTGAATGACGGCCAAAAGATCCTGGTGATCACCAGCGACACCAAGATGGAAATTCCTGCCGAGAGCCTGGAGCTGATGAGAGATGCCGATCTGATGCTGGCGGATGCCATTACCCCGCCAGGCTATACCATCAGCAAGCACATGACTGCAGACGAAGCCATGCTTTTGGCAGGGCGCCTGGGTGCGAAAAGGCTCCTGCTCACGCACCTCAGCCACCTCTATCCGCCGCATGAGATGGCTCTCAAGAAATGGCCGCTCGGGCACGACATGATGGAGATCGTTTTGTGAGAAATGTTTAAGATCTTCCGATTGAGAGTGGAATTAATGAAACCCATGATCATTCTCGTCCCCGTGCTCATTTTCGTGTTCCTTCTCTGGGCTTTTGCTCTTCGATTCGTCAGGTGGCCTGGCAGCATCCGATAGCTCAGGAGTCTCAGGAGGCGGCGTTCTACAGGAATCGCAACAAGAACTGCAACAAGAATCATTGACTATTGCTCCCAACGATTTCAATTCAAAGATTAATTATAGTTATAATAATATCGATAAATATGCGATAAATACTCCCAGCTCGGCAGAGGCCTCTGTTGATAGCCTTGCCTCCTACTTGGTGGCACCTGCCAAGAATGAACGCGAAAAGGCCAGATCGATCTTCAGGTGGGTTACAGAGAACATCGATTACGATATCTCTGGCTTTTTCACAGGAAGCTTCGAAGACACGAGTTCGAAAGACGTCCTGAAAAGCCGAAAATCAGTTTGCAGTGGCTATTCCGATATCTTCTCCTCCTTAGCCCGTTCCGCCGGCCTGGAGGTAGCAAGGATCGCAGGCTACGGAAAAGGATATGGCTATCTGCCGGGCGAAAATTTGAGCGGCCCCTCCAATCATGCCTGGAATGCCGTCAAGATAAACGGATCGTGGTATCTGATCGACTGCACCTGGGGAGCCGGATACATAGATGATAATAAAAAATATGTGCACAAATTCGACGACTACTATTTTATGACTCCGCCATCCGAATTTATCTATGGCCATTTTCCAGAGGACTCCAGGTGGCAGCTTCTGGAGCACCCTCTCTCAAAATCAGAGTTCGAGAAGCAGGCTTTTTTGAAACCGGAATTTTTTAAATACGGCCTGAAGCTCGACGACCGGTTAGAAGGAACTATCCGGGCTGATAATGGAGTTAATATCTCCATCTTTGCGCCAGAGGATGTTCTATTGATGGCGGGCCTGGAGAGCATCGGCAAGAAGATATCCGCCAAATTGGGAGACTCTGTTTTTGCAGAGAGGAACGGGAACCGATATGATATCTATGCGCAATTTCCAGAGATCGGGAAATACATCTTGAGAGCTTATGTGAAGCAGAAGGACGAGCCGGGCGAATATCATGGGGCTGTGGAATATCTGATTGATGCGACTGCGGCGGATGATGAAAGCGCCGGATTCCCGATGACGTATGGCAAGTTCACGGAAGATGGCGCATATCTCTACAGCCCGATGGAAGGACGGCTGAAATCCGGGACTCCTTACCAGTTCAAAATAAGGGTTCCGAATGCGAAGAACGTGACTGTGGTATGCGGAGATGAATGGACTTATCTTGGATCCAGCGGAGACCTGTTCGAGGGGAATGTGACTGTGGCAAAGGGCGACGCGATTGTCTACGCAAAATTCCAGGGTGAGGGATATGATGGGCTGCTGAGGTATATGGGGTATTGACCAATCTCCTGAATAGGATTTTGGCGGATACTCTAAATCGAATTATCCAATGTGTTGGCCGGACTCGTTGAGCGCAGATCTACAGTCAGCCTAACATTGATGGAACGATTCGCGAGGCGATGGGCGACAACACTTTTTCGATCATAAATGTATCTGCAGACGCCAGATTGTGCATTAGTCCAGTCTGCTGGAATGCCTAAAGTTGAAGCTTTTTTTTCCAAGATTCTACGTTGCCAAAAATTATATACCAAAAACAAAATTTAATTTGAAGGAAAGGGTATGCATGAGCACACTCGGGACTGCAAAAATAATGATAAATGTATAAAGTTTAAATATATTACTAAAGATTATAACCTCTCCAACAACAATTCTCAATAATGCAAAAGAAGCGGCTTCGACCAGTCACAGCGGGGACTCTGAGCAATGCTTATAAAGAAATTTGATCTAACATTGTGGTTAATCTTATATACCCGCGAACGGTAAAACAGAATAGATTTTAGAAATAGGAGGGATTTGCTTGAAAAAAGGAGAAAACGATAGGCCATTATTTAGTGGTCGAAGTCTAATTTTTTTGCTATATATATTTTTGGCAATATCTGGATTGTATATAATTATATCGGAAAGTACTGCTCAGCAAGAAAAGGATTGGACTTGGTCTGTAACAGTACAAGACATTACGGGTCTTGATAAAACTTATCACCCAGATTCTTACCTGATCAATGATAGAATAAACGTATCCTGGAACATTGTACCATCAACCAGTTCTGAAATTATCAGTACAACATTAAACGTATACCCCAATGATGACGAGAAATCGAAATATACTCATACGATACATATTCCACCAAATAAAGGTTCTTGGAATGTACCATTGGGAGTTGCACCTCTTCCTGGTAGCATTTTCCCCAAAAATGAAGCGATATATAGCGTAGAGGTAAACGCTACCGCGATAGATAACTCTTCCGGAAAATCAACTCTTCCCAATGAATGGCACACACATAAGATAGAGATAAACGTAACGAACCCAGGAACATTGGTGATTCAAAAGACTATACCTGGATGGGAGGATGCAGACCTATCCGGATGGCAGTTCCGGGTGACGGGACCCGCCAGTACAACAATTATGAGCACAACCGAAAAGGCTACAGACAACTCTGGGAAAGCCGTCTTCTCAGGATTGCGACCAGGCATGTACAGTATAGAAGAGGTATCGAGAGACGGTTGGGGTCAAATTCCGCTTCGCAATGTAAAGGTCGAACCTGGACCGATCAAGCCACTAGGGCCGAATGAACTACAGGAATTCGTCAATACGCCCAATATACTGACCATTATTAAAAAGGATTCAGTGGGTCGTCCTTTATCTGGCTGGGTGTTCAAAGTTGAGGGATCAAAAGAGACTGTAGTAACAAAGCCCACTGATACCTCAGGAATTACAGAGGTCAAAGGATTGCTCTCCGGAGAGTACAACATCCAGGAAGAATCCTCTATGGCAGGATGGAGGCGGATTTCAACCGAGCCGGATCTTCCAATAGGATTTGGATCAGGCGAACATAAGTCTGTTGTTATAACAAATGCCGAAGAGGGATCTATAAGGGTCGCAAAGAAGGACTCGGAGGGAAATCCTCTAGCTGGATGGAGCTTCACCGTGACCGGACCCGACAGCAAAACTGTGGTTACAGATAGCAACGGTCTAGCTGTGGCGGAAGGTCTGCTTCCTGGAGAATATACCGTCAGGGAGATTCAACAATCGAAATGGACCAATGTAACGAATAGTGAGAGAAAAGTCACCCTAAATCCGGGAGAAGATAAGCAATTAGAGCCGTTCATCAATGCGGCAATAATTCCCTTAACCATCGTTAAATTTAACGACAAAAATAGAAACGGACGACTGGACAGAGATGCAAGCGGCTCGCCCATAGAAAGCGGACTTTCTGGCTGGACATATATTGTGGAAGGGCCTGGAGGTTTCAGGGCGCCGCCAGTGGGGCCGACTGATGCGGCAGGAATCGCCACCGTAGATCTCACTCCGGGAGTATATACGGTCACAGAGGATATATCTGCATCCAGCAAGCCTGGCTGGATTTGCACAACATCGAATCCACAAACAGTTAAGATATCTCGCGGCGCAGCAAATATGGTTGAGTTCGGAAACAAGGCGAACAAGCTCACTCTGGTTGCGTTCAATGACACAAGCATGAACGGAAAGAGGGAGGGCAATGAGAATGGATTGGCAGGATGGACATTCGTCATAAAAGGACCTAATGAAATAAGTAATCCTCCTGCAATCACGACCATGCCAACGGGTGCCGATGGTGCAATTGCTCTAGATGGATTGAGCCCGGGATCATACAGCGTTACTGAAAACCTGGCAGACGGCTGGATCAATACATCACCAACCTCGACGACTGTTCAAATCCTGGCAGGAGAAGAGAAGCAGGTTGAATTCGGCAATATCAAGTCCAGCCGGATAGAGATCTTCAAGTTTAACGATACAAACAAAAATGGTAAGCTTGATGCTGGTGAGAATGGAATACCTGGCTGGTCTTTCAGAGTTGATGGCCCGGGTGGGCTCGCCGGTATTACTGATCCGACCAACGCCGACGGAATTACAGTAGTCGACGGACTTATCCCTGGAGAATACGTCATAACCGAGCCCCAAGTAGATCGCTGGCTAAGTATAACACCCCGCATTCAGAATGTGGTGATTGGCTTTGGAGATAGTCAAAGAGTCACCTTTGCAAACTACTATTGCGAGAGGTGTTTCAGGATCAATGATCAACCAAAGATCAACAATAGCCGCGATCAGGATCTGGTCGTGACGAAAGAAGTGAGCAACATCTCCGCAGAAAGCATAATGTATAAGAATGGATACCCCGTGAACTACAAAATCAACCTTTGTCCATCCAGAGGTATCGAGCGGATCGCAGCTGTTCCAACTGATATTGTGATCGCTGTAGACAACTCTCGAAGCTTAAGCAATATCAACGAGTCGGCGATTTTGGCAGTTCAAGCACTGGTTGATGGGATATCGAAGAACGATAAACAAAAGATAACCAGATTGGGACTTGTTTCATGGAGCGATAAGGGCTTCAGCAAGATTCAAGTGCCACTGACAAATGATTACAATTCAGTTGCATCGGCAGCCAAGAACATAGTCTTCCCAGAGGGTAATCACACCGACTATCAGGAAGCCGTCAATTCCGCTCTCCTGGCATTCCAGGGAAAAGAATCGGATGCAAGCAGGACCAAGAAGATCGTGATCATAACCGATGCAAACGACAGCGGATATATTGCGCCGTCTAATTTGCCAGGGCCTGATTATACGATTTACGCCATTGTTGTAGGGAACAACGTCGGAGTAATGCCATATGAGATGCTGGACAACTTAACCCGGAATCATCACGGATACATACGATCCATAAACAACATATCAGAGCTGCAAGATGCACTCATTCAAATGGCGACAGCAGGATCAAAGATCAAGAATGTGCACCTGGTTGAAACCTTGCCTAACTACTTGATCCTGAATAACGGTACTGCTGAAGACGACTCCGGCAAGATACAGATCAACGGAGACAGCAGCGAATGGACCACGACAACGATCTCCTGGGATGTGGGCGATCTCTCTGGATGCTGGAACACGACATTCCAGGCGTTCTTCTGTTGGAAGTTACCTGCTGATGTAAATCAACCAAAGTTGACATCCTACGTCAATTACACGGATGAAAAGGGAGTGGAGAGAACAATTCTGCTGCCAGAGTATGAGATCAATATAGTGCCGTATTCAGGGCAAGGATCTCAAGGGGCACCGGTGAATGGGGAAACAAAGACACAGCCCGGGTTCGAGGCGTTGCTCGCAGCGATGGGGCTTTCCATCGCAGGATATCTCTATCGTAGGAGGGATGAGACATGATAGGGCCCATTGGTCCTATCAGTTTATTTTCTGATGGACTTGGCCAGGGATCCGTAATGCGCCGATTGGTTATTATATGCATAATGCTCGTCTTGCTGATGCAAGCAGATGCTGCCGAAGCGAACAGAAGTTTCTAGAAAACTTTCCGAGTTATTCCAAGATGACACTGAATGGTGCGCGTGGGTAAGTGCCCAAATGGTTTTAAAATATTATGGATATAACGTTCCCCCACAGAAAAAGTTGCTGTGAAAACGTTCGGACTGGCCAACGAGAAATGGAGCCAAGATGCAGTTAAAGCCGACGAAGACGGATTACCGTTTAGACTAATTCCCGATTATGAGAATGCTATAATAGCATTAAGCGATAACAGCATAGAGATTGAAGAAATAACTCCAAGAGACAAAGATGAATTATTACATGAAATATACAGTTCAATAGATCGTGGAGATCCGTATAATTATTCTTTCAACTGCACCCTGGTTATATGATTTCTTTGCAAATTTAGAAACAACAGTTCGCTTGGCTGTATGACGTATATGGCGATAAATATCCAGCAGGTTCCCATGTCTTCTGTGATTGTGGGATATTCTCTCGACTTTGAAACAAACGAGGATTCGAGCAGCACATCCATTTAATCTTGTAAATATCCGGGAGTACTTAACAAGTCTTGTCAGTTCCCCTCCTGCTTTAAAGATTATACGATCCAGCAACTGCTGCGTTTGGAGAAGGCGCATATTGGCTATCATATGAGCATTTTTTTCGATAAAACAACTTCATCGAAAGAATTTCTTAAGCTAATAGTCGTGAAAAAGAGATCAAATAAAGATACGAACTCTCCTACAGTCCAAGCATTCGCGGCTTTGCCCAATGCAATAAACTCTGGAGACTCCTTTATTATCGATTACAGCGTCTCAGATGACAGCGGGTCCCGGTCTGAAGCAGGTAGAGCTATGGCGCAAGGATGAATCGACCGATTGGCAGGAAATCAATACAGACATACTCTCGGGCGAAGAATAGGTCCCACCTCAGGCTCTTTCACGGATTCACCCCCTGCTCTGGGCAAATACTGGTACGGCGTGCATGTGGTCGATAATGCAGGCAACTGGAATGACGAGCAGAATTCTAATACAAAGAATCTGCCGGGCACCTATGGGCCTATTGAAGTGATTGTGAAAACGGCCGAACCTACCGTTAATATCACCATCCTAAATTCTGCCGGCTTTAGGGCAGATGGCGCAAAGGTCGTCATAGATAGCTCATCTAACAACTCCACTGATTCCAGAGGAGAGCTTTCCATTTTCCTCTCGGACGGAAACCACACCATAAACGCCAGCAAGCCCGGCTACGGCATAGGCAACTGGAGTGGATATTTCAATCACACCCTGACAAGCAGAATCAACATCACCCTTCGCCCGACCCCCAAGCATCTCTTCACCATTACTACAATCAATTCAGCAGGATTTGCTGTCGCCGGTTCTGAGATCAAGGTCGACGGAATGCTCAAAGGACAGTCAGGGCTGGATGGTAATCCTCAGCGTAGAACTCATCAATGGCAATCACACCATCGAAGCCGAGAAGTCAGGATACGGCTCTGGCAACTGGACAGGCAATCTTGATAACCGCACCAACACAGTCGCCAATGTCACGCTCAAAGGTGCCCTTGAGTACCCCTTCAAAATCATCACAGTCAATTCCGCCGGTTTTCCTATAGGGGGAACTAATGTCAGTATCGATGGCCGATCGGTGCCGCCACAAATCAGCAAGGCGAGCTCGAAGTCATGCTTATTGAGGGCAGCCATGACATTGAAGCCAAAAAAACAGATTATGGTTCGGGAAATTCGACAGACATTCTTAACTACAACATTTCCCGTGAAGTCAAGGTGCGGCTTAATGGTGCCCTGGAATATCCCTTTAACCTAACCGTGCTCAATGCAGCAAATTACACTATCGAAGGCGCTGAGGTCAGTGTAGGTGGCATAAAGAAAGGCGTCACTGATAGGCGTAGGTTACCTCAAGGCCATGCTCACAGAAGGATACCAGACCATTGAGGCCGCCAAGTCAGGATACGGTTCCAGCAATTTTACTGACACACTAAACTATACCCAGTCAAGCGATATCGAGATTCGGATAAACGGTGCCCTCGGGGAATATCCCTTTAATATCATACTAAATTCGGCTCGGAACGTGGTACAAGGGGCTGATGTGAAGGCCGATGGCGAACTTATTGGTCTTACTGATATCAATGGTGTTTTAAGGTCTATGCTAACAGAAGGAAATCATACCATCAAGGCCAACAAGACAGGATACAACCCAGGCAACTGGACCGGCAACCTCAACCACACTGAGGCAAAAGGGCCGACAATCCAGCTCGGCGGCGCATCCATGCTCACGGATATGCAGCCCATAGACCTTTGTTTGGTCCTGGATACATCAGGAAGCATGGCGGATCAGGAATGCCGTGACCTATCCAAGATTCAAGCCGTGAAAGAAGCAGCGCAAGACACGATTGCAGGATTTTTCTTCCCAGGTACATCTAATAGAGTCGCTGTGGTCTCTTTCTCTGACGTCTCAAATACAAATCAAGAATTCACAAACAACTACTATGAAGCCTATTCGAACGTCAGCTCACTTTCTGCTGGCGGAGCTACATCTTTTGGACTGGGTTTGAGCCGGGCGGTAGACGAATTCCGGAAGATGAACCAAACAAATCATGTCCGGACGATATTGTTCATGTCTGACGGCATGCACAATACTCCACCAGACTACGGTTATTACCTGGACTTGTGCAGAATTATGGGCATCAGGGTTTACACCGTAGGATATGGATCGGAGGCGGATCATGATCTGCTCAAGGAAATGGCTCAGCTCTCTGGTGGAGAGTACGTCTTCGCAGATCCCTGCGGTGAACAAGATCTAGGCATCAGATACAGGTTCCTCCTCCAGCAGATGGGTCTCTCTGGATCAAATCCATCGATCAATGCAAGCGGAGTAGTGGCTCAAAATCAGACCGTAAATGCAACCAGCTTCAATGTGCTGCCTGGCTCGAAGTATCCAACCATCGAAGTAATTACCCCAGGAAGCCATCTCAAGGTAACGCTCGTAGGTCCTGACGGCAAGGTTGCAGATCCAAAGGATTATGTCTACACAGACGATAAGCGAGTAATCTCAGTTAGATTAAAGGATCCAAGACCCGGAAATTGGACTGTACAGGTGTATGGGGATCAAGTCAATGGGACTGAGCCCTTCACAGTTTACATTTCCCCAAAGTACGTGGCCCCAACCGTTCCGGCTATCTCTTATAAGTCGATAGTAATAAGGGAAAAATCCGGAGAAACATTTGAGGGAGTACCCGGTTCGAATTTCTATAGATCCCAAAGATTTTCCCTCCAAGGCAAATGCAGACGGCTCTGATATCAACATCTTTGACGAGAATGAAGAGATCTGCCACGTTGATCGAGAAATGGGATACAAAAGATAAAAAAGCTTATGTTTGGGTTAAAGCCCGGAGATACCGGCAAAAGGGGACGTCCACCTCATGATGCTTACCGGCAACCCAGGAGAGCCTGCAGCGAACAATGGTTCCAATATCTTCGACTTCTTTGACGACTTCGATGGTGGCAGAATAGATGTTAATCGGTGGTCCGTCTACAATAATTCATCTTCTCGCATAGACGAATCCGATGGCAAGCTCCATATTTCAGCAGATGCTAGAGAAGCTTCTTTCAGCCGGCATCTTCTCTCATGAGCTCTTCAAGCCGAATATCACCATTAGGTTTCTGGCCAATGTTTCTGAAGGCCAGAACTTGGATCGAAAAGGCATGGGTTTCTAACTGATAACGTAGGGGAAAACGAGAGCCAGATTAAAGAAGGTGTATATTGGCGAGGACAGGACAAAAACCTCTGGGCCCACCACAAGTACCTCTCTGAGCAGGGCTCTCTGCTTTCCAGTGATTACAATAGAAGTTGAGCCCAAATATGATTCAGGATACAAGACATGGGAGATCCAGTGGCTTGACTCGTTGATAACGTACAACATTGACGATAAAAAAATTGAGCTACATAAACACACTGATAAACCCAAGGAAGCAATCGGAATAGGATTCAGTATCAATACCTCTGTTCAGGCCATGCCGTCGGACATTTTCTTGGACTGGATCTTGGCTTATAAATGTGCTGTTCTCTGATTTCGGAGAGTTGAGATAGAATCGGCTTGAAGGCGGAAAATAATCTGAAATCTCTTTGTCGCAGTTTCGCCTGGCTGCCCTATCAATATTATCGGCAATAGGTGCAGCATCTGCTTTGTCTTCTATAGAGATTAGGGGTCCCATGTCGACCGTTGAGGATGGAAAACCTTACGCGTTGGGTCAGGATCAATTATCCGGGGACTTCTCCGGCTTTTATTACAACATCAATGAAGATCTTGGCACGGAGTCTTTAACATTGAACCTCAACGGTAATAGACTCGATGGAAGCTCTTCACCCGAGGGTACAGTATAAGACTGATGCAGAAGATAGCAGCTTCCAGTTCAAAGAGTGGGGCTGGTACAGGTTAATCGGATTCATAGGAGACGCCTACTTTGCAGGCTACAGTCCTCGGGAATACTAGGCGAAGAACCATATCTCTACAAGATATCCAAGGATAAAACCCTGCTCGATGATGGAATGCTCCTGAAAGTCCTGAGAGATGATGATGACGAGTGGGTAATTTCATCTGGAAGTCCTTTGAAGCTTGAGGAAGGATATGAGTTAAGGATTAAAAGCGTGGATATTGAAGGGGACAAAGCCTATCTTGAACTCTACAAAGATGGTAGCTTGGTAGACGAAAAAGTGGTCACGCCGTCATCAGCTAGCGCATCGATGGTGGAAAAGACCTACACATTCAATAAGAGCTTCCAAGATCAAGGCGATTCGGGCCGGAATATAGCCATAATTGCTGTTCATTTCAAGAATGCCTACCGTTCTTCCGAGGGCGATGCGGCCTCCGTAGACTGGGGTCTTTCAGGTATCGGATAGGCCTCTACGGATTCAAACAAATGACCAATACGGCAATATGACCGTAACTGACGTGACTCAAAATACTATCATCATAGAGAACAAAGATCGGACCATATATCTCAATAAGAACCAAGATATACCCTTGATGATGGGCATATTTATCAAAACAGCTGATCAGGACTTTACGAATCAGGATCCATTGCGTTTCTACATTTACAAGAGGATAACTGAACCAGGGTTCCATGAAGTGAGGGGAAAGGTAGCGGAGGTCGTGGACGGCAGGACAACCGCCGGGAACGCGGAAAACTTCCCCGGATTCTTTTATGACTTGGATGAGGATATAGGAAGAGAAGAACTCTCTGTTACGACAAGCTCGATAGACGATAATGGTCAAGCTGATCCCAGGAATGTGGTTTACAGGTCTGAGGCTCAGGAAAAAGCTTTTAAAAAGAATATCTGGGGCAAGTATAGTTCAATGGGATTCCTGGGCGAGAACTATCGCAGGATACGTCGAGGATTCTGCAGATCCTGCCAAAAATTCTTTGATGTGGTATTCTTCAGAGGAACAAAATCTGCTGGCCAGCGAAAAGCTATGCAAAGTGCTGATTGACAGCGACGACGAGCTAATGCCATTTACCGCAGGCTCGGTCCTTAAGCTTCAGGAAGGCTACGAGCTCGTGATAAAGGGCGTAGACGTTGAAGGAAAGAAGATAAACGTGGCTCTTCGCAAGGACGAAAAGGATCTGGATGAGAAGGTGATCGTTCTTGACGAGGATACGGGAACTTATCTTTTTAAAACCTCCCTGGGATCAGGAGATAGCAATAAAGTGTCTCCATTGCCATCCACTTTAAAAATGCCTACCATGGAGCGGAGGCTGATATGGCCACGGTCGACGGGATCTGGCAGATATCCGACCAGCCTTTGAGTGTGAGGGAAGGGATGGATTTCGGAGAGATGAAAGTTAATCTCGTGAGCTCAAGGGAAGGAGAGATGGCCGTCGAGATGAACAACGAGGATGCGATTGGACTACGTAGCGGAAAGAAGATTCCGCTGATGGGCGATTCCTGTATCAGGACTGCTGATCAGGATAGGGTGGACCAGAGTGGCCCTTGCGGTTCTACATATTCCGTGAGATGAATGTCGATGAAGGATCTGAGGAAATTTTAACACAGAATACTAGCACTATGGAGGTCTCCGCACCAGCTGAGGCCGGCAACTCTTCTGGAAATGAAAAGAAAACCGTTCCCGGGTTCCAGGGCATTTTCGCACTAGTGAGCATGGTAGCGGTATTTCTGGCTGGAAGGAGGAGGTGATCCCTCTTCCCTTCCTATGTCTAAATTTATCTAGATGGAATTTTTCGGAGCTTAATTGGAGCTAAACACGTACAAGCAATTAAATAGCTTACCGATTATATACATATACGTTTTTCATCCTTCTTGCATGATCAATGCACTCATGTAGGTTTCACTGATGTGCTAAAAATTTGTGCCCACTCTTCCGGGAGCTTAGGCTGGAGGGATTGTTGTTGATATGGACTGCGGGGTATTGATATGTTAATTTGGAACCTAACACTACGGCTGTTGCTCTTGGGCTTGAAGGGAGACTTTGGCAACGTCCAGGACATATTCTAGCGCCAAATGTGTTTTTTCAAGCTGATCTGACAATTCAGTTGCCTGCTCAATATCTTCAGCCAGACTGCACACCCGCTCTTTCTGATCCCCGGAAAGTTGTCTGCAGAATTCTCTTACCCTAGAAGAAATTCTTACATTGCAGCGATGTGTTCTTTTTTCATCCTCTGGTGAAAGCCACTTGGCTGCACTGTTGATCTCAATACCGATATTTTTATTGATATTGCCTCTGCCATGAGTGATCCGGCATATCGCTCTGGATTTATCCTGAATTTTGTCAATGATGTTTAGCATATTTAGTATCCGTTCTTCTAGAAGCGAATTGTATTTTCTCAGGAACTTGTACGCTCTCGACGCACTTCTTTCGGCAGCAGCCATGTGCTTGGCGGCCTTATCACAGTAATTTCTGAATTCTTTCATTTGGGCGGTAATCTCATTGCCGTGCTTTGGACCTCATTGCGGCTTCGCATGCGCTTCATCCAGATTCTCGATTGCCTTGAGAAGCTCATCTTTTGCCTCAGAGCCACGTACAGCCTTTTTTGCTTCAGCAAGATATCTCTGAATCTCCTCTTTCTTTGGCTCTTGGAAGACTATGGCATGGTATGCCTTCCAGAAAGGATAGCAGAAATTGGCTGGGCCGTAAGACCCCTCCAGATACGATTTCTCAAAATTAGCAATCGCATTTTTCAGTTCCAGTTCCATTTTTGATGCATCATCATTGGTTGTCTCTGTAGCCTTATACACAGAGGCACTCCCTAAAGTGTGGTAAGCATACATTCGCGCATCACGGTCTAAATCCTGGGTTAGCCTGATGAGATCCTGCCAGGCCGCCTCTTTGTCTGGAACTTGACTGAATGCTATTCCCAAGTTGTTCGCAGCACACAACTGAACATAGCGATTCTTATCCTGAGTCAGTCTGATGAGGTCCCGCCAGACTTGCACTTTGTCGGGAACTTGGCGAATAGCAGTTTCCAGTGCCTCTGCAGCACTCTCACGTACATCGCTGTCTTTATCCTTAGAAAGCCTTATAAGGTCCTGCCAAGCATTCTTCTTGTCAGGAACCTGGCCGCAAAGCAGTTTCCAGAGCCTCTGCAGCCTTCTTTCGTACTTCACACGTCCCCATCTGCAGTTAGCCTGATGAAAGCCTGCCATGCCAGTGCTCTGTCTGGAATTTGACTGAAGACCTTTTTCAGGACATATACTGCATTCAATCGCACATTTCTGCCATCACCCTCAGTCAGTTTAAGGAGGTCCTGCCAGGCTGCCTCTTTAGATGGAACTTGACGCAAGGCTGTTTCCATAATAATTGCAGCACTCCGCTGCACATAGCTATTCTTGCATTGAGTTAAGAGTTCAATGAGGTCGCGAGACCCGCGCTCTGTCGGGGACTTGAATGAAAGCCGTCTCCAGAGCATCTGTGGCACCCTCCTGCACACCACTATCATTATATCTTCATCCTTGGCCAGTATCACGAGATCCTGCCAGGCCTGTGTTTTGTCGGGAACCTGGCCGAAAGCTGCCTGCAGAGCCTCTGCTGCCCTCTTTTTAACGATGCAGTCTTTCGTCTGAGTTAAACTGATCAGGTTATGCCAGGCCTGCGTTTTGTCGGGAACTTCACTAAAGGCCGTTTCCAGGACAGATAAAACCCACTTTCGCACGCAACTATCTCTGCCCTCCAGATAACCGGATGAGATCCTTCCAGACCCTTGTTTTATCAGGAACTTGCCTGAAAGCAATTTCCAAGGAATCCGCCATTTTCTTGCGAATCTCACTATCTTTCATCCTGATTTAATCCAAGTACTCGAATGACGTTGTCCCTGTCTTGAGCCAGCATCATGAGATCTTGCCATGCCTGCACTT
>CAWCSK010000016.1:0-75160 GCA_963798205.1 uncultured Methanosarcinales archaeon
TGACTGGGGTCTGAAGTATCTTCATATAATTTTTCCTATACGGGACTCGCATACTTTTTCTTCTCAGGTATGGTAATGGTATTAATAGAGTATTGCCATGTTTGGTCAGGACACTATCGCGAATCGATATGCGGGTGATTGTCCCCCTTTAATGATAAGATTTATCGCGGATGAGGAAATGACCGAAATGCTAGTGATTGGAAGAGGCCTTCTGGGGCGTGCAGCGGCTAATACGTACAAAAAATAGCTTCAAGATGGCATTTATAATGCAATCCATTAGAGATCGAATGTGTGCAACATATCTCATGAATATGGCGCAGAATGTGGATCTTATCCGAAGCCTAAAGCCAAAATATATAATCCTGACTGCTTCCATTACACCGTGGGTGGTTGCGAATTGGATCAGGCAGGTGCTTGGGAGATCAACCTTCTGGCACCTAGAAATGTGGCGTTAAGCCGCAGAGGAATCGGCTCAAAGTGATCTGCGATCTCAACTGACTATTTCTTTGATGGTGAACGACACAACTATGATGAGGAGGACCCGACCTCCCCCATCAACTATTATGGAGATAGCAAACTTGCTGGCGATTTGTTGTCGAGGAGATCCTGGATGAACATATAATTGCAGAACATCAGTTCCTTACGGCGGAATCCAACGAGACTGAATTTCGTAACCGGGCCGTGCAGGAGATGAAGTTGGGAAACAAGACCAATATCGTAAACGATCAGTACAATTCTCCGACGCTTTCCTCAAATTTGGTAGATATGATCCTCCGCTTAAAGGATCAAACTGGGGTTTTTAACACGCGTGGCTGTTAGAGGATAAGTCGCTGCGAATTTACCCTCAAGATCGCTCGTGGCTTCGGACTCGATGAATCTCTGGTAAGTACCATAACATTAGACCAACTGAAGATGGAAGGCGAGGCGACCTAGGGACCCTCGACTGGACATATCATTAGTGTCCCGTTTCTCAAAACCTTTAAATGCAGTTGACGGTTTGCTGGATATGATCGAACAAGGAATTGTGGCAAAATGAAGGGTCTGGTTCTTTCGAGTGGTTTCGGGCACAATGCTTCGCCCACTGACTTATTCTCAACATAAGCAGCTTATACCCGTGGCGAATAAGCCCATTCTCTTTTATGCGATAGAGGATATAATCACGGCAGAAGTACGCGATATTGGGATAATAGTAGGTCCTAATCGTGACCAGGTGGAGAAGGCGGTCCAGAACAGAGATGGGATGCTGATATTCATTTCATATATCAGGATTCTCCGCAATGCCTGGCTCATACCCTTTTAATCTCGGAGGAGTTCATAAGCGGCGACTCTTTTGTCATGTACCTGAGAGACAACCACCTTTGCGATGGCATAGTCGATCATGCAAATAGCTTCAGGAGCTCGGATGCCGATGCCTCCATACTGCTCATTGAGGTCTCACATCCTGAGAGTTTCGGTGTGGCCGAGCTGAATGAGTGCGGTGAGGTTGCCTGGCGAGTGGAAAAGCCCAAGGTACCGCCTTCTAATCTGGCCCTTGTGGGCGTATATCTCTTCCTGCCTATCATCTACGAGGCTGTCAAGAATCTTAACAGTCCAAATGCATTCTGTAGTAGTAGGAGAATCGCTTGTGCGGGTTAATTTTAGGATGTAGGTCTTCCATGTCAGATGACTCTAAGCAAGAATTTGTCGATCGTATCAGCAACCAGATAAATGACTATTGGGGAAATTATAGTCACAACATCATTTGCCTAGACGAAAAATATTGGCTAATCAAAAGCAAGATAAACAATCCGAGAGAGAAATATCTGACTCGATTAGCTTTTCTATTAGGTAAGGACTGGTTAAACATCCCGGAAGTTCGATTTTTTGTCCCCTGATGAATTTAGAACACTTCGTGAGCAATATGGGGTATTGGATAAAGATGCAAGTATCGAGAATACATATCTAGTTCGTCTAGTTCAAGATTATACGCGAGATGAGCTTGCCATTCAAAGCCTTGATGACGCCATCGCTTCAGAAATTGTTTTTTCATGTTGGGTTCGCCGTCGAGATGCTTGCTTTGGTAATCGTGCATTTGTTTCTCGGCATTCCGATGTTCTTTGATTTTAATATAGCGTTCGGAGCCGATAATGGGGATTTCCTTAGACAGGGTCCTGATGGGGGGTTCGTCAGAAACTGGCGCTTTTGGTATATTGAAAATGAAAGCAAATTAGGTAATCTGGCATTATTACGCCACTTAGAATGGGAAAAGCTTTTTGCAGCCGTTCCAATTTTAGATAGGAGCCACTTTGATGATGCATTGCGCCAGAATATTGAACGTATTAAAGCTTTTAAGCAAGATCACATTTATGGACTTGCTATCAAATCAGGCTATTCTGAGGACGAAGCTGCGCAAGTGACCAATTTTTTGCTGGCTTCAACTGAAGAATTGGAGGACATCATAAATAGGATCCTGGCAATTAACGCAAATTGCCATTTTGATCTATTTTCAATTGATGATAACGAATATAAGTCATTAAAACGAGAAGACTATTCTGAAAATTCTCAAACGGTCCACCATCCACCTTACTTGAGCCAAGAAATTGTCAATGAAGTTATTCTGCTTCAGAATTCCCTCTCAAAAAAGGACAAAATTATAACTTCACTTTCCGAGAAATTACTTGAATCAAATGTTCACATCGCAAGCCTCTCTAGAGAGATTAATGACATCCGTGACAGCGTGTTGTGGCAATTGCTAATGAAATTTCATAACTCATTTGTCGAGAAGAAATTTCCAGTTGGCAGCAAATCCAGAAGATGGTACAACAATCTAATAAAGATCTCGAGGGAAAGAATGAAAGAAATAAGAAATAAACATCGATACAGCTAAAATCAATTTCGGCGACGAGAATCAATCATAGTCTATAACGTAAATTTTTTAAACTAATAATGCATATCACGGGACATGGGAGGTAGCGTACCAGTTTTGATGTAAATTTCATAGTAATATCCCGTAGCAGAAACCAACTTGTTGTCCACGAGATAACAGCAAGTTATTTCTTCACGAGATATTATAATTTAGCCCTGTATCCCCAAGTCGCAAAACTTTAGGAGGGACACAGAGCCATGAATATATCGGACTTAGCAGAAGATTATCTTATCGATCGAAAAGAGGGAATGAGGAAGCTTACCGCCGGCTATCTTAATGAGGTAATGCAGGTCGAGGCTGAAAAACAAATCCAGGCGCGCCGCTACGAACGCACCGGCAAGAGAAAAGCGCATCGCAATGGAACGAGACCGCGATCTCTCAAGACCATTCACGGCGAAATAGAGCTTGATAAACCCCAAATCCGGGAGTTCCCGTTCAAAACCAAGGTATTCGAGAGATTTTCTAGGGTAGAGGAATCTGTAAGAGTTGCTGTAGCCGAATCGTATCTCGAAGGAGTATCAACCAGAAAAGTCGAGAAAGTATTCTCCAAATTCGGATTGGAAAATATCTCAGCCTCTGAAGTCTCAAGAATTGCGAAGAAGCTGGATAAATTAGTCAAAGAGTTTCTGGATAGACCTATCGTTGGATCAATTCCGTATCTTTTCGTGGATGCAAGTTACTTCAAGGTCAGAACGGATGGCAGATACATAAATAAGGCATTGCTTGTTGTTACTGCTATTCACGAAGATGGTTATCGCGAGATTCTTAGTGCCACTGTTGCTGATAGCGAAGACGAATCCTGTTGGGAAAGTTGTTTTGAAAGTTTAAAGGATCGAGGACTCACAGGCGTCAAATTAGTGATATCTGATGCTCATAAAGGAATACAAGCAGCTGTCCAAAAGGCATTTCTTGGAGCTTCTTGGCAGATGTGTAACGTTCACTTCATGCGCGCCGTGCTCAAGAACATACCGAAGAAAGACAAAAAGGAGGTTGCTTATATGCTGAAGGATGCTCTTGAAGATGAGGCCAAGATGCAAAAACTGGCAGTTGTTCTTGACGATAAAGGATACAAAAAGTCTGCAGATACGATTGATAGTTTCCGATTCGACCTTTGGAATTACAAATCATTTCCCAGACCACACTGGAGACGGATCCGAACCACTAACGGCCTGGAGAGAATCAATAAGGAGCTGAAACGAAGAAGTCGCGTATCAGGGGCATACCCAAACGACCAATCTCTCCTGAGAGTGGCGGTTTGCATCTATGATGAATATCAACGAGGATTGGATAACTGGTAATAGGTATTTATCCTTAGAGGAATGAGTAGAAATCAGGATACAGGGCCACTGCGAATTTACAGCAATTATGGCACGCTACCTAACTTTGCAACGCATAAAGCAAAAAGAGTGAGAGAAAAAGCGCAAGAGTTGGACATTGAATTGATCTATCTTCTGCCTTACTCTCCTGACTTAAATCAATTCGAGTTCCTATGGAAAAACATAAAGAGATTTATATCAATCTCTGAAATCGAGAACAAGGACGAACTTATCGATATCGTAGAGGATGCTTTCTTTGGCTTGACCGCAATTCTTTCTGTTGCGAAAATGTGGGTCCCTCGATTCCTATATGATAAGTTAAATTTGTTGTGTTAATGACTAAAAATGTTTCAAATCTCGCTGCTAACATCATCGGCAACATCAAGAAGGTTTGAGCTTATCCTCAATTGGCCGATTTGACTTGACCTGACCATTCGCGAGCCACAAATCCACTTATCTGTGTTATCGATACATTTTTATCTTTAAAATCCAATTAGATTATAACCTCAATAGACGCGAAGAAGCTTCTTCGCCCCATCCTCTAAGCAGTATTTCGATCTGAATCCAAGTATCTCTTCTGCCTTAATGGTGTCAGATAGTGTGTGCTAAACATAGTTCTTTATGGAATTCTCTAATTTCGGACTGATTGAATGGCCCCTGTTCTTGTTTAGAATCTCAATCACTTTGTTGAAGCTGTAGGCTTTTCCTGTGCCACATTCAAGATGCCACGATAATCCGAATTCATGCCCAGCCTCAAGGCCCTTACTACATCTTTGGCGTAAGTGAAATCCCTGGTTTGCGTTCCGTCTCCTAATATGAGCTGTGTACTGTCACCCTGCATCTCCTTGAGCGCCTCTCCTACAAGGTAAGGATTCTTCTTGTACATGGGCGAGGATGAGGGTATGCCCAGATGGTAGATCTTCTCCGGAAGAAGGTCCATTTCGGGCAGATCATTGCAGCTCGCTTTGATCAGTTTCACGCTGCCCTTCAAATCCTCCAGATTGCTGGGGCTTCCTGTATGCATGTTGTCCAGAATCACAACATCTTCGCCGGCTCTCAATAGCTCCTCCACCAGATTGGAGCCGATAAATCCCGCGCCGCCTGTAACCAGTGTGCTCATGATTATCAGGTTCTTAAAATCCAGTATCCTCTATATCCATCTGTCGCAATTACAAAAGTGGTTGCGTAAATTATGTGGGAGTCGGCTGAGCTAGAAGGCAGGACGGCCTAAGACTTATCGCCGGACGCATAGTTGTATCTTTTTTCTCAAACCGTCCGAGAATTACAATGGTGCCCTGGTTTTCTCAGTTCCACAACCCGTAAAATATTACGTCCCGACCGGGATTCGAACCCGGGTTGAAGGCTTACCGCGCAAAAGAATTGCTCCGCAGGCCTCCGGGATGTCCACTACCCCATCGGGACAAAACATCCCTCATGGCATGCTTCAGGTTATTAAGCTTGTTGGCTTGAGGCTCTGGTCTGCGCGGTCCGGATGGCTCGCAGAAAGTCGATCTTACGAAACTCCGGCCAATAAGGTGCACAAAAGTACGCAGCGCATTCATTGCCGTTGGCCTGCCAGGGCAGAAAGTTGGAGGTGCGAAAATCTCCGGCAGTCCTGATGATCAGATCCACTTTGGGCACAGGAATGCCGTTCTGAGGATAGAGATGCTGAGCGATCAGCTCCTCGTCTACCTCTTCGGCCTTGATCTTTCCCTGCATAACCAGCTCTGCCAGCGCACGGGCAGCGTCAACAAGCTCGCGCTGGCCGCCATAGGCCAGGGCTACATTGAGATACATCTTATCGTAGTCTCGCGTGGCTTCTTCGGTGCGAATGATCTCTGCTCGAAGGTCCTCGGGCAGCATCTCCACTCTACCGATGGCTCTCACTCGAACTCTGTTGGCGTGGATCTTCTTGGATTGATTCAGATCTCTGAACTTCTTCTGGATCAGATCAAAGAGATAGCGCTTCTCGGCCTCGTCCCTGGAAAAGTTCTCTGTGGAAAAGGCATAGAGGGTGAGATGCTTGACACCCACCTCCAGGCACCAGTCTGAGACCTTCTCTGAGGTCTCGGCACCGAGGCTGTGACCGAGAAACTTGGATAAGCCTTTTTGCCTGGCATACCTGCGATTTCCATCCTGAATTATGGCCACATGCTCCACCGGCTCTCCGGCAAGAATCCGGGCCGTAAGACGTCGTTCATAAAAGGAATAGGCTGGGTTTCTGAAGCTGAAACTCATTCAGTTTATTAACTTCGCGAATTAGTATTTAAATAATTCCTCTGGGCCCTGGTGAAAAGCGGCCTTGAGAACTTCTTCCCGGGGGCAAGATACTAATAGCTGATGACTTACTTCCTTACTCCGAGGGCCTGTGGTCTAGCTGGTTATGACATCGCCTTCACACGGCGGGGATCACGCGTTCGAATCGCGTCGGGCCCACTCACATTATTGATCGACACAAGCTTTAACTATTTAAGAGTCATTTTTGACTGCGATGGCGCAGAAGGTTGGTTTGGTTGTTCGGGCTTTGCATCCCAAGGGATGTCAAAACGGCTCCGATAATTCCATTAATCTGAGGTCCATAATTATTATTTGAGGTGATAAGCTGTATAATAGAGGTCGTGGAAGGGAGGAAGAAGGGGCCGTAATAACAAGGGTCCGCCTCCCTCGCAAACAGGATAGAGAGATATTCGGTCACGTTGAAAGCCTGCTCGGATCCAATCGCATAAGGGTCAGAGGCATCGACGGCGTAACCAGGATGGCCCGCATACCCGGTAAGATGAAGAAGAGGATCTGGATCAGAGAAGGCGATGTGGTCATAATCATTCCCTGGGACTTCCAGAACGAGAAGGCGGATGTAGTCTGGAGATATACGGGTCCCCAGGTGGACTGGCTGCAGCGCAAAGGGTTCCTGAAGGGCACTTCATAAGCCGGGCATACCAAGCATGAGCAGGCGTACCAAGGATGAAGATTTCGACACCAGAATAGATGTTCTTCGCACCAGGATAAAGGACTCCGATGACCTGAATGTCCATGATGCCGTCTTCGATAAGCGCACCTTGATGGACCTTTACAGCTTGGCCAGCAAAGGCGTAATCGATGCTCTGGGCGGGTCCGTCTGCACAGGAAAAGAGGCGAACATCTTCAGGGCCATCGTGGGCGAAAAAGAGCTGGCCCTTAAGATTTATCGCGTATCCACAAGCAACTTCAATGCTATGCAGGACTACATGCATGGCGATCCGAGATTTGGAAGCGTGAAGGGTACAAAGAGCGCCATCGTCTCGGCCTGGACTCGCAAGGAATTTCGCAACCTTTCCAGGGCGGAAGAGATGGGTGTGCGCGTGCCTCATCCCATAGCCATGAAGAACAACATTCTGGTTATGGAGTCTCGTAGGCCATGGAGAACACGTTGCCCCTCAGCTAAAAGATGTTGACCTGGAACCCGGCGATGCAAAGCGCATTTATGAAAAAATTGTTGAATATATCTCCGTGCTCTATAATGGCGCGGGGCTCGTTCATGCCGATTTGAGCGAGTTCAATATACTTTATGATGAAGGCGAGCCGGTGATAATTGATATGGGACAGTCGGTTACACTGGACCATCCCATGGCCCGAAAGTTCCTGGAGCGCGATATCGCCAACGTGATTCACTATTTCCAGAAAAAGTATGCAATAGGCTCGTCTGAGGAGATCTGGGCCCGGCTTCGGAAGGATAGAGATGATGCAGCTCTGAATAAAGTTGCAGATCAGATGAAAAAAGCAGATCAAAAGAAAGAAGCCGATCAAATTAAAAGAGCAGATCAAATGAAAGGAGACTGATCAATGGATATCAAGATTCCAGAGGAACGCGTAGGTGTGCTGGTGGGTCCCGGCGGGTCCATGAAGCACCTCATCGAAGAGAAGACCAAGACCACTCTTGAGATAGACAGCGAGACCGGCACGGTCTCCATTGCATCTGCTGAAGATCCATTGCAGGGACTGAGAGTCATGGACCTGGTAAAAGCCATAGGCAGGGGCTTCTCACCGGAAAGGGCACTGGCCATTCTGGATGACGAGATGCTGATGCTCGATGTGCTCGATATTTCCAAGATGGCCAGCACCAAGAGCGATATGGAACGCATCAAGGGGCGAATCATAGGCAAGGACGGAAGGAGTCGCGAGATCATGGAGAGGCTCTCCGGCACCAAAGTCTCGGTGTACGGCAAGACCGTAGCCGTCCTGGGATATCCGGAGCAGATCCGTGTCGCACGTACTGCCATTGAGATGCTGCTTGACGGTGCTCCGCATGGCAATGTCTATAGCTTCCTGGAGAAGAAGCACCAGGAGCTGGCGAAAGAAGAGCTGAAGGAGCAGGGTATCCTTTAAAGCTCTTTTTCAGCATTTGTTATTATTTATATTCATATTCAATATATATTCTCATTATTATTTCAATCTATATAGTTATTATATATCTGTGGTTATCTATTGTATCGAAAAAATTGCAGCTAGTCAATAATTATAGTACATAATAAATCATAATAGGTTTAAAGTTTAATACCATTGTGGTTCAGTAACCATCATCTAATGGTCTGCTACAATCCTATCGATCTCGCCTCGGGTTGTGGCATACGTAAGGATGCAGATCGGCTTTTGTCATACGACGCAGCCGATCAAGTCTGCAGCTTATCAGCTTATATAGATGGTATCCAGAATGATCTTGCGAGGATAAAATTTGAATTTCCAGTTACAGCTTGACTTCTCGGATTGGCTGTTGATAGCCGCGGCACTGATAGGCCTGTATTCCATCATCCTTCTGCCACTGAGGGATAGCGAGAAATGGCGGAACCGGGGAATAACCGTTAGCGGCTTGTACGGCATTCCTCTGGCAGTCTTTCTGCGCACCACCAAGGGGTTGAACCTGTTGGACTGGTTGAGCCGTCCCAAAAGGTTCTGGAGAATCGTAGCCTCTGCCGGCATTCCACTGGTAGTCTTATGCATGGGCTATTTTCTGGCTCTGGTTCTGCTCATGACTTACCTCATGATTCAGGCGCCACCCCAGCCCAGCAGCTATAACGCACCCCGAAATATCCTTCTCATTCCAGGCTTGAATGAGTACGTCCCCTTTGTCTGGGGTTGGATTGCTCTCTTTGTGACCATGGTAGTACACGAGTTCGCACACGGCATTCTGGCCCGGGTGGAGGGTGTGCGCGTCAAGTCTATGGGCATCATCACCCTTTTTATCGCTCCAATAGCCGCTTTTGTGGAACCGGATGAAGAGGAGCTCTTCGGCACCAAGGACAAGCCGCCTCTGGTGAGCAAAGCAGCACGGATCAGGATTCTGTCTGCGGGTGTCTCCTCCAATTTCCTCGTTGCAGCTCTGGCAATGGCCCTCTTCTTCGGGCCGGTAATAGGCGCCATATCGCCCGTAGATCGGGTAATCGCAGTTGATGTGCAGGATGGCTCTCCAGCTCAAAAGGCAGGTCTGGAAAGCGGCATGGCAATTCAGGATGTAAATGGAAATAAGACCGGAACTCTCGAGCAGTTTTATAGCCATCTCGGCAGTTCTCCGGCAATGATCCGGGTTCTCTTCAATGATCGTCTGGAGACCCTCCAGCTTTCCGGACAGCCGGCGAGAGGCATCATGGTGGCTTCAATCTTTGCAGGCTCGCCGGCTGAGAACGCCGGCATCCCTGCCAAGAGCGTGATCTCCAAGATTGATGGCAGGGAGATCGTCAACCTGGATGGCTTCAGAAATCAGATGAATACTACCCGCCCCGGCCAGATCATCGCCATAACCACGGGCGAAGGCAAGACCTACCAGGTAAATCTCACATCCAATGAAGCGGCTGGAAAGCAAGACGGCGCAGGGTTCATCGGCATCGGCATCTCCGGCAACGTCGTCTATTCCGGTGGTGCAATCTTTCAGGAGGCTCCGGCCAGGCAATTCTTGCAGGTGCTGAAGACCATTCCCAGAAGCGGCATGCAGGGTTTCACTTATATGCTCAGCCTGCCCTTTGCCGGAATTCCCGGGTTCACCCAGAAGGGCTTCCCGGGCTTCAGCGGCTGGCTGACCACTGTCTTTGAGCCCAGCGGATGGGCCGAGCCCCTGGGTGGCAAGTTCTTCTGGATAGCGAACCTGCTGCTCTGGATAGGCTGGATCAATCTTTATGCCGGCCTCTTCAACTGCCTCCCTGCGGTGCCGCTGGACGGGGGACATATCTTCAAAGATCTGGTGCAAACCGGCTTTGAGAGAGTGGTCCAGCCCAAAGAAGCGGAGAGGCTCACCAGGACCGCAGCTGCGCTTTTTACCTGGCTGGTATTGACGAGCTTGCTCATAACGTTGATTGCGCCATTCACTCATTGGATATCGATTTAGAGGACTATTAGGTAGGAACCAATACCATGCATTAATATCATTGTGAGTGATTAAGGAATAAATCTAGGGAGAGATATCATGCAAAAATTTATTGCTTGCGTTGTCTGCATTTTGGCGCTGCTGGCGGTGGCCACGCCCGTCATAATTGCGGAAGATAAAGGGAATTCCACAGGGAACAACACACTTAATCAGACACAAAACATCACGGGAAACATCACCTTGAATGAGACCGGGAATGCTTCCCAGAATATTGCATTGGACGGAACCCTGAATGCTACACAGATCATGACGGAGGGTTCCGGCCAAAACAACACTCAAATTGGTGTAAGTGCTAGCCCGCATACCAAGGTGCTTCGCGCCGGTTTCGAGAAGACCAAGCCACTAAACAACTTGGATGTATACGGCAACAAGTCCACTTACAACATACCGTCCAGCGGGGCGAATTCGGCATTCAATGCCAGCCAGCGCCTGGGAAATACATCCAAAATGACCTACAATACCAATACCAAGCCTATCTACAATGTGAGCCAGTACTCAAGGACCAAGCCCGCCTATGAGGTTCCAGGCACGCTCTCGTCCAAACCGGTTTACAGCATCTCAGGATATCCCGTGATCAAGGCTCCCAACAGCATACCGTGATGGGAAAGAAGATAACGGCTGAGTGGTGCAATCCATTCGTTAAGCAATTAAGCAATCTGATATGGCGCAAAATCGCAAGGCTTAAATTAACCTCAAAAATGTAAATAGAATAAGGTTGAATCCTCTGAAATTTGGTCTTCAGAGGTACTTTTGAATTTTTCCTGTCAACGTGGTTTTAGGATAGGCGCCCACGAGTTTGTCTATGAGCTTGCCATCCTTGAAGACCATCAGTGTGGGAATGGCGGAGATCTTATATTTGTTGGCAGTCTGCGGGTTTTCGTCGACATTCAGCTTACCGAAGACGACCTTTCCCTTCATCTCCCCTGCCAGCTCCTCGATGATCGGCCCGATCATGCGACAGGGACCGCACCACTCAGCCCAGCAATCCAGAATGAGGATCGGATATTGGCCGGTGGCTTTTTCGAGAGTTGCATCCGTAACTACAATGGGTTTGCCTGGCAGCTCTACGACGGGTTCAGTTGGCTTATTCATATCAGTCATCATCTTCTCCATTTTCTTCTTTTTAATCTCTTCCAGCTCGTCCAAGATCAATCCTCCAAGCTTCTTTTGGCCTTTACAAGGAGTGATTTGAAGTGATTCAGGTCCACGGGCATTACCTCAAAGGGCAGGTTCGTGAAATCAAAGAATTCCAGAAGCTCAAGCTCTCGTGAGGGTGCATCTTTCAATGTATCCATGTAGACGACCCCTCGAAATGAGCCCATATGTAACCTGGCCTCTATCTGATCCCAGCCCAATTGCTCGAATATATTTCGCCATGCATCCAGCCAGCCCGGCGAGAGGTAGAAGAAAAGCCCGTCTTTCGCCTTCTTCTCCATAACCTTGCGAGTTATGAAGGCATCCACACAGCTCTGGCATTCGATGAGTGCAGCATGGTAGGGCTTGAGGATGTCGTCCATTTTAGGATGACACTGGCCGTAAGCCACAATTATGCCCTCGCAGCCATTTGCCTGGGCCTTCTCCAGCTCTGTGTGGAGAGCGCGAGACAGATCATCGAAGTCGACATGCAGACCCGGCTCAAGATAATGCGCTTCAAAGGGAAATCCCAGATCGCTCTCCAGGGCTTCGATCTCTTTTTGGAAAATGCCACAAGCGATGATTGCGTTCATAGCTGTAGCATTATTAGACCTCAATAGGATATATCTGTGATCCTTGATCCCCCGGCTCTTTCCATTATGAAGGCTGGGAAGCGATCTCGGGTTCTGTTTCTGTTGCCGGTAGAATTGAGACCTCGACCCTATTCCTGAGATCTTCCCTTGAGGCTGATAGACCACTGCATACGTATTACGGTGTCAGGCCAGCAAATGAACAGGCTCCTCGCTATTTCGAGTGGATAATAGAATAATCGAGTCCTCTGTGAGTCCTCCGTGCGCTTTGTGTCTCTGTGGTGGTAGTCCGTAACCATTTGGTTATAACCAGTGGCTAACGACTATTCCACCACAAAGACACAGAGTTCACAGAGAACGCACAGAGCGACTAACTAACAACTGGAAAACCATGGTAACCAGAGGTTAGACACGGAAAATAGCGAAGAGCCAACGAACATAGCGAGCTTCAGATTGGCAATCGACCCAATACAGGCTCCAGAACCCTGACCATCCCCCGGTCGGCATCAACCTCGACCAGATTGCCGCTCTCGATCTGCAAGACCCATTCCGGCACCCTGTCCACCAGTGGAATGCCGCTGATAATGGCACCCACTGCCACAATGGGCTCTGAGCGGAGGTTGATCATGGCAGAGGGAGCTCGCCCTCTCTTCTTGAGCTGATATATGACGTAGGAGCCCACGGTAGAGCCTTTGCCTCCCGGAAAGATGAGCACCTTTCCGGCAATGCTCTGGCCAAAGAGTTCGTGAGCGGGATCGATTACCATGCCCGTTTCGGGATTGACATTACCAAGGAACGAAATGGCCTCACCTGTCACCAGCGCGGGGCCAACTGCGTGGCCGGAAGCGACCTTATGGCACGAAATATCCATCTTTATCTCCGTCCCAGAGCTACATCGATGCACTCTTCCGTACTCCCCAGGCCCGCCTGAACGCCACCCAGGCCCGGCAGGTAGACCAGCGCCTTGCCGGAGTTGACCATCATCTTCCGGAAGCCTTCCGTGGCAGGAGAGACGACCATACAGGTATCACAGAAGACCCGGGCCCCGCACGCCTCGATCTCTGCCACCAGATCGGCATGCGCTTCTGCGATCTTGCGGGCGGTGCAGACCCACAGCTCTTTTTGGACCTTTTTGCCCTCCAGCAGTCGGGCAATGGCTCCCCAGCTCCTCACGAGAACAGTGGGGGCAGCCCAGGGCCACGATATCCGCGCCGCTTCCCGGGTATTTTTCGTAGACTTCCTCGATCTCCTTTCTATCCAGGGTGATCGTCTGCCCCGGCTCCGGCCCCGCCGGAGGTGCGGGAGTGACTGATCTATGAGAAAAATCTTCCACATAGTAGAGGGCAACGGATCCACTGGCGGCCATGGCCGCGCCCAGAGCTTTCAGCTCGTCCCGGCTGGCCCTGCCCTGCAGCCGAAATAGAGGCACTCCATCCTTGACGATTCCGCCCGCCAGAAATCCCAGCGCCCCAAAGTCCGAGCCTTGCAGATCTGCATCCACAACTATGAGATGGGTGGGCCTGCGATTTTCATCCAGATGGTAACCATAAAGAGCCGTCTTGCCCACCAGAGCCGCAGCCAGTGCGGAAGGCCCTCCTTCGCGATTGGTTCGAGCGCCGATTATGGAATTGGCATAGGAGACCGCCGAGGACTCGCTCCAGGCCAGGTGATCGCCCCGGCCGGCCAGGTCGTCATAGATCTGATAGGGAGTGCAGGTGCAATCAATGGTTACGCCAAGTTTTCGATAGGCTTCGATGGCGGCCTTTTGGCGGGATGCGAACTCTTCGCTTATGCCCATCTCAGACCATCGGCAAAGGTCCATGCCCGCCGGATTAAGGATGCTGGGCACCACCACCCGGCCCTGCAGGTCGGATATCCACTCCAGGCCGGCTTCGCCTATGTTCTTGTAGGATACTCCTGCGATCTGTGCGGATCTTATGGGCACGAGCCTCTCGGCGCCATAGATCTCGCCCAGGGCCACCAGGATCTCCATCATCCGGCGGAGAGTCTCGCCCTTATCGCCCCGGTAAATGTCTTCTTCCTCGCGAGACAGGTACATGGCTTCTCCTCAGGCTCGTTGGTATTAATTCTTTCCAGAAATTCCCGTCTAGACCAACCGGTAGAGAGGATGGCCCGCCCCAGGCAGGATATCCAGATCCCGTACCGCCTCGGCAATGAGAATATCGGCCATGGCCGCTGCCGGAAAGATGAAATCGCTGTTCTCAATAGGTCCGTAAAGCAGATAGTCGCCTGCCGATAGAAGCTGCATGGCAGCTGCCGCCGCATCGCAGCACTTTCTGGTGCCTATTTCCTTTTTGGACAGCCACGGCCAGGCGCTCACTGCATTGTGAATGCCTGAACCTACGGGCAGACCGAGGCGTGCTTTGGCAACGACGGAGAAGCGGAGACTGGCTCCAGCCCCGCTGCCCATTGGCACGACCCCTGGATCGATGAGCAGATTGACGATTCCGAGCTCTCGGGCCTTGGGGATCAGGCCCTTCTCCAGGACCGAACCTCCTGTCTCTAAAACACTCAGAGCTCCTTCCACACCGGGCTCACCTGGATTGTAGGCCAGCACGATGGCGCTATCAATCTCGCTTTCCGATATAGCCTGGGCCTCTGCCCCATCCGTGGCCAGGCTTATGCTGTTATAGATGGCTCGATCCCCGTACCCCAGCTCCGAGACTGTGGATGCCGCTCTGGCGCGGGTGGCGCTATCAGCCGAATCGATTATGAACGGCCCTTCCCAGACCTCTTCTGCAAAATCAAGATATCTCAGAAAAGCCTGATGAGTTCGAGCGTAGATATGCAAGACAGCAGGGCAACCCGTATCCTCGGACAGCTCTGCCTGGCGGGCTACAAGCCTCTCTGCCGCGGCATGGTCGAAGAGGCCTAGCTCCTCATTCTCCACGATCTTGTGTCCCTGATAAAAGATGGTGCCGCATAGGACCGTGGCCAGCTCGCCGGGCTGGCCTCCAAACTTCACTCCCGCCACATTCACTATAGACTGCTCGCTCTTGAATCTAAACAATTTGTCATCCCTCAACCAGTGATCGCGATCTGCCACGCCCGTGTATCCATGAAGACGTTTGCCCCAAAGAACAGATCGCCTTCTCCCATCAGGATCTCCTGTAATGCGGCCTTTCTTTTGACAACCAGGAAGGGCTCTTCAGGATAAGGCTCAGCCAGGAGGTTGTACCTGGAGACAAGCCTCTCAATCTGCTCCATATCTTCCAGGCCGATGCAGTCTATCAGCTCCACCTGACGCTGAAAGCGCCTGATGGCCTCAGGCGGAAGATTCTGGATGAAAGGTATGGCCCCCTTTGAGCCTATTATCCTGCCCTGCTCATCGATGCCGTTCCTGTGCAATGCGAGCAATGTATTGCCGGGCAGATGGCCCTTCGACTCAACGCCCGTGATGATGAGGAATCTTATGTTGCAGTTGGAGATCACATTGGCTACGATCTTCTCTACGCCCAGATTCTCAGTCTTGCACTGGCCATAGATGGCGGCTCCAATGCATGGGGGCAAGTGGGATCCCGCTCTGACGAAAAGAGGGCTGGCGAGGGTAGCCACAGCTACACCGGCATTCGGGTCGCCTACCAGATAGTCGCCGCGCACGGGCGGCCAGGGATCGTCATAGCCTCGTTTGAAGTTGCTGCCTTCCTGTGCCATAATGCTCCTGCAGGTATCTGGAAAGACCGGTCAGCATTTATTTTTTTCTGATCCCGTGTCCGCAAAGTCGTCCAATATATCGGAATGAATATGAAAAATTGAAATATCAGAATGACAAATAAGTAAACTTGATCAGGAAATGATAATAACTATTTGCGAGATTGGTCTTGCCCAGAGATGGTGGCACTAAAATGGGCTCATATAAGGAACGGATCCTGGAAGTTATAGGGGAATCTGAGGTAGGTCTTACTACTGTTGATGTAGCCAAGAAGGCGGGCGTCAGCAAGACCACGGTGATCAAGTACCTCTCCGTGCTCAGTTCTGAAGGAGAGGTTGAATTCGTGGAAATAGGCCCATCCAAGCTCTGGAGGACCAAGAGCGCGTGCTTAAGGCGTGCCGAAGAGAGAGCCGAAGATAGAGAATCCACAATGAACCTCGAGGCATTTCCTATGATGGATATAGACTTTCATAGTGGGGAAGACAAGACGGTCTATTTTTCATTTCGAGTAAATCCAGATCAGATATGCGCACTGATGAAGCGCGCCAAGAAATGCATCTGTAACGTTGCAGACACATGTTAATCCAGGAGTAAATAAATGCCAAGCGGTGCGCAGATGTCCATACCGGGGGAGATCAGAGACTTCTTCCAGATCGAGAAAGGCCAGACTCTTCTCATAAAGGGCCTGCCAGGAACAGGCAAGACAACCCTAGCCCTGGAGATCATGAACAGCCTGTGCGATGACCGAAATGGAATGTATATATCCACTCGCGTAGATCCGCGTCGGCTCTATGCCATCAATCCGTGGATAAAAGAGGTCCTCAGGCCCAAGAATGTTGTGAACGCGACTCAAACCAAGCTCCTGGAGAGCCTGAAGGGGATGGGTAAGGATCTCTCCAACTATTACGCTGTCCTGGACTTCTTTAAGGTCTTCTTCGACGAGACCGAGGAGATGGACAACCCCATGATCATCATTGATAGCTGGGACGCGGTCTTGAATTATACTGCTCACCTCATCGGAGAATCTCAGCACAGCTTCGAGCAGAATATCTGCGAGTTCGCCCGCGATCTGGACACTCATCTCATCTTCGTCTCCGAGTTCGCCAATGTGATGCCCCTGGACTACATCGTGGACGGAGTGGTGACCATGGAGCAGTTCCGCCTGCCGGGCTATGCGAAAGGGAGCATGAGGACCCGCTATGTTCGCCAGATCAAGCTGGACAAGCTGAGGGGGGTGGAGATCGGGCAGAAGACCTACACGGTCACGTTGCATGAAGGTCGGTTCAGGTTCTTTGAGCCCTACCGGGAACATAAGGATGCCCTGATTGCCAGTGATGGTGTCAGGGTTCCGGACCTCTCCAAAGATAGAATTTCCACAGGGATTCCGGACCTCGATAAGGTCACAGGCGGTCTGAAGTACGGGTCATGCAATGTGCTGGAGATAGACCACGGAGTGGGCAAGAGGTACTACCAGATCTTGACGGCCTTAGCGTCAAATGCCATCAAAAATGGTCGAGGTGTCTTTATCCTGCCCAGCCTCGGCTACCAGCTTAGCTCGTCCGACATCTTTGTGCCCACCAACGTCATCGTATCCCAGCCGGAGGGAGAGGATCCTGTGGCCTGGGGAAAAGATCTGCAGCAGAAGTGGGATGAATTGAGGGAGAGAACGGGCCGGCCCATACTGAACATCATCGGCCTGGACACCATCGAATTCGCCTTCGGCTACAAAGCAGTTCTCAACCTGACCAACCTGATGATACGCAACTGGAAGGAGACGAAAGATATCAATCTGCTCGTGGTGAAGAGCGGCCAGGAGAGCATAAACATGGCCATCCATACGGCAGACACCTATATCCTCGTCAACGAGTTGAACGGAGGGCTCTTTCTATATGGAGTCATACCGAGGACCGAGCCCTACAACATGTTATTGGAAGATCGGAACAGAATCAGTCTGACCCCCATGGTCTAGCAACATCAGTTCCTTTTTCCCGATTTTCGGATTTTTTGACTCTTTCCGATCTCTTGATTTATCCCTATCTCTTGTCTTCTTATCGGTCTCGTTTCTCAATTTTCGGGCTCTAACCCGGGCTCAAGGCCATGCGGGCAATCCTCGCGGCCGCAGCCTTGCGCATCACTTCCATAAATTCACCCTCTGTGGCAAATACGAGAGTTCCAGCAGGACAGGCACGCACGCAGGCCGGCTCATCCAGATCCTTGCAGCGGTCGCACTTCACGGCCATGCGCACTCCTGCCTGGCGGCCTATGACGCCGTAGGGGCAGATCATGGCGCACATCCAGCAGCCCACGCACTTCTCTGTGTTGCGGTCGACTATTCCGGTGACGGAGTCCTGGAACATCGCCCCGGTGCGGCAGACTGCGACGCATGGTGCATCCTCGCAGTGGCGGCAGACCAGGGGCACATTCTGACCCTCGGCCTTCTCCACATAAAGACGGCGTATGGGTAGAGGCTTTTCGGAGATGGAGCTGAAGAGGTTTTTGGAGGTCGAGTGCTCCACGGCGCAGGCCATCTCGCAGGATTTGCAGCCCATACATCGATCCAGACGTACGAATACTTCTTTCATCTCCGTCATGCCAATCCCAGCTTTTTGCGCTGGCCGTCGATGTGATCGATCATGAGCTTTGCCGCTTTGAAGGGGTCCGGCTCCACGGCAAAGCATGCCCCAACCACATCCCTGGCGCCTGAGGTGAGTAGCGCAGCTACTGCCGAACTTCCCAGGACGGGGGGCATGGTTCCCAGCACCGTGTAGACTCCCGATCCCACCGCATAGGTGCCGATAGCTACAGCTTTTTCGCTCATCCATTCCGGCGCGGCGGCGGCTGCAGGCAGGTCGCTTATGTCCACGCCCAATGCATTGGCGATGGCCGCTGCGGCAACCAGGATACGGCTGATGTCCACACAGGAGCCCATATGCAGCACGGGTGGAATGCCAAGTGCTTTGCAGACACCCTTCAGACCAACTCCCGCTTTTTCTGCAGCCTCTGGCAGGAGCAGCCCGGCCTTGGCGCAGGCCTGAGCGTTGCATCCCGTCGTGACAACCAGGACGTTGTTCTTAATGAGTTCCAACACCATGTTGATGTGGCCATAGTCCTGCGGAAGCTTGGGATTATTGCAGCCGACGACGGCTCCGATGCCGCGCACATTGCCCATCTTGATGGCTCCCAGAAGAGGATCGAGATTGCCGCCCAGGGCGGCGACGATCGACTCTACGGAAAAGCCCACCATACACCTGGACTTGATCTGGGGAATATGGACTTTGGCGGGGTCCCTGTTTTGATAGTTCAGGACCGCCGTCCGGACGATTTCTTTGGCCGTCTCAAGAGCCGTCTCCTCATGGAACTCCATGTGCACAGCTCCGGGAAACTTGGCCTTGGGCGAGGTGGATATGAACTTGGTATGGAAGCAGCCGGCCAATGCACCTAGCGCGGGCATGATACACTGCACATCGACAACCATGGCATCCGCCACGCCCGTGGCCACAGCCAGCTCCTGGCTCAGGAAGTTGCCGGCCATGGGCACGCCCTGACGCATGAGAGCCTCATTTCCTGTGCAGCATAATCCTGCCACATTGATTCCTTTCGCTCCAATTTTTTTCGCCAGATCGATCAATTCCGGGTCATTGGCTGCTGCCACGATCATCTCCGAGAGAAGAGGCTCGTGACCGTGCACAATGACATTGACCTGATCGGGCTCCAGAACACCCAGGTTGGCCTCTGAGAATACGGGTGCAGGCGTGCCGAATAAGACATCCTGCAATTCTGTCGCGATCATGGAGCCGCCCCAGCCGTCAGCCAGGCTAGTGCGCAGGCCTTGCAGTATCAGGTTTACATAATCATTATCCACGCCCATGGTCGTTCTGTGCATGCACTCCACGATCTCGCGGTCGATGCCGCGAGGATCGATGCCCAGCTTTTTCCAGAGCTCCAGCCGTTGGGGAGGAGCCCTCCTCGTGAACTGGATTGGGCCTTCTTGTTTGCCAAATTCCGCAAGAATGGCCGCTGCCAGCGCAACCGGGCTGTCCACGCCGTACTCCTTCATCAGGCGTTCCAGCTTGGCCGGATCTTTGATGCTGTAGGATGGCGCTTTGCCCTCCACTACAAGCTGGAAGGTCCGGGCTACATCCCGAGCATGGTCGGAGTGGGCTGCCGCTCCTGCGGCAATGCTGCGCAGGAGGTTGCGGGCAACTATGATATCCGCAGTGGCTCCGCAGACACCTTTGAGGGCACCCTCTCCAAAGGGATCGATGCGGCAGGGGCCCATGTTGCAGTTGCGACAGCATAAGCCCAGTTCTCCAAAACCGCATTGAGGTTGCTGTCTATCGAACCGATCCCATGCCGTCTCCAGGCCGGCCCTCTGGCAGACATCGAGCATCTCCTGGCTGGCAGGATCTATGGATCTATCACGAACGTCATTAACCATATCCACACCTCGATAATATCAGCAAAACTATAAAACCAGGACAAAATCCTGTCTGCAACTATTTAATGTTAATAGTTAAAGTTCGGAAATCAATAGAAAAAAATATGAATTACGAAATGAGTGTGAAACGGGCTAATGCTATTTGGGGGTTCGACTTACGAAAACAACGCCAACGTGGTGGGAGACGGCAGAGGACCATCGCTTCGCATTGGAAGTTTTGCAGCTTGGGCTGCGAAGAAAGATGCTTATGGCCGTTGCTCGCGGTTGTTCGAGCTTAAGCCAGATCGAGAGCGAGTTCGATCTCAGTCCGACTCTAGCGGAGTACCATCTTCGCATGCTGGAAAAAGCCCTGGTTATTGAGCAGACGGCTGACGGATGGGTTGCCACACCCACAGGAATCCTCTATCTGGAAAAGGTGGAGACCAGTCGCTGAATTTGATTCGGAGATGGAGATCAAGATCAATATGAAATCAGCATGAAATCAGTATGAATGGGTAAGCACTATGATTCTTCGCATCATCGCTGTAGGCCGTCTCAGGGAAAGATACTGGCAGGAGGCAGCCGCAGACTTCACGCGCCGGCTGCGCCCTTACGCTCGTCTGGAGATGGTGGAGATACCTGCTCACACAAAGGAGACTGCAACTTCCGCCGAGGAGAAGAAAGCCATGGCAGAAGAGGGCCTGGCAATTCTGGAGAAGCTGAAGGGTCACTCGGGAGCTGTGACGGTCCTGGATCAGGGTGGGCAGGTCGTTTGATTCACCGGAGCTGGCGGCATGGCTGAATGAACAGATACTGGAGGGAAGAACTGAGGTCGCCTTTGTGATAGGCGGCCCCCTGGGATTGGCACCGTTCGTCCTGCAAAGGGCGGATCTGGTGCTTTCCTTCTCCAGGATGACCTTCCCGCATCAAATGATGCGAATAATACTTCTGGAGCAGATCTATCGCGGCTTCCGGATAATGCACCACGAGCCGTATCATAAATGATTTAAATTGCAGGGCTCATTTTTGGATTCTTCAATGCGATTTAGTTATCGCAGAATATAGTTTAAGTACTCATCCGGATATGATCCATTTTGATGAGCATCTCTCAAGGTCTTTGAAGCCAGTGTCCTGGGATCTGCGAACGCCAGGAATATCTCGGCTCCATCTATCCTTTGAAGGGCTCCCTCAGGCTGGCTGCATTTCGTTGTAGAGGCTGTTATCGATTAAATATCAGATACATATCGTTTAGTCCCTCCTACAGCATGCCTCGGGGCGACGAATGGCGTTGGCAGAAAAACGTGGATCCCGCCAAATTAACCGCGAGAGACCTTCATTCCCCGTTAATCCTCTCTTCTTCATCTTCCCGCCCCGCATCCTCCTCCTTCTTCCTGAAATGTAGAACGGTCCTGTAGCCGGCGAGGGCAAATCCGTAAACTATGGGCCCGACGATGAGGCCCGGTGCACCTATGATGAATATAGGGGCGGTGAAGGCAAGTATTGTCATGATCGGGTGGATTGCAGTTCCCTTCAATACCAGGCCGGGGCGGAGTACGTATTCGGATATGAATACCAGAAAGACCTCTCCATAGATAAATATCTCCAGCGCTCTGGCGATATCGTGACTGATGAGGTAATAGAGAGCCATGGGCACAAAGAGTGTGGCCGGTCCAAGTTCGGGGAGCAGGGCGAAGAAGCCGAGGATTATACCCCAGGTGACCGGGTAGGGCACGCCTATGAGTGAGAAACCCGCTATGGCCAGTATTGCGCTCACCACGGCTATGAAGAACTGAACTCTAAAGAATACCTGGTAGATGTGGCTCAGCTCAGCCAAAAAATAGCGGGTTATATCTCTCCTGGGCGTGATATCGACGAATTTATTTACTCTGTCCTTGCCGTCGATAAAGAAATAATATGTGATGAGGACCAGCAAGATGATCTGAGTGATGTATAGAGGTAGGTTTGTCAAAAAGTCGGAAATCCCGTTTTTAGCAACAACGTCGATGTTGCTGGCGATGGTATCAGGTAAGCTGCCCAAAAGTGTGGCCAGGGGGGCAGGAAGGTATAATCCCAGTAAGTTCATAACCATCCGGGCGATGCTGAACCTCTGCAGATTATCCGTGCCGCTGGGGCTTATCAGAGTGGATACCTCGGCCATGAGGCGGGTGGCTACAAAGTATGTCAGGGATAAAATGGCGCCGGAAGCGGCCAATATGGTTAGGAACGATGACACCTGCTTTCTTCCAGTAAGGCGGAGGAGGCTGAGATAGATGGGCTCCAATAGATAAACGAAGAAGATGCCCAGCATCAGGGTAGTGATGAAGGCCATTGTCAGATATATCGCCACAAATACTGATAGTATAAAAATGAATGCGGCTACGTTATAGTAATTGAGGCGAAGGTTCACTATCATTAATGGGACCCGGACCGAATAATACTTTTGGGTTCATGGGCGAGTTTATCCTATCCATAAAAAAGCGGAAATTTAGTTTGAGCCTCAGGAAGCCGATCTGCTGGCGGTGGCATTGCCATCTTCCTCCAGCTTTTGGCTCTCATAGAGCTCGTAATTTCCTTCCATCTTGTTGTTGACGAGAGCCAGATCCAGCTTATAGTCTTTCTTTTGCTTTACCAGCTTTATATCCAGGCTTACGGAGTCTTTGGTTATGGAACCTGTGGCAGTGGCTGGAATATCCGATCCTCCCTCGACAAGAGTCCCATAGCCTTGCAGTCTCTCACCGGTCTGAATGAGAATCAAATCAAGAGCGCTTCCTTTGCTCTGCTCTGCGTTGGCCGCCTCCAGCCGAAGGCTCCACTTTCCGCCCAGATCCACAACCGGGTCTTTCTTCTCTACGGCTGCGGCATTGGCTGGCTTCGAAATTGCACTGCTATTTTCCGTCTCCGTCTCTACGCTCTGTTTTGCCGTGCCGTCCGGATTCAAAGTTGCACTGGCGCCGGTGGAGGATGCGACTGCCTGGTCGAAGAGCGGGTCGGTCAGAAAATCAGTATTGTCTCGAACTACCCATTTCCCGCAGCCCGCCCACGCCGGACAGGCAAGAAGTGCCATGATTAGAACTGTGCATATTACTAGATGCGTCTTCAATGATATCCTCCTCCTCTTCGATTGATAATATCGTGAGATTTTTATTCTGGACGTCCATGATCGCCCAGGTGATTGGTCTTATTCTTTTTCGGCTCAAATTTTTATATTAAAATTTTGGGCGGGTGGAGAACGCCGGATTTCCAGGCTTATGCCGAAAATCGGCTTGCTGTGGCATTTCCCTTTCCCGTCAGATCCTTGCCGGAATATATTTCATAGCTGCCGGAGATAACCTTGTCGGCCTGAACCAGATCAAGATTTATGCTCTTGTCGATCTTATTAACATATTTGTCCACCACGGTTTGTGCCTCAAGACTCATGGTATTGGCGGAAACGGTGCCTTTAAAGGTCAGAGGAATCTTTGTGTTCTGCTCATTGAGGTTGCCATAGCCTACGATGCTTCCTCCCGTCTGAACCAGGAAGAGATCCACCGTACTGCCGGCATTAATGAGTTTCACTGTCCACTTGCCTTCCACTGCCATGGTCGTTGTTTCTGCGGTTGCACTCCCTGTCTCTGCCTGGCCATCGGTTGTAGTCCCCGCCGAGGTCTGACTTGCAGACTTAGGCGTCGGATCCGGCATGCTCATATTCGGCCCCGTGGTCAGGCCTCCGGTGGAAGTTGTAAGTTGTCGTGGCTTCTCGTCTGGTGCAAATCTCGGCTTGCTATCCGTGCTATCTCCTGTCTTCGATACGGGATGGCCATCCGCGTCGGTCGTTGCTGCATTGGAACCCGCATTTGCGGCATCGTTCACTGATGAGGAACCCTCAACGGACGCAACTGGAGTCGTGTCAACGGCAGCCGTCCCGCTATTTTGAGTTGCGGCGGAAACTATGAAGCTCTGCTGTCATGCTGGCATCAAAGCCACTGGCTCCGGCGCGCATAACCCGGGCTTCGATCTGATTATCTCCTGCATCCGCATCTGTGGTGTTCCAGATCCAGGAGCTTCCAGAAGTCCAGCCTGTCTCATCCAGGAGCTTGCTGCCCGTCGCGGGTCCTTGAAGGAGAAAATCGTAAAGCATCTTTTCATTATTGGGGTTGGCAGCCTCGACATTCCAGACGACTGACGCACCCGCGACTTGCGGACTTGGCTTATCCGGGCTCAAGCTCCGAATTGTCGCTTTCAGAGCAGCAGATGAGCCCAGGGCAACAGCTGCTTTTCCCGTAATTGCTGCCGCGGGCGTTGACATATCGGATGCCGGCAAATTCTGATTTTTGCTTACATAAAAGTCGGTGTCGCCTGAAGTGTCACCCAGCGGATTGGTTCCACATCCCGCTCCCGATGCCATATTTGTTAAGGCATAGAGTTGTGCCGTCAGGCAAAAGAGCATAGCTAGGGTGAGAAATAGTATCTTTGACTTCATCTTTCCTAAACCTCCACCATTCCAATAGCCTTTCGGGTTCCAACGGTTTAAAGCTTACCCTTGGAACGTCATTCGACGAATATATGATCCGCACCAGAGACGTTAGCCGTTTTTTTTCATAAGGCCTTCCATCTTCCGGCTCATATCTTTCTGGCTTTCATCTTTCAGGCTTTCGGGAGGTCAATTGATCATACCGGCCCATTCCGTCGTTAGCTTTATCAATCATTAAAGATCTCAAAGCTAGAACGGCCAGAGGGGCCGAGGGTGATTGAGCATGAATGCGTGGGATCGCTTTATTTGGTAAAATACGATTTCTAGACACTACCTTACGTGACGGTGAACAGACGCCAGGCGTATCTCTGGGCACGGACGAGAAGCTCGCCATTGCCCAAGGGCTCGATGCCCTGGGCGTGCAGGTCATTGAAGCCGGATCCGCAATGACCTCTGAGGGAGAACGCCTGTCAATAAAGGCAGTTGCCGGTTTTGGTCTTAATGCCGAGATTTGCAGCTATGTTCGGGCTTTGACCGCGGATGTTGATACGGCTCTGGACTGCGATGTGGATTCCGTCCATCTCGTTGTACCGGTATCCGATCTTCATATTGAGGCCAAGCTCAAATCCGATCGAAAATCGGTGATACGGAAAGCCGTGGAAGTTACTGAGTACGCCAAAGATCACGGCCTAATCGTGGAGCTATCCGGTGAGGATGCCAGTCGCGCCGATCAGGATTATCTGGCCAGCCTTTACATTGCCGGAATCGAGGCCGGAGCCGACAGGATTGCCTTCTGCGATACTGTAGGAGTACTCGTGCCTGAAACGGCGGATGTGATCTTTTCCCGGTTGTCTCAATTGGGGGCGCCGATCAGTATACATTGCCACAACGACTTCGGCATGGCTACTGCCAATACCATTGCCGCACTCCGTGCCGGGGCCTCTCAAGCGCATGTGACAGTAAATGGCATAGGCGAGCGAGCTGGGAATGCCAGTCTGGAAGAGGTGGTCATGACCCTGGAAGCTCTTTATAAAATCAATACCGGTATCAAATGCCAGGATATATACCAGCTCTCTCGTATGGTCTCGAGAATGACCGGCATTCCACTGGCCTCTAACAAGGCAATTGTGGGGGAGAATGCCTTTACGCACGAAGCAGGCATCCATGTGCACGGACTTCTGGCGGATACCAAGACCTATGAGCCGATACAGCCGGAGACTGTGGGCAGAAAGAGGCGCATAGTGCTCGGCAAGCATGCAGGTCGAGCTTCAGTCGAGCTGGCCCTGCGTGAGTTTGGTATATCGGCCACAGAGCTGCAACTGGCCCAGATTCTAGCACGGGTAAAGGAGCTGGGTGATAAGGGCAAACGCGTCTCTGATGCCGATCTGCAGACGATAGCCGATACTGTTCTCTCCATCCAGATAGAGCCGAGGGTCAAGCTGGAAGAGGTAACAGTGGTTGCAGGCAACACCGTGACGCCCACGGCATCAGTGAAGATCCTGCTTAACGGCGTGGAGAAGCTGGAAGCGGGCACGGGAGTTGGGCCGGTGGATGCAGCCATAAATGCCATAAGGCGAGCGATATCAGGCGTGGCCGATGTTCGCCTTGATGAATACCACGTAGATGCCATAACAGGCGGGACAAATGCACTGGTTGAAGTATGGGTGACAATGGCAATGGCAGACAGTAAGATAACTGCCAGCGGTGCTGGCGCTGATATAATCATGGCATCAGTCGAGGCCGTGCTGAAGGGCATCAATCGGCTTATGCGGCTGGAAGAGGAGGAGAAGGCTAAAAGTCGCAAGGAATAGCCCGGACGGGTTCCGACAACAGTCGAGACATACCGCGAAAGATGACCGGAGCACAAGCGGTATTGGAGAGCCTGAAAAGAGAGGGTGTAGATGTAGTATTCGGGCTTCCTGGCGGAGTACTGCTGCCTCTTTATGACGCCATCTATCAATCCGATATTCGCCATATCCTGGTGCGCCATGAGCAGGGAGCAGCGCACATGGCGGACGGATATGCCAGAGCCACGGGCAAGGTGGGCGTCTGCATTGCCACCTCCGGGCCGGGGGCGACGAACCTTGTCACCGGCATTGCCAACGCCTACATGGACTCCGTGCCCATGGTCGCCATTACCGGGCAGGTCAATACCTGGCTGATTGGAAAAGATGCCTTCCAGGAGGCGGATATAACCGGGATTACTTTGCCTATTACCAAGCACAATTACCTGCTCCGAAGTGCTAAGGATATACCTCGCGTCTTCCGTGAGGCATTCTATATCGCCCGCACAGGAAGACCCGGTCCGGTGCTGATCGATCTGCCGCGGGATGTGACTGTGGAGGAGGTCGAGTTCTCCTGGCCGGAGGTGAACCTGCCGGGATACCATCCCTCTTTCAAGGCGCATGAGATGCAGATCAAGAAAGCAGCCAAGGCTCTAATGGAGGCGGAAAGGCCCGTTATTTACGCTGGTGGCGGAGTGAAGTATGCCTTTGCGCATAAAGAGCTCTATGAGCTGGCGCAGAAGATCAACGCCCCGGTTACAACAACTCTCATGGGCGTGGGTTGCTTCCCGGAGGACCATCCTCTATCGCTCGGGATGCTGGGGATGCACGGCACAAAATATGCCAACTATGCCATTCAGGAGTCGGATCTGATTTTGGCCATAGGAGCGAGATTTGATGATCGGGTGACCGGCAAGATCTCCAGCTTTGCTCCATTGGCCAAGATCGTTCATATCGACGTGGACCCGGCCGAAGTCGGCAAGAACGTGCGGGTGGACATTCCCGTGGTCGGAGATGCGCGTAATGCACTTACCGGTCTCTTAAGAGAGGTTTTGCCGAAGAACAGGGGACCGTGGAACGAGAAGATTGAGTGCTGGAAGAAGGACTATCCCCTGCGCTACATTCCGGACATGAACGTCATCAAGCCCCAGTATGTGATTGAGAAGCTTTGCGAACTGGCGCCGGAAGCCATCATCACCACAGAGGTTGGGCAAAACCAGATGTGGGCAGCGCAGTTTTTTGTGCATAAGGATCCTCAGAAGTTCATATCCTCGGGAGGCCTGGGGACGATGGGATATGGCTTCCCTGCGGCCATCGGGGCCAAGATGGGCCGGCCGGAATGCGAAGTGATCGACATCGCTGGCGACGGCAGCTTCCTCATGAACAGCCAGGAGCTTGCAACTGCAGTCGTCAACGAGATTCCAGTGAAGGTGGCAATCTTGAACAACGGGTGTCTGGGGATGGTTCGCCAGTGGCAGGAGCTATTCTTTGAGAAGAGGTATTCGGCCACGATCCTGGGACGTACCAGTCCTGATTTCGTCAAGCTGGCCGAGGCCTATGGAGCCGTGGGGTTGCGGGCCACAAAGCCCTCTGAGGTCGAGGGCGTCATTCGTGCGGCTCTGGCCACAGACAGGCCTGCCTCATGGACTTCATAGTCAATCCGGCGGAGAAGGTCTCTCCCATGGTGCCGGCGGGCGCTACCTTAAGCGAGATCCTGGAGCTGGAGTGGTGCGATGAGGTTCAAAGCAAACAACCTGGAGAAGATCTATGCCGATGCCAGGAAAGATGTTCTGGGCCTGGAGGGGTACTAGATGAAGCATAATATTGCGGTCATTGTGGAGAATAAGTCCGGAGTGCTGACGCGCATAGCAGGCCTCTTCAGCCGCAGGTCCTTCAACATCGACAGCCTCTCCGTGGGCGCGACGGATAACCCCGAGTACTCCCGCATGACCATCACAGTGCAGGGTGACAGAGACGTCCTGGAGCAGGTCATAAAGCAGCTCAGCAAGTTGATCAATGTCATTCGCGTCAGCGAGCTGGACCCGTCTGAATCCCTGGAGAGGGAGCTGGCCGTCATCAAGGTGAGCGTGGACCGGGAGAACAGAAGCGAGATCATGCAGATTGTGAACATCTTCCGGGCCAGGATCATCGATGTCTCGCAGAGGTCCATGATAATCGAGGTGACCGGAGACGAGGAGAAGGTTGATGCCATTATTCAACTGCTGCGCCAGTTCGGCATAAAGGAGCTGGCCCGCACTGGAAAGGTATCGATGATCAGGGGCGCAAGGGTAATCAAGGCTTGATGCAGTTATCAGACTTGATAAAGCCCAATATGGCATGAATGATCCGGGATCCGGTGGACAGATGCCTCTAAGCCAGAAAGGATTGGGGCGTCTTCATCTCCACAAGTCGGGTCTCGATCTAAAACCTTATTCATGCTTGATCGATTATAACTAGTTAACCGAAAAAAGAGAATTTGGAGGAATAAAAATTGGTGACAGATATACCATGATAAGGATGCAGACTTGAAGGTATTGAAAGACAAGACCATCGCCATAGTGGGATGGGGAAACCAGGGGCATGCCCAGGGCGAGAATCTGAAGGATTCAGGTCTGGACGTCATCGCTGCCGACCTGCCCGGCTCCAAAGCCTGGAAGAGGGCTGAGGCGGATGGAGTGAAGGTCATGACCGTCGCAGATGCTGCCAAGAAGGCGGACTACATTCAGATCCTCCTGCCGGACGAGTATCAGGGCAAGATCTACAGGGAGCAGATTGCTCCGCACCTGGAAGAGGGCAAAATCCTGGGATTCAGCCACGGCTTCAACATTCGCTACTTCCAGATTGTGCCGCCCGAGAACGTGGATGTGGTCATGGTGGCGCCGAAAGGCCCCGGCGATCTGGTGCGCAGGACCTACCAGGAGGGCAAGGGCGTCCCCTGTCTCGTGGCTGTGGAGCAGGATGCCTCCGGCGCGGCATCTGAAGCGGGCGCTGGCCTATGCCAAGGGCATCGGCGGCACGCGTGCCGGAGTTATCGAGACCACCTTCACCGAGGAGACGGAGACCGATCTGTTCGGCGAGCAGGTGGATCTGTGCGGAGGCGTCACAGAGATGATCAAGGCGGCTTTCGAGACGCTTGTCGACGCGGGCTACCAGCCTGAGATCGCCTACTTCGAGGCCTGCCATGAGCTGAAGCTGATCGTGGACCTGATCTACGAGGGCGGCTTCATGCGCATGTGGAACAACGTCTCCAACACAGCCGAGTACGGCGGCATGACCCGTGGCGGGAGGATCATCAATGAGGAGTCCCGGGCCGAGATGCAGGAAATTCTGGGCGAGATCCAGTCCGGCGAGTTTGCCCGCGAGTGGATCTTGGAGAGCCAGGCCGGTCTTCCTGTGAAGAAGTCGCTGGAGAAGATGGAGGCCGAGCACCCCATTGAGATAGGTGGGTGCAGAGCTGCGGGCCATGATGCCCTGGCTGCAGAAGAAGTAACCTTTATATCATGGGAGGTAGTAGCAGATTGCGGACGGGCGCACTACACCTGCGCTCGGACGCGATGCCATGATACCATGGCCTCGTGATAAACAATTATCAAAACCCGTCAACAACTACATCACAGGAGGGAGGAGCAGTTTCAGAAGCGCGGCCTTTGAGCCGCGTTTCGGAAGCTGTAAATTTCACCGAGTATTTTGTATGTATTTTGATATTTAGATCTATAAACTATGGGCTTTAATGTAGGTTTTGCTGAGAAATTTATTATTTAATTATGCTCTTATCTCCTGATCAAGAAGATGCTGGTTGCAATACTCGATGCAGATTTGGTATCGCCCTCAGGAGATATACCGCTCTTACTATGTCCTATAGACGTGCACGCAGGCAATGTACATCCAGAGCATTCCGAGCGCGAATCCAACACAAACCGGGACGATGGTACCGAATTGTGCCGGGTCGCCTGTGAACCACGCGAGACCGAGGATAACCGCCCATGCGATGGCGGCTCCGGTTACATGTACGATGAGGTGCATACGTTTAGAACCCCAGTGCAACCGGGAGGCGAGACCCGCAAGTGCAAGCACGATGGCCGCTCCAATGACATATACTGTGAGGGTTTTGCATAGTATACGACCTTTTATGTGGCTATTATATATCTATATTCTTTGATATTACCCTTGTAGAAGGTCTTGATGTGCTTTAGAAATGTGCCATGCCATTATTGCATTTGCAACTGTTGCCACAGCTACTATAAAGGCCGTTCGGGCCGGCTGGAGTTCTGGAACCAGTATCAAATTGATGTATATGACCAGACCTTCTACAAGTGTAATGAAAACGACTATCGCTATTAAATGGTATATATTTGCCATGATTTCCAATTAGAGGAGCAGAAGTTAATATGTATTCGTAAGTGTCCCAGATTTCTGCATATAAATCCCTTTGGCCTTGACCGCAGATATGCCGCCAGCTCTCACTCACCGAAGATTAGTGAAATTCACCAGCTCCATTCGAAACTATGATTTCTGTATAACGAAAAAAAGTTGGTTTCCTGGGTTCCCGCAGGAGTGTTCACAGGAAACGATAAGCGATTGGGCAGTTAACTACTATGCCGACCGATCCAAAGGGCCCACCCGAAGGACCAGTGATCCAGCCTTTCTGAGCCATTCCTAGAATCTGGAACTCCTCAATCATCCTGGATCTATCGCCCTTATCGACCGCGTCTTTTGTCCACATTCCGAGGTTCATATCCCAAAGCGGGCTGTAATCCGTGGCTACAGAGGGAATACCGCCCAATACGTTAAGGGGCGACTCGCCGTCGGTTAGTGCACTATCCAATCCCTGACGCTGCGGGTTATCCTTGCCTGTGGGTCCATTGATGAAGACGAATATCCTTTCTATGGCACTGAATGCGCTGTCATCCCGGCCCACCGGGACGTCTCTTAATGCCGGAGCATAAGTTGCTCCTTCGAGGGTGGCAGCTAATGGGTCACTGGCATCGGTACTCAGGTAGAGTACAGGTTTCGCAAAGCTGAACCCTTGAGTGAGTTTTAGGGTGACGGTCATGTTCTTGGCATCTATGCCCACTACTTTATCCTCTACAATGCTATAATCGGGTTTGCCATTCGGGAATGAGAGCTGCTTTTCATCCACATTGAAGGCAATCATGGGCGCATTGTAGATATGATCTCCTGCATTAGTAATGACAACCAATGGGCTGTAATCTGCATCGCCCATCGATCCGGGCGTTGCATTCTTGGGCGGGAACGGATTTGGTGCATCCCCGGGCACTATTTTGTGATCGGGCTTGAAGTCCACAGTTCCGCTCTCGAAGGTCAGCGAGCAATTCTTCTCTAAGGTCGCCTTGCGTGCCCCTTTGCCTACATTTGCATAGGTCAGCTTTGGTGCATAGTTAAGACCAAGGGCATCAGCATTGCCCTTATCATCTGTGTCTGTGAGGATGTACCACACCTTCTTGCCGTCCAACATTTGGCCCTGGTAAAGCGGCATGGTGATAGTGCCGGCATTGAGATCGATCATTCCAGATCTCAGCAGTTGGTAGGGACCAACAAGTTCACGTTGAACGGTCGAGGGAGCTGGGCCAAAATAAGTCAACGGCACGTCTGCTCCAATTGATGGCGGTGCAGGTGCTATGCTATCCGACATAACGGCTACTCCCTGCATTTTCTGTGCGAAAGTCGCCGTACTGAGCAGCATTATTACAGTCAGCGTTAATAGCAAACAAAACTTTATTTTCACGGAAATTCACCAAGCGTATATTCCATCTGAATCTATTTATAAGTTTTTACAAATTAGGATACCTTAACGTTTAAGGGAATCCCATTTTTAACGTTGCTGGTGTTGCGCGCCGGATTCCACAGCGTTCTTTCAGGTTATCCGATGCTAGTAATTCTATAAAGGCAATTGTCCATTGATCATTCCGTAGTGTGTGGATTGTTTGCCAGGAGGGAAAATAGGGTCTGTAAATCTTGATTCCAGTCACTATATGGAAAGGCAATCAAGCAAAACCTAGTGATTGCAGTTAGCATCAATCCGATTTACATCTATCGATTCAGGCGGTGCAGAATCCAGAGAGCACGATGAAGTCTATGCCCTCAAGCTTGTCCAGGGGTTTCCAGTACCGGGCCTTGGCAGACTAAAAAAGACTGTTAAGAGGTAGTGTCCTGGTGTCTCCAGGTCCTACCTCGTCCAGACCGATCCTGCAAAGCCTCCTGTCTTGGATACGGCACTTATCCTGTTATTAGACTCGATGTTCAAATTCAATGTGCCATACTGCATGATGCTGCCTTTAGGGACATCGGTCCAGTCTGCACTTATCGTGTTACCGCTGATGGTGCCACGCATGACGTTGGACCAGTCTGGTGTGTTGGGGCTATGCTCGCCATACCACCAGATTGTAGTTCCGAACTGGCGAATATAATACATACCGCCGTCATCACAATTCCAGTCACCTGTTAGATCTACCGGGGGAGTTACCGGAGGAGTAACCGGGGTTACATCTTTTACACCAGAGTCACAGCACGTAGCTGGAATGGCGGTAGGAATTCCGTTCTTTAGCCAGCACCTGGCATTGGCACCCTGTACTCCTGGATTTACATAGGTAAAGGCCAGGCAATTGGGGTCGCCATTACAGGCCTGCTCGCAGAGGCTCGGGTTGGCGCTGGGGAGATCAAAGCTGGTATAGTCCATGCCAGGACGATCCGTATTCGGTTCAAGGGCGAATGAGTCAACAAGAGCAATCGAGACAAAAAAAAGAACTGCGATCGCTGCCAGGGATATCATTTCTTTCTTCGATCTTTCGAGGATCATTTTTTAATTCCTCCAGATGTTTTCGACTCATGTTATGGGATCACTTATACTTCAAATTATTGGTTTCTTTAAAAAATGTCCCTTGAACGTAGGACGTTTTTATAAAATGTAATATTCGAAAAGGATATTGACTGATATACAAGCACTCGGTTCATCACTCCAAATCTTGGTCTTCGATAGCTCACGTTTTAAGACCAAGCCTCACGCTGTCAGATCCTCCACCGTTTTAACCGCCGTCGCTCGGTCGCCCGCGGCCTGGAGCGGGCCCCCAACCAACCATAGCGCGGGAGGCCCGCAGGGCCGACTCGCGGCACTCCGGAAGAATGCGCTGATGTAGTCTTTGCCTGCAACTACATGGTCCACTCTGCAGTTTAATGACATTGGCATATCATTAGTTAGGTGCAAAAAAATATCAAACCTCTTCCGGAGTTCCGCGCGGTGTTACGCGCTAGGGTGACGGGGTCCACTCCAGGCCGTGGCGGCCCCCTGACCCCGCGTCCGCGGGGGACAATCTATGAAGCTCTGCCCTTAACCATGGATATTTTGGTAATGCCCTCATCAAGAAATATGTTTTGGCCTGATGGAATATTGCATCTAAACTGTATGCTCCGCTCCTTTTATCACGGCTGACCAAGTGTGATAGGTAGGCAGTCTGAACTACAATCTGGCAGATAATTGTTCTTGGGGGTAGTGGTGCATTGTTCACCAAATTTAGATTGGTTGATCAATTCTTCATAGCCCTGTTCGATTGTGAGGGACTTTAAAGATGGATAAAATCCCCAATCCTCATCTGCCTATCCCTCTTCAAAGGAGCCGCAACCCTCTTCAGATTCTCCCTCAGCACACTCTGTCTTTGCTCAATTATCAGGTCAGCGAAGACCGAGACCATCTGCGAGATCTGTCCCTCATTGCCGAGCCTCAAGGCCTCAATGTAGAGCTCACGGTTCTTTCCCAGGAAGAGCATCTTGGGATATCTTTCCCTGAACAGCATGTAGTTCAGTATCTCCCTGCCTACCCTGCCGTTGCCGTCGGTGAAGGGATGGATGGTCTCAAAGCCGTAATGGAAGAGCACGGCCTCTTCGAAAGGATTCCTGCCATCTTTCAAACCCCGGTAATAATTATCGATAAGCTCCTTCAGCTCGCTCTCAATCTCCAGTGAGGGAGTGAGCATCAGGTCACAGCCGCCAATGCAGATGTCATCGATTCTCCTGAAGGTTCCAGCCGAATCAGTCTCGATGTTGTTCAATATCAGGGCGTGAAGCTTTCTTGCGAAATCGACGCTCACCTTGCCCTTGTATTGATTTCTGTATCTGATCACGTTCTTGAAGTTCTGTACCTCGTTGATCTCACGCAGACTCTTCTCCCTGGGGGAGACGCCGTGCATCAGAAGCTCGTGAGTCTCGCTGAAGGTGAGAGTATTTCCCTCAATTGCAGTGGTTCCCTGGACGTAGTGGACCTCGAAATTCTTCTCGTAGACCTCTATCTCGTCAGCGGTCAGGAGATCGCTCATGGCCTGGTAGACGTATCTAAGCTCTTCTACCGTCCTCACCTTCTCAGGGGCGAGGTAGCGGGAGGCATAGAAGGAGCTGGAAAGCTCTGCCTTCTTTCTGGCGGCCCTGATCTCCAGGTCGTAGGCATAATCCTGGCGATACCCCTCAAGCTCCCCAACCGACGGAGGCTTTGTGCCCAGGTAGACCTTCACCTTCCGCCTGGTATTCTTGAAGACTACATCTCTGACCAGGAAGTATTTTGGCTGGCCGGATTCAGGATATGTGAGCTCTAATCGGTAGGATCTACGTTTCACATTGGCATTTTGGGGGCACACCTTTATTAAGATGCTTGTGAAAAAGTCGTTCCCTGGGAAAGCTGGTCTGTTCTGAATTTAGCGTCATAGCAATATTATATATTACCAAGGGAATTTTGATCGGCTACAAGCTTACTGGCGAATAAGTCGTCCTCTTCCCTGAGATGCGATGGGCCAAAAAGAGGGGCTGGGAGTGGCCTTAAGGAAAGAGGCGGAGAGATCCTTCTAAAACCCGTCGAAGGCATCACGGAGATGATCACAGATTCGATAAAGCTTGCTTATAGCATATTATAAGAAATTTCCTGCAAGTGCGTAAGTCCTATCCTAAAAAATCTGGGCCAAAATCTGAAGATTCCGGCACAGCGGCGGCGATACGCCATCCGCTGGAACCGGTTGTCAACTGACCGTTTTTTTGCCTCCCTGTCAGAAGCCCTCGAAGACGTTTATGCTACGATCTGGCGAGGTCGAAGCGATCAAGGTTCATCACCTTCGTCCAGGCCGCCACGAAGTCCTGGACGAACTTCTTCTGCGCGTCCGCGCTTCCGTAGACCTCGGCCAGAGCCCGGAGCTGGGCGTTGGAACCGAAGATCAGATCGACACGCGTGGCGGTCCACAACAGTTCACCCGTCTTGCGGTCACGCCCTTCGAACATGTCCTTGGCGTCCGATACCGCCTTCCACTCCGTGCCCATGTCGAGCAGGTTCACAAAGAAGTCGTTGGTCAGAGCCTCCGGCCGCTTCGTGAAGACGCCGTGCTTTGGTCTGTCCGAAGTTGGTAAACAGGGCGCGCATGCCGCCCACGAGCACCGTCATCTCTGGGGCCGTCAGCGTCAGCAATTGCGCCTTGTCAACCAGCAATGCCTCGGACGGTACCGAGAATTTGGTCTTGAGGTAGTTTCTGAACCCATCCGCGACCGGTTCGAGCACGGCGAAGGACTCCACATCGGTTTGCTCCTGCGAGGCGTCCATGCGTCCCGGCGTGAAGGGAACCGTCACATTCTGGCCCGCATTTTTCGCCGCTTGCTCGATGCCAGCGCAACCGGCAAGAACGATCAGGTCAGCGAGGGAGACCTTCTTTCCGCCAGAGGCGGCGCTGTTGAAAGCGCTCTGGATACCCTCCAGGGTCTTGAGGACCTTCGCCAACTGAGCCGGCTGATTGACAGCCCAGTCCTTTTGCGGTGCCAGACGAATGCGGGCACCATTCGCACCGCCGCGCTTGTCGGAGCCACGGAACGTGGACGCCGACGCCCAGGCAGTTGAAACCAGTTCCGATACCGACAAGCCCGAAGCCAGGATCTTGGCCTTGAGGGAGGCAATGTCCTTTTCATCAATCAGTTTGTGATTGACGGCGGGAATGGGGTCTTGCCAGATGAGCTCCTCGCCGGGAACCTCCGGGCCGAGATAGCGTGCGCGCGGACCCATGTCGCGGTGTGTCAGCTTGAACCAGGCGCGGGCGAACGCGTCCGCGAACTGATCCGGATTTTCGTAGAAGCGCCTTGATATCTTTTCGTAAACGGGGTCGAACCGCAGGGCGAGGTCAGTGGTGAGCATGGAAGGCGCAATACGTTTTGTCGGGTCGTGTGCAGCCGGCACGGTGCCGGCACCAGCGTCGCCCTTCGGCTTCCACTGATGTGCACCGGCCGGGCTCTTCGTCAGTTCCCATTCAAAGCCGAACAGGATCCGGAAGAAGTTGTTGCCCCACTTCGTTGGCGTGTTGGTCCAGGTGACTTCCAGGCCACTGCTGATCGTGTCAGCACCTTTGCCCGTGCCAAAGCTGCTCTTCCAGCCGAGACCCTGCTCCTCGATATCGGCAGCTTCGGGCTCAGGCCCGACATGGGACGCAGGGCCGGCGCCGTGGGTCTTGCCGAAGGAATGGCCGCCCGCAATGAGCGCAACCGTCTCTTCGTCATTCATTGACATGCGAGCGAAGGTCTCGCGGATATCCCGCGCTGCAGCGATCGGATCCGGATTGCCGTTCGGGCCTTCCGGATTGACGTAAATCAGACCCATCTGCACGGCAGCGAGCGGATTTTCGAGATTCCGGTCGCCGGAGTAGCGCTTGTCACCCAGCCATTTATCTTCAGAGCCCCAATAGGTGTCCTGGTCCGGTTCCCAGATGTCCTCACGCCCGCCGCCGAAACCGAACGTCTTGAATCCCATCGATTCTAGAGCGACGTTGCCGGCGAGGATCATCAGGTCGGCCCACGAAATCTTCCGGCCGTACTTCTGCTTGACCGGCCAAAGCAATCTTCGCGCCTTGTCGAGGTTGACATTGTCGGGCCAGCTGTTGAGGGGAGCAAAACGCTGGTTGGCCCCGCCGCCGCCGCCGCGACCATCGCCTTTGCGGTATGTGCCGGCGCTGTGCCAGGCCATGCGAATGAACAGGGGTCCGTAGTGTCCAAAGTCCGCCGGCCACCAGTCCTGCGAGTCGGTCATCAGCGCCAGAAGATCGTTCTTCACGGCCGCCAGATCGAGACTCTTGAACTCTCTAGCATAGTTGAAATCCTCGTCCATCGGATTGGACTTGGAGGAATGCTGGTGCAGAATATCGAGCCGCAACTGGTTCGGCCACCAGTCCCGGTTCGACGTGCCTCTGCCGGTTATGCTATCTTCATTCATAATGTTTACTCCTTTCATTATCTGAATTATTGAATAGCGCTAATAGAATAACCGTATTTCGCTGCCCCTTAGCTAACATGGATTTCCACAGGATTGGCGGCACATTGTTCGCTTTGAAGAGCATTCATAACAGACGGGCGAAATCTTCCGCTTTGAAATCATTCAATAGTGCGTATGCTCTTGACCCGCTCATCCACTTCCAGGCCCAGGATATTTTTGCGGCCTTCAAAGACGTCTTTTGCAATGCAGGCGCAGCCAAATGCCGCAGCGCATCTCCCAAGAGTCTCCACATCTCTGCCCAGAAGTTCAGCCACGCGCCCTTTGATCAAAGGAGCCGGGCTGCCCGCCAAAAATAGATCAGGATCGGGCTCGCCAAGGTCACGAGAAAGGACGATCAGGGCATTGATCTCCATGGCAGCGAACAGGGCTAACGATTCGAGGGCCAGCTTCCTCTCCTCCGGGCTGCATTCTTCCAGTGTGGCTCTTTTCATCTTCCTGAGAATGCCTCCGCGGGCGAATGCCTGGTTGGCCGTCATCTTTCCCGCGTCTACGTCCCTGATCGCTTCCACGTCCAGAGGGCCCTGCATCAGGCCGGGCGCAAAGATGGGTGCGTCGATGGCTCCTATGATCTTTCCGTCAATGACGCAAAAGCTTACGGTATTGGAGCTGGCGTCGCATACGATGAAACTGGAAACGCCCTTTTTGAAGACGCCGTAAGCCAGCCCCACCTTCTCCGGGCTCATGCCGTGACTGAAGACCTTCAGCCTGGGATCGATATCGCTGGAGCGGTGAATGCCGGGCAAGAGGATAGACGGCCAGCCGGATGCGCTTATGGCTTCAAAGACCCTGGTGCCGCCGCCCTGGTGAAGGCCGGCCCCATCCAGGCTGACCAGGCCCCGGTGGGGGGCGTCCTTCAGGCGGACGATACGGGTTAAGCCGTCTCCCATCGAATAAGTCAGGGCCACGAGGTCCACGTGGTCGAGTTGAAGATTTTGCGAAACCCGGGTTATTATCTCCGTCTCAGAGAGCCGGCTTGCGTCACGCCTGGGCAGCTCCCAGCAGCGTCCTTCCGGGGTGGCAAACCTTATGGCTGTGGTGCCGTGATCGATGCCTAAGAACATGAGATCATATCCAGCAAGCCTCTCGCCACCGCCAGACTCTCATTTTTCGTCCTCATAAGCGTTTTCATGCGCATGCATTCGCCGCGATAGTCGCTCTTCTTGTCAACCACGAAAAGGTCGATGTGGCCCAGCAAGGCTCGCGACGCCTTCATCACTGGCAGGAACGCCCTGGGCTTCCATGAGCTTGGCAGCCGGGCCGCTGACCGGGCGATTTCCCACAAGAGGGCTCACTGCAACTACTTTTTTGTCCCGGAGGCGTTCTCGAACACCGGGCAGAGCCAGGATGGGGCCGATGCTCGTGACGGGATTGCTGGGCCCTATAAGAACCGTATCCTCTTTCTCCAGCAGGGCCAGGAATCCCTGGCTAGGAAGCGCCTCCTCCATTCCCGTGAACACAACAGAGCGAACATCCGGCTTGCCATGCCGGCTCACCCAGAAATCCTGAAAGTGCATCACCCCTTCAGAGGTGGCGACAACGGTAGAGACGATATCATCCGTCATGGGGACCACCTTCTGCTCTACCCCCAATGCCCCGGCCAGAGCTTCTGTGGCCAGGCTCAGTTTGACGCCACGACGGAGCAGATTGGAGCGAAAGATGTGTACGGCCCGATCTTTATCCCCCACATTTAGCTTTTCATCCACGCCAAGGGTTAACAGAAAGTCATGGGTGAGGGTTTTGTCATTCTTTATGCCCCACCACTTCTTCTCGTCTATCAAATCTGCCAGCGTATAGAGCACCGAATCAATATCTGGCGAGATATAATTCCCGGAGATCCAGAGATCCTCTGCCGTGTTTACGACGACTGTGAGGTCAGAGGCGGGAAGAAGCTCTTTCAGGCCTCGCAGAAGCTTGGGTGTTCCCGTGCCGCCGCTTAAGACCAGCATTTCTAGTCGCCCAAGAGTATAATGCCGGTCTTGAGGCGGGCTATATCCTCCTCAGTCAGCGCGGATTTCACAGCTTTTTCTGAATCAATGGCGCTGTTTCCCAGGGGGTCCTCAAGAATAAGGGTTATTGGGAACTCTCCCTTGCGAGCAAGTTCAATGTTCTGCAGGATCTCTTCGCCCTTTGTTGTGCCTCCGAGGTTTTCCGCCTCTCGCGCCGAGCGCGTGGCAAAGCAGACTATGCCCTCGATCCTGTCCAGGACGCCTTCCACATTGGATATGTACGACTCTGAGGCAAATCCCGGTTCGATATCAACGCCCAGCTCCGGAACTCTTATGGTGCCACTGGAGGAGCGAATCACCCTGGCGTCCAGGTCATCAATTGTTTCCAGGGCCAATGTGAAACGCACTGGCTCCTTCTGAGTCAAAAGAATGGTATCGCTGTGGCGAAAACCGCAGTTGCAGATGCCTCCGATGATCATGGCCTCTCCGAAATGCGGGATGTCCTGAGTCTCCCAGCAAAACTGCATCTCGGCAGAGCATACCGGGCAGCTGGCATTTGTAGTTAGATTCAATCTTTTCCTCCGACAACCTTCTCGCGGTCTATCTTTATGCCGCTCGGAACTAGTACGATTAAATCGTCGCCAATTCCTGCAATGTCTCCGGAGACATCTTCGACAGCCTTTTTAAGTTCACCTATCGCCCTATCCAGGGCAGCCTTATCCCGCTTCAGACCGGCGATATCCACCAGGACAATATTTCCTGCGTAAATCTCCTGCTTTATCTCCGGCAGCACCTCGATTCGACCCAGTTCCGCGACCCGCAAGACGGTCACCGGAGAGCCGCTCGACTCCTCGAACTGACCCAGATCTACCTCAGAGTAATCCTGTTCTCCGGACTTTCCTATGAGCTTGAGCTTTTCCAAAAATCCAGCCATCTAAAATCCCTCAATGGAAAATGTGTATTATTATATTTATATTTAACGTCGCTACATATCCACGAGTTTCAATCCCATAAAGCCCATGGCCACCACGAAGAGCAAGACAATCAAAGCAAAGCTCGGAGATCTCAGCCCTACCGGAAGGGCCAATTCCGCCCCTAAAATAAGGAGCGATCATCAGGAACACGAGGCCCGTGCTCATGCCTATCTCAAGCCAATTCTTCTTCACAAGCCTATTCACCACCCTGCCTTAGAAGATATACTTTTTCGCCCGAAGGCCGTCCTCGCCCGCCAGTGACGCCGCAAGCGCCCTGGTTCTAGGGCCATGCCACCCCCGTTCCATAAATTGGGGGTAGACCGGCAGTCGTTCTTTCAAGGTATAGCCTGACAGGTGGATTTGCAGCTCCTCTTCCGTCGGCCAGGCTCTCTCAGGATTTATCCCGTCTGGTGTCACCGGGCTGATTCCACCTAGATCCGTTGCGCCTGCTTTCACCAGCGGCAAGGGGTCCGCGAGGTTGGGTGGAACCTGGATCGCTACGTCAAAAGGCAGAATCTCGCGGGCAGTCTTCACCAGCCGGCAAAGATCGTCCATCTCGGGCCGGGGTGAATCTGCCAGGGCCGTTCCAGGCTTCGGATCAAACGGCTGGATTATAACCTCCTGAATATGGCCGAATGCTCTATGCAGATCGGCGATGGCCTGCAGGGACTCGATCCGGTCCTGCCAGCTCTCGCCGATGCCGACCAGTATGCCGGTGGTGAAGGGGATTTGCAGCCTGCCCGCCCGTGCGATGTGATCCAGTCTCAAGTCAGGTCTCTTTCCCGGCGACTGGGCATGGACCGGCAAAAGGGCCAGGCTCTCCAGCATAAGTCCCATGGAGGCGTTATAGGGCTGCAGACGAATCATATCCTCCTCCGTCAGAAGGCCGGCATTGGTGTGGGGCAATAGGCCATGATCGAGTGCCAGCTCGCACAGCTCTATCATGTAATCCAGAAGGTCCGCAGCCTCTGCTTCACCCAGCAGCCTCTGGAAACCCGGAACCAGGCCGGGGCTCTCGCCCAGGGTGAAGAGTGCCTCGCTGCAACCTGAATCTTGCGCCCTGTTCCAGCAGCCGCAGTGCCTCGGATCTATGAATCAAATGGGCCCTGTCCGGTTCCTTTCGAAAAGAGCAGTAACCGCAGCGGTTCCGGCAGAGGTCCGTCACTGGAATAAAAATATTTCGAGAAAAGGTGATGGTATTCATCTAGCGGCGGAACTCCACCAGCTTCAAGACATTTCCGCGCGGGCAATCCTCGGGAGCCTCGCCCACTACTTCCACAATAGTGCATCTTTCGCCGTCTTTCAATCCTGATGGATGGCACATATCATACATGCTGCATTCCGGATCATCGCACTTCGTAGCTTCAAAGACGATCTTGGATCCGGGGAATGCCTTTCTGGCGTCGAAAGCGGCAATTATGGGGCTTTCTGCAACCTCCACGGCTCGAACTCCTGCCTCATGTATGGGGCAATCATGGACCAGCTCTCCGCGCGTTCCCAATACTCTGTAGCGCCTCTTCGGCTCCAGATTGATGCAGGTGTTCCTGAGCTTGCAGGATTCGCATTCCGGAGTCGAGCCCACGAAGGTGAACTCCATGCCAATGCTGGCGAGTTTCGTTCCAATCAGCGTAATTTGTGTAGATGCCTCGGACATAGTTCATACTCCTTTCATAATTTGATAATTATTATTCTCTTAAATTATGCCTGTAACTTCTGCGGCTCTGACTGCAGCAATTCGATTCAGGCCTGTGTCCAGGATGGTATAGCGTTCAGGCCGGATCTCATGGGCGCGGATCAGGGCCTCGATCACGTTCTCCGCATCCAGGCCCGCCTCTGCCGCGGAGGTAGGGGCTCCCACCAGAGCTAATGCGCTCTTTATCATCTTCCAGTCCCCGCCATGCAGGTACATCATCATAATGGTACCAAGACCGCACAGCTCGCCATGCAGCGCCCTTCCTGGTGCGATGCGGTTCATGGCATGGGCAAACTTGTGCTCTGAGCCGCTGGCCGGCCTTGAAGATCCGGCTATGCTCATGGCCACGCCGCTGGAGATCAGGGCTTTGACAACTATCTTTGCCGATTCCTCCAGACCCGGCCGAATATCTGCAGCAAGCTCGACGATCATGCGGGCAGTCATGCCGGAGAGAGCTGAGGCATATTCACTGAACTCCTCATTTCTGAGCCGGTGGGCCAGCTGCCAGTCCAGGATGGCAGTATAGTTGGAGATAATGTCACCGCAGCCCGCTGCCAGAAGCCTGGCCGGCGCCTGAGATATTATCTTTGTATCGGCCACAATGGCCAGTGGCGACTGGGCCGGAAGGGAGGTGGTCTCTCCATTGACCGTCAAGGACGCCTGGGAGGAACAGATGCCGTCATGCGATGCTGCGGTGGGAACAGACAGGAAGGGAATATTCATATCTCAGAGAGGCGAGCTTGGCAATATCTATCGACCTGCCGCCTCCCGCACCGATCAGGAATCCGGCACCGATCTCCTGCCCCAGCCTTTCTGCGCGATCCACCTCTTCCAGCTTGGAGGCGCTGCAGATTAGTGTCTCCGGCTGAAAGAGCGCATCCTCCAGAAGCTCAAATATGGCTTTTCCCACCACGTCCTCCGTGCGGGGACCGGTGATGATAAGGCCGCGCCTCTTGAGCAACAGGTCGGCGCAGATCTCCGGCAGCTCCAGTATCACTCCACTACCTACCGCTACTATGCGCGGAAGCTCCATCCACCTAGATCCGACCAACTGCCTCACCAACGAAAAACAGGCTGAGATATAAGTTATCTATTCGATATAAAACCATATCCTTAACAGGTCCGCATCTCAGAGCGAAGGTCGCAGAGTATGCGATCCCTTATCTGATTTACCTCGGCGCTGGTTCTGCTTCTGGGCTCTGGATTGGAATCTCGATGACGTCCTTGATTCTCCCCGGGCGGGCGGACATGATCACAATGGTATCCGCCAGGTAGATGGCTTCATCAACGCTGTGAGTGACGAAGATCACTGTCTTCTTCTCCTCTTCCCAGATGCGCAGCAGTTCGGACTGCATGATGTTGCGCGTCTGGGCATCCAGTGCTCCGAAGGGCTCATCCATAAGAATGGCCCTGGGATTGTTGACAAGTGCTCTGGCGATGGCCACTCGCTGTTTCATGCCGCCGGAGAGCTCATGAGGATAGCGCGTCTCAAAGTTCTCCAGGCCGACCATCTTCAGATACTGCCTTCCGAGCCTCTTCTGTTCATCGAGTGGAACTTTCTTCAATTCCAGGCCGAAGACGATATTATCCAGAACCGTTCGCCAGGGGAAGAGCGAATACTCCTGGAATACCATGCCTCTCTCCGGAGACGGGCCTTTTATGGGATGGCCATCGAGGGTAACGGTGCCGGATGTGGGAACCTCCAGGCCCGCAACTATGCGAAGCAGAGTTGTTTTCCCGCAGCCTGAGGGGCCGATGAAGCAGACGAACTCGTTCTCTCTGATCTCCAGGTTGATGTCGTGCAGGGCCTCCATCTCTTTGCCATCTGCAAAAAATTGCTTGTATACACCCTTAATCTCCAGCAGAGCCATACGAAGATGGACAACGCAAAAGTATGCTAAAACTCTTTCTATGCAGGAGCTTTTGCCGCTTTCGGAAAAGAAATGGGGGTGAATCAGGAAGGCTGCCCTTCCTTTGCCCAGAAGCGAGTAGGGCCGGGCAGCAAACTTCCTTTATAGCGAGATGATGGCGCGGTCGCTATTTAGCCAATGAGCGCGCGGAGCGAAAGTATTTTTCCTTTTCTGCCTAAATCTTCTCTGTCTGAATCTTCTCCGGCTTTTCCAGAAGCCTGGTCTTCAACATGCTCTCTCCTGTGCGGGCGTGAGGCTTGCGGGAGACGGTATCGTTGGCCTTCTCCAGTTCTCTGGCTTCATCTGCCAGCCGCGCTGCCGCGCGCATGACCTCGTGGCCCGCAGCCGCGGCCAGGGCGATCTGCTCCAGCTCCTTGAGACGGAAGCAGGCCTGGGCATCAATGCCGGCTACGGTCTGGGCCATATGCAGGGCTCCGATGGCTTTGGCCCTGGCGTAGGGATTCTGGAAGTTCATGCGCTCTGCGCATTTCTCCGGGGTGGCCAGGATTGCCGGCAGATGGGTCTCTCCCCTGGCGATTGTGCTCATGCACAGGTCCAGCTCTTCCGAGACCAGCCTGATGGCCCCGCAGGCGGCCAGGACCTTGAGCGCGTCGGAGTTGAAGAGCGCCATCTCCGCCGGGTCGAGGAACTCCCGCTTGGCGCCGATGAGCGGGTCTACGGGCAGAATGATGTAGCCGAAGCCATCCGCTGCCAGCAGGTCGCGTGCCTCCTTCTTTGCCGGACCGTCTGAGACTATGATGGTGGGTATACCCCGGAAGAGTTCGCGTGCCGCGGTTGGACCGGCGGTCGCGGCATTAGGGCTGGTGATTACCACCAGTTCGGGACCCCAGGACTTCAGCTCCATTGCCGCTTCGCCCTCTTTTTTGGTCATCTTGGGTCCGAAGCTGACGATTTTGAACTCGATATCTGTTCTTTCCGCGATCTCATCCAGGGAAAGATCGATGACCGTCGAGGTAGCGATGTTTCCCAGCTTGACAAAGCCGATCTTGAACATGCTCGGTCTAAAACCAGAGAAAAGATAAAAGGGTTCCGTTTTAAGTGCTCATGCTTGCGACTCCGGAGAGTTGCAATCAAAATACGGTGGACGATACCCGTTTCAGCACATCGGACAGCTCGCCTATTTTCACGGGCTTGGTGATGTAGTCATCCATCCCGGCGCTTGAGAGCTTATCACGATCGCCTGTTCGGCGCAAGCCACTATCTTGTTTGAATCAGTCTTTTCCCTTCTTCATGGGTCCCCTCGTCTGCGGTTTGATATTGTTCGTTTCGATTCGTGATGTCCTCTATGGCGAGGAGGATAAACTCCTTACGGGAGACCTCCTGAGCAATGCGTCGTGCATTGAGGAGCATTCTTCTCTTACCGATGACTGGGAACTCATGCTCCATCAGGAACCCCTCGATTTGAGTGTTTTTAGGAAGCAGCTCCTCCAGAAGCTTTCTTAAGGCAGGAATGTTCCACTGCCCGTTTCCCAGGTCGTAAAGGGTTTGTCCCTTGGTCTCTTCGGGCGTTACATGGAACGTCCGGTAAAATGAGGGATTGGCCGACACAATTCTCAGTCCGCCGTTCAGCACCACCAGCGATTCACGAACCGTGCGGATGATGCCTTCTGCGTACTCGGCGCGCTCAGCCAGGCTCTCCCCCAGCCGTTTGAGATCAGTAATGTCGGAAAATGTGATCACAACTCCGTCGATGACGTTTTCCGTGGTTCGATAAGGCACGATCCTCATCAGGTACCACGACCCCCCCTTTGTCTGCACCTGAGTCTCCTTGGAGACCAGCGTCTTAAGTACCTCATTTACATCTTCGGCCAGATTACCGTATTGCAGGTCGGAGACGATGTCGGTGATAGGGCGACCTATGTCGCTCTGTATCAGACTGATGATCTTTGTCGCATACGGCGTGAACCGCTTGATTTTGAGGTTGTTGTCCAGGAATAGTGTCGCAACTTGCGTGCTGTTGAGGAGGTTTTTCAAATCGTCGCCGGTCTCGGAGAGCTCTTCGTTCTTGGACTGCAGCTCAGCGTTGAGGGTTGTCAGCTCCTCATTGAGGGATTGAAGCTCCTCTTTGGAGGTAACCATCTCCTCGTTGGTGCTCTGCAGTTCCTCATTGGTCGATTGAAGCTCCTCGTTCGCGGATTTCAGCTCTTCCTGGCTGGTTTCCATCTCTTCTATGACTGTCTGAAGGTGCTCCTTCGTGTACTGTAGCTCCTTTTCGAGTTCTTCCTGGATGACCTTCTGCCGGGAAGTCGATCTTGATTTTCCACTGGCGGGCACCGCCGCCTCTGTGGGCGCAGCCACATCCTCAAATAGGACCATCATCAGCCCGCGCATCACATCCGGCTTGTCGAAAGGAGTAACTGTGAGGTTGATGGTCTGCCCTGATCCGTTCGTCTCGACCCTCAGCCCTTCGATAGTTACCTTCCTCTTCTCGGCCTTAGCTCTACGGATGGCAACTCCCAGATCCGCCCTCAATCCCTCGCGGGCCATGGCGTAGATGTTCATGTTTGCTTTCCCGACAGGCGGTTCCAGATACTTCCCGGTCTGTCGGGTTAAATAAAGGATATCGCCCTGGTCATTGATGAGCACAACAGGAGGTGCGATGGTCTGGAGAATGTTTGTCTGGGCGATCTCGATGATGCTGGCGCTTGAGCCTCTATGCTCTGTTTCAGCTTCGTGCATTTTGTCTTCATAAGACAGAGGCGTTGTGGGGAATTCGACCAGGGACTGGGCGGCAAGATTTTCCCTGCGTTCGAAGAGCTTCCATTTGTTGTCCAGCGGAGAGAAGAGGTCTGTGAAGCCTCCGATGGATTCCGATGAGCCGAGGAGAAGAAGGCCACCGGGATTCAGGGAGTAATGGAATAGCGGCATTAGCTTCTTTTGCGTCTCGGGGCTCAGGTAAATGAGAAGATTTCGGCAACTGAGCATATCCATCCGGGTGAATGGAGGGTCCGTGAGCACGTTCTGCTCTGCAAAGACGATCATCTCCCGGATCTCGCTTCTGATGCGGTAATTGCCGTCTTCTTTTATGAAGAACCGCTGCAAACGCTCCTCGGATACATCCTGAGCGATATTGGCAGGATAAGTTCCCGTGCGAGCTACGCCAATGGCCTCTTTGTCTAGGTCTGTGGCGATAGATCTGGATCTTGAAATTGCCTTTTATCCTCAGCTCATCCAGGCACTCCCTGAAGACGATGGCGATGGAGTATGCCTCCTCGCCTGTGGAGCAGCCGACCACCCAGACACGTATGGTCTCTTTGCCTTTCTTGTTCTTCAGCAGATGCGATATGACTTTATCTTTCAGAACTGCAAAGGAATCCGGTTCCCTGAAAAAGCTGGTCACGCCGATGAGGAGCTCTTTGAAGAGCAGATCGATCTCAGGCGAATTTTCAGATAAGTAACGGACGTAATGATTTATATTGTCGATTTGATGAATGTTCATCCGTCTTTCAATACGGCGGTTAATAGTGCTCTTCTTGTAAAGGCTGAAGTCATTTCCGGTTTTAGCTCTGAGAAGGGCAAATATCTTGTTCAGGGCACCGTTAGTTTTCTTTTCCGCTACCGGTAGCTCTCTGGTCATACCGGGAGAGCGATTCGTATAGCTCAGCAGCTTGGCCGGCAGCTCATTCACCGGAGCCACAAAATCGGCAAGGCCCGTATTGATGGCGCTCTGGGGCATTCCATCGTACTTGGCAGAGCTTATGTCCTGCACCATCACCAGACCCATCTTCTCTTTGATGGCTTTCAGGCCCAGGGTGCCGTCCGTTCCCATTCCGGAGAGGATGATGCCGATGCTCTTCTCCCTCTGGTCATCGGCCAGATGCCTGAAAAAGAAATCGATAGGCATCCGAAATCCTCTGGGCATGGAAGGCTCCAGGAGCTGCAGGGTTCCGTGCATGATGGACATATCAAAATTAGGTGGAATCACGTAGACATAGTTCGGCAGGACCTTCATCCCGTCGGTCACCTCAATCACCTTCATGGCGGTGACACGCTGGAGAAGCTCGGCCAGGAGAGCTTTATGTGTTGGGTCGAGATGGGAGACAAGCACAAAGGCCATTCCGGTGTCCGCTGGCATGTTGCGGAAGAACTCTTCAAAAGCCTCCAGAGAACCGGCCGACCCGCCGATTCCCGCAATGTAGAAAGCCTTCGTTGGGTTGTTCTTGACAGAGGCGCCGCCTTTCGTGGAGAAGCGGGCAATGCTTTGAGAACTTTGCTATTCTTTGAATTTGCTCTTGGTTTAGTCTCTGAATTGGGAATATCGGGAGGCATGTCTATCACTCCTGGTTTGCCTCATAAGTCATTTGACTTACGATCCATGATTGTGAGAGGGAGAGCCTCTATGATAGCTCGAACATAGAGCAACTTTCCGTCCCATAACTCATTGAGCTTCCAAGTCGATGCCGGTGGAGGCCAGACTGAATTATCCGAACGATCTCTTCCGGCTTGCCTGAGACAACGAATGCGAAATCCTAAAAGGAAACCTAAAAGAAACGGTATCCAGGACCGCAGGCTCTGCGCCATCTGCATCGCCTCATCACTTTGTGGATAGGGATTTTCTGGCTTGGATACAATGGATGAATGCTATTAGTATAAGAATTATAGCTTAGAACTGGGTCTTAACGATGCAAAGAGTGAACATAAAAAGGGATTTCGCTTTGCGAAGCTTACTCACAGGTATCGAGAAGGCTCTTTTTCTTGCCGCTCCTCTTGTCTCCAAGCTTAATGGGCTCGACCTTTGCTTCTGTCTCTTCCTTTGTCTCTTTCTTTTCTTCGTGGTGTGTCATTTCATTCCTCAGTCTACTATTGCCTTGATATTTCATATATCTTCCGGTGAGCATCATTCGTATAATAGTTAGCGAATTTGATATAAGAAGTGAATTTGAATTCGTCCCTGACTCAGGTTCCCTTTTGCTCCAGAATGCAGGTGGGATCCTCTGCCAGCAGATCCTGGTGATAGTAGTAGGCTTTCTGGCGGCATCCGCCGCATAGCTCCCGATAATCGCATCTTCCGCATGCTCCCTTGAGGCTGGATTTGATATCTCGCAGTGCCTGCAGCTCCGGAGTGGGATGATCGATCCAGATGTCCCGGAAGGAGCGCTCCCGGACGTTGCCCACCACGACCTGGGGCATGAAGTGGCAGGGATGAACGTCTCCCTGGTGGTTGATGTTGGCCACCTTCACCCCGGTGGAGCAGCCGCCTGCATTGGTCAGAAGCTTTCGCACGTACTCCTGGCGGGGAGGGTCATCCTTCAACAGCTCCAGCAGATAGGCTCCATCCATGGGCGAATCCGTGGTCAGGATCTCGATATTCTTGTCTTTCAGCTCTACTGCGGCTTCTGCCAGCAGGCGGATAACGCTGCGGCGCTGCTCGGGTGTGACGTCCCTGTCGGCCATGCCCGCTCCCCGGCCCGTAGGGACGAGGTGATAGAGACAGAATCGAGGAATATTCTCCTCCACTGCCAGGTTGAGCAGAGCCGGGACGTCCTGCCAGTTGTCGGAGGTCAGGGTTATTCGCAAGCCCGTCTTGAGGCCGGCATCCCTGGCGTTCTTCAAGCCCTGCAAAGCCCGCGCGTACGCGCCAAAGACGCCACGAAATTCGTCATGGCGCTCGGGCAAGGCCGAGTCCAGGCTCACGCCCACATATCTGATCCCGGCCTCTGCCAGAAGCCTTGCCACCTCTGGAGTTATCAGGGTTCCATTGGTGGAGATTACTGTGCGCAGGCCCACCTCGCGGGCGTGGAAGGCTAATGCATAGAAGTTGCGGCTGAGAAGGGGCTCTCCGCCGGTGAAGATGAGGATGGGTATCTCAAGCTCCGCCAGGTCGTCCACCAGGTGAATGCCCTCCTCCAGAGTCATCTCGTCCCTGGCTTCCGGACTCGCGTCCATGTAGCAATGCTGGCAGGCCAGGTTGCAGCGCCGTGTCAAATTCCACATCACTACCGGTTTTGTCTGGGCTGAGAACCTGAGCAGATCGGCGGGCAGATTCTGGCAGGATTCAGACGCCCGCAGGGCCTCCCAAACGGTTGCCTGGTCAGCCAAGGCTTTGGAGAATATGATCATTGTAACGGCTCCCTTTCAGACAGCGCCTGAAGCATGGCCTCAAAGGTAAAAATCTCGGGCATTGTGTCCACTCTTACTCCTAGCCGGTCGAGCTCCTCACGCGTCGGTTTGCCGATTGCGGCCACAGTGGCATCTCTCAGAGCCAGACGAAGCTGCGATTCCTCTCCCATGGCCTTTGCTCTCTCTATCAGATTTCGGGCCGTGGAGGAGCTGGTGAAGGCAAAGATGTCCACGCTCCTCGCTCTCCTTATCAATTCATCCAGCCTGGGGTCTCCTGAGTTTACAACCTCATAAAGGGGAATGTCGTCTACCTGAAGCCCGGCTGCCCTCAGGCCCTCGGAGAGGTACTGGCTCCCTTGAGCGCTGCGCAGAAAGAGAATCCTCCGGCATTGGCCTTTTAACATCGTCTCCAAACCCGCCGAGCTGTATTCCACGGGCACGTCTGACTTCAGGCCGTATCCGGCCAATGCCTGCTCTGTTTTCGGCCCAATGGCGACAATCTTCTTCTCTGCCAGGGCACTCCGGATGCTTTTATTTTCCAACGCCGTCTTCACTCCATTGGCGCTGGTGAAGACCACACATTCAGCGTCACTCAGCCTTCTCATCAGATCACTGGGCAGGGGCTTCTCCTGAATCGCGATCGCAGGAGCCATGATCGCCTGGAAACCAGAGAGTTCTGCGAGCTTTGCCGACTCGGCCTGCTGGCTCTCCGGCCGGAGGATGGCGATCTTCTTATGGGCCAGGATCGCCTTCAGTCGGACCACTTCGCCCACTACCAATATGGCGGGCGACTCGATCTTCAATGATCTGGCCTTTTCTGCTATATCGGCCAGAGTTCCGGTTACGGTCCTCTGCTCAGGCCATCCTCCCTTCTCCACCATAGCGGCCGGCGTATGGGGCGATTTGCCGGCCTCGATGAGAGCATTGATATTCTGCTCCAGGCGGGATACGCCCATCAGGACTACCAGAGTTCCGCCCAGGCCGGCTATGGCCTTCCAGTCCAGGGGTGTGTCCTTTCCCGGCTCCTCGTGGCCTGTGACGATGGTAAGGGAAGAGGCGACTCCCCGGTGAGTTACGGGAATTCCGGCCAGCTCCGGTGCTGCGATGGCTGAGGTGACTCCGGGAACAACCTCGAAAGGAATCCCCTTTTCCCGGCAGGCGATTGCCTCTTCGCCGCCCCTGCCGAATAGGTAAGGATCTCCTCCCTTCAGCCGAACCACAACATTGCCCTCTTCCGCCTTCTGGACGAGCAACCGGTTAATGCCTTCCTGGTTCAGCTTATGCCTTCCTGCATTCTTGCCCACATCGATCAATTCCGCTTTGACTCCCTGCAGCATCGCCGGATCGAGCAGCCGGTCGAAGAGGACCACGTCCGCCTCCATCAATAGCCGCTTTGACTTTATTGTCATGAGCTCGGGGTCTCCGGGACCTGCCCCCACCAGATAAACCTTACCGATTGCCAAAAACCTTCACCGCCTCTTCCACCAGCTCTCGCCCGCCCATTCTCATGAGCCTCTGCCCGATGTCCGCCGCCAGACAGAGATAATCATCATCTAACGATATCGTCTCATCCACCCGCACAAACCGCTTGCCGTCCAGGGAGAGAACCTCTGTCAGAACTCGCGCCTCGCCGTCCTGAACGTCGGCATGAACGGCCATGGGCACAACGCAGCCTCCGCCCACTGTCTCCAGAATCCTGCGCTCGATCATGGTCTCGATTCTTGTGGGCGCATCATCCAGTGATTGAGAATAAGTCTCGGCCTTCGATCCCTTTTTGGCCACTACTATTATTGTTCCCTGGTTGGCGGCGGGAACGAACCGGTCACCGTCAAGGCGCATGTAGTCCAGATCCAGGCCCATGCGCTGCAGGCCGGCCTCGGCCATGACTATGGCCTCGTACTCGCCTTCGTTTAACTTACGCAGTCTCGTCTGCAGGTTCCCGCGCAGGCTTTTTACCTCCAGATCGGGCCGGGCCCGGAGCAGCTGCGCCATTCTTCGCATGCTCGATGTGCCGACAACCGCCCCCTCTTTCAGCTCTTCCAGATCCTGAGCCGGGCCATTCCGGCTCAGCAGAATATCGTAGGGTGAGTCGCGCTTCAAGATTGCGGAGATGGTCAGCTCCTCCGGCCTCTTGGTGGGAAGGTCCTTCATGCTGTGCACGGCCAGATCGATCTCGCCTGAGAGCATGCGCTCGTCTATCTCCGCCACAAAGACCCCGAATCCGGCGAGCTGGTGCAAAGGCTTGTCCAGGAAGACGATCTCCGCTGGTCTTCACCTTGCAGATCTCCGTCTCTATGCCCAAAGGCCGGAGCAAATCCAGCACTATCTCCGTCTGGCGCAGGGCCAGAGGGCTGCCCCGGCTCCCCACGATCAGCTTTTCAGGCAGGAACGAAACGCCTCCAGGGTTGTTTCAATATACGTCCTTGGAATGTGCTGCGGATATGAAATCGGTCTCAAACTGGCTGGGTGTAAGGAATATTCCAGAGTTGAGCATGCGATGGAAGAAGGCAACGTAACCTAGCTTGTCGCATTTCAGAGCCTGTTCGTAGTTATGCGGCTCCGGCCCGAAGAATATCTTGAACATGGAGGCGATGCCTACAACGCTATAATCCAGCTTCAGGTCGTCCATTATCTCGCTTCAGCCTCGAACGCATCTCGTTTCCGGTGTTGTTCAGCTTTGCCAGGACATTCTCCTTTTCCATGATGTCCAGGGTGGCCATACCTGAAGCCAGAGAGACCGGACTTCCATTGAAGGTTCCTGCCTGGTATATGCCGCCGCTGGGTGCCACCTGCTCCATCAGGTCGCGGCGGCCTCCAAAGATGCCCACAGGGAAACCGCCGCCGATGATCTTGCCCAGAGTCGTCAGATCGGGCTTGACGCCAAAGAGCTCTTGCGCTCCGCCCAGGGAGAGCCGGAATCCGGTTATGACCTCGTCGAAGATGAGGAGGACGTCGTGATCGCGCGTCAGCCGGCGCACGGCCTGAAGATAGCCCTTCTCCGGCAGAACCGGACCGATGTTTCCCAAGACCGGCTCCATGATCAGGCAGGCAATCTGGCCTGGGAAGCTTTTTAAGACCCTTTCCAGGGCTTCCAGATCGTTATAGGGCACCTGCAGAGTGTTCTTGGCCGTATCCACCGGTACTCCTCGCGAGTCCGGGATTCCGAGTGTAGTGGCTCCTGAGCCCGCCTTCACAAGAACGCTGTCATGCGCCCCGTGAAATCCTCCTTCGATCTTGATGATCTTATCCCGGCCGGTGCTGCCGCGCGCCACGCGGATGGCGGCCATGGTGGCCTCGGTGCCTGAGCTTACGAATCGAAGCCTCTCCATGCTGGGGTAAAGGCCGGATACTCGTTCCGCCATCCTGACCTCCAGTTCCGAGGGCGTTCCGTAAAGCCAGCCGCGATCCATCTGGTCCATAGCGGCCTGCATAATGGCCGGATGGCGGTGGCCGAGGATCATGGGGCCGTAAGCCAGACAGTAATCGATGAATCTATTCCCGTCGCTATCCCATAGATACGGGCCCGCTGCTTTGGCCGTGTAAAAGGGATAGGGTGATATGGCTCGCACCGGGCTGGAGACGCCGCCGGGCATCAACCTTTGGGCACGATCGAATAGCTTGATGGATGAGTCAAAACGCATTAGAGAGGCAACTCGGTCTGTCGGATTATCAAACTTGCGATTCGCCCGGGCGGGATTTGGACCCGTGATCGGGACTTAATGAGGATTTGGGCTGCATCGCATACGGCCAGGTCTTTTGAACCGGCTACTATTATTATTTACAAAAAGTATATATAATATGGACTACCATGGACTATATTAGTATCATAAAACAGTGATGTGAAAACTAGCACAGTTTGAACGGCGAACCATCAGGGCTTTGAAAAATACTATAAAAAATATATTAAAAGGGATGGCACGATTCAAAGGCCTGTGGCTCGCCAACCCGCTTCTTCCACTTTTTTTATAATAATGCGCAGGGGCAGTCCGGTCTCTTCCGCGATCCTTTTGCTGTCTTCGTACTCTGCCTTGATGTTCAATAGATCGCCTTCCATCCGGCTCACCTTTATAACTGCATCGTAGCTCTGGCCGGAGACTTCCAAATGTACCGACCTCGTCTCGCGTTCGGCCACGAAGCGGTGCAGGCTGGGAAAGACCCGCACTCCCAAAGAGCCCGTCTCCTTGATGATTATCCTGGCCAGGCTTTCCATATCCTCGTGTCGGGCTATGGCCCGGATCACATTACCGCTGCGCCCTTTTTTCATGAGGGCAGGCAGGACTGAGACGTCGAGGGCGCCGGCCTCCATAAGCCTCTCTATAAGGTGGCCAAGAACCTCGCCGGTGACATCATCAACATTGGTCTCAAGCTGCACCACGCGCTCGCCCTGCTCTGCATGGCCTGCATTCATCTCCGGCACGTGAATCGTATCCGCAATTATGCCGCGCAGGACATTCGGGAGCGCATGCTCCCTTCGGCCTGCTCCGTAGCCCACCAGCTTTGCCCTAAGGAGGGGGAAGTCGGGCACAAATTCGTCGACCAAGAGTTGCCAGCAACGCCGCGCCCGTGGGCGTGAGCAGTTCTTTATCGACGGGCCCTCCTTTCCAGGGAATCATGTAAGCCTTCAGGATCTCCAGGGCCGCTGGACCCGGGACAGGAAGAAGGCCGTGCGCCGACTGGACATAGCCTCCTCCTACGGAGACGGGCCGGCAGAGCACGCGCTCCACTGCCAGGCTTTGTCGAGCAACGCATGCATCCGGCTATATCCGCCAGTGCATCCAGGGCGCCTATCTCATGAAACCTGGCCTCGGCCTTCGGCACCCCATGCACCCGGCTCTCCGCCTCGGCCAGTGTGTCCAGGGCATGAAGCGCGTTTTCCAGGGCAATTCCCGTCAGGCTGCAGCCTTGCAAAATGGATACGGCTTCGCTTACCGATTGGTATCTACGGTCCGAGATCACCCTGGCCCGGGTGGCCATGATGTGGCTCTTCTCCTCGCGTGTGACCTCCAGCTTACACCCCGTTGACTCGACCGCCTGGCGGACAACGTCGAGATCCGCGCCCAGGTCCAGGAGAGCGGCCATGATCATGTCTCCGGCGGCGCCGGCGCTGGGGTCGAAGAGGAGGACTGACATGGCTTACAATTTTGCTTATGCCGTTAAATACAAATTGGTCCTATTGGATCAATTCTTCTGAACTATCTTGATGTTTTCCGTAGTTATCGAAGAATATGGTGATGCACGCGGCCACGAAAAATATTATTCGGCCAGATCAATGCCCGATAACATCTCTGGCTTAAATTCCACCCAAAGGACTGGATCGCAGGTTCAGGGGATGAAGAGCTTCTTCACCTTGGAGACGACATCCGGCATGGACATCACGAAGACGCGGTCTCCGGCAGCCACTTTGAAGTCGTTTCCCGGCACTATCGTCATACCATCTCTCAAGACCATGCCCGCCAGCGAGTCCCTGGGCAGCTCCTTGGAGATGCTCTTGCCGATGATCTTGGCTCCCGGCCTGGCTATGAAATCCACCAGCTCCATCCTCTCATCGCTCAGGGTAATCACCTCTTCCCCTCCAATCACCCTCTGCAGCACGGAATCGGCCGTCACCTGTCCCGGGCTGACTGCCCTGTCCACGCCCACCATCTCAAAGAGCTTGATGTAGACGTTTCTGTTGACCCTGGAGAGGATCTTCCTGGCGCCTAGCTGTTTTACCAGCAGGGAACAGAGCAGGTTCTTATCATCCAGTCCGGTCACCGCGAAGACCACATCCATCTTGCCTGCTCCCTCCTCCTGAAGAAGTGCGAGATCGGAGCCGTCTCCGTTGAGAATCATGGTGCCAGAGAGCCTATCCGCAATCTCAGCACAGCGCTCTGCATTCTGCTCTATGAGCTTGACGTCCATATTCATCTTCTCCAGCCTGTTGGCCAGATAGAAACCCACCATTCCGCCGCCCACAATCATAACCTTGGGAGAGGTTTGAGACTCGTGTAGCATCTGCCTCAAGCTCGGAAGGGCTTTGGAGTCGCAAAGCAGCATGAGGTGATCGTCAAGCTGTATCTGATCGTCCTTTTTCGGTATAGAATATCTCACCTGCCCGGTTAATGGCGATCAAGTTGCAGTTCCCGGGAAGGCCAACCTTCTCGACGGGCCCCAGGATGTTCATCCCGGGTGTCACCTTGAACTCAATCAGCTCAACCAATCCTTTAGCTAGATCTCGATTCATGAGCATCGACGAGAAGTAGAGGGATCGAGCCATCTCCTCGGCCATGGCCAGCTCCGGACATATCATGTAGCTAATGCCTATCTCTTTTCGATCCTGAACCGGCTGGTCGATATACTCAGGATTGCTGACTCTGGCAATGGTCTGGCGCACTCCGAGGTGAGAGGCGATGATGCAGGTGATCACGTTCACCTCGTCGTTTCCGGTCACAGCTACCACGATATCCGCCTTCTTGACTCCTGCCTCAAGGAGCAGGCGCGCATTGGCGGAATTTCCCTGCAGAACTTTCACATCCATATCCTGCAGCCTGGCACAGGCCTCGGGATCTTTGTCTATGACGGTTACATCATGATCTGCATGAAGTTCGCTGGCTATGAGAAAACCGACCTCGCCAGCCCCGGTGATTAAGATATGCATCTCATTTCCTCCATAATTCTGGAATAAGCAATAGGAATATGGGCATCAGCTCCAGCCGGCCGATGTACATGGCAAAGAAACCGATCATCTTGCCGGCATTCGAGATCTGGGACCAGTCGAAGGTTATGAGGCCGAAACCCGGACCCACGCCGCCCATGCAGGAGGCGATACCTGATGCCACTACCGTCAGGTCCACTCTAGGGTCGCCAGCCGAGACCATGGCCAGTCACCAGAGAGAATGCAAACCACACTGCCAGGTAGAAGAAAGAGTAAAAGAGTATCGGGCGGAGGATATCCTCTTTCACCCGGGTCTCACCGAGCCTTACCGAGATGAGCGCATGGGGATGGAGCATGTGGAAGAGCTCGTTGTAGGCGTATTTCAGATCCACGAGCACCCGTCCTACTTTTATTCCTCCCGCGGTCCCGCCGATACATCCTCCTATGAGCATGAGCATGATCAGAGCCAGCTTGGCCGCCGTGGTCCATTTATCGTAGTCCAGGGAATTGACAAAGCCCGTCGTCCCCATTATGGAGATGACCTGGAAGGAGGCAAACCTGAAACGGTCCACCAGTTGGCCGTCTATCCCGCCGAAGAACATGAGGATCAGGGTGGCAACGGCCAGGATGGCGATCATGAACCTGAACTCTTCATCCTTGAACCAGCCCAGCCGGTCGGTGGTGAGGACCTTATAGTGCAGAGAGAAGCTCGACATGCCAAGGATGATGAAGACGGCAACTATTGCTTCGATGGTTGGGCTGTGGTAGGCGACAAGGCTTGAGGCCTGGGGAGAGAAGCCGCCCGTCGCAAGAGTCGAGAATGCCGTGCATACCGCATCGTATATCGGCATTCCCACTGCTACGAGCAGGATGATCTCCAGGGCGTTAAAGAGCAGATACACTCTCCAGAGGATCCTGGCGGTCCCGGTAGCTCGCGGCGTGATTGTATCCTTGGTCGGCCCGACAGCTTCAGCCCGGTAAAGCTGGCGGCCTGCGACGCGCAGCTGGGGAAACACGGCGACTACGAGCAGAATTATGCCCAGGCCTCCGATGAGCTGCTGGAAGGACCTCCAGAAGAGGAGACCGTAGTAAGTATGGGCAGAGGTGATGTGGAGCGCCATATTGCTTCCTGTCAGCTGGATCACGGAGGCCGCCAGAGACGTTGCGATGCTGTGGTCGGCAAGGGTGGCATTCACTATGTAGTAACCCAGGGGATTGGACTCGGTGAGAATCGTCGCACCGGTGGCCGAAAAGCCTGATATGGATTCGAATAGGGCATCGACGAGGCTCAGGCCCTGAAATACGAAGGGCAGCGATCCAAAAACAGTTGCAAACAGCCAGCCCAGGGTAACGGCGGCGAAGGCTTCCTTGTTGCCCACGTCTCCTTTTTCACCCAGGCGCTTCAGAAGGATGCCGCACGAGACCGAGAGCAGAGATGTCAGTGCAAAAGCCACAATTCCATCCGTTTCATGATAAAGTGCCGCAACAATTCCCGGTACTAGCAGTAGCAGGCCCAGGATCTTCAGAACAGTGCCGATAATGCCAAGAACGATTCTAACTCGCATTTCATCCCTCCCCCTTAAGCTCCGTGTTTCAGTCCCTGGGCAAGGGGAACCCATGTCTCAGAATCGACCACAACCGCGGGAGATCTCGAATGGCCGCCATCGGGTGTTGCCCCGATTGGCGGATATCAGCCCGAGGCTGCGGCCACGTTGTTCTTCCAAGGTTTTTAATGATTTTCACAAGGACCACGACTCCCGCCTCAACTGGTCACGCATCTTGCTGCGGTCTGCTCATTTTATGAGATGACTAATTCCCAAAGAGGATCAGCTTGAAATTATGTCCTTTGGACACTCCCAAACTACATGAAGCTCGCCGTAGTAGCGATTCATGGATATAAACGTTTTCATTTTATCTTCCTATCACCGTTTGCCTGTGGTATATTCAAATCGATATTTCCTACTATTTTTATTATGATTCGAAAGATCCTTCCTCGAAATCATAAGTTATTATGGCTTTTTATGTTTTATATTTTCCGAGGGCATGGTATCGGGTTATGATTGTGCCTTCCTGTTCCCTCCACTTGCAGATGCCATTCCCAGGCTACACGGGCAAGCACAACCAGGACGTAGGTTGCCTGAAGTTGGCCTGGGCCGGGAAAAATTAGGAAGATCCCCATCTAGTTCTTGGGATTGCTTTCTACTTTCGCCAGAGCCGCTTGCGGATTCTCTGAGAGGTTTGCCTGATAAAACTCCTCGTTCTCCGGCAATACCATATCGAGCTCAGAGAAGCTTTCAACTTTTACGCTGGCGTTTTCCAGATTGAAGTCCAGTAGGTGGCCGCCTGCGGATCTGTCCTGGGTGATAAAGTGCAGGTGGTAGCCTGGAACATTCACTCCGTTGACATAGTCCGGGCATCTAAACCCTACTATCGTTCCTTTGACGCTATGAAACTCGAATATCTTCTGGGCTTTTACAGCCTCCGACAGGGGAGGGTATGGCTTGCTCTGCATGGGCACACTCCTGGTCTTGACGTAGTCGAATAAGCCCTCGATTCTGATGCCGTAGAAGAGGTTCTTGGTGACGAGCGAGCCATCCAGGCGGCTCTCGAGCTCGGTAAGGTTGTTTGTGCCATTCAAGGCAATTGTCTCCTCGGGTTTAAAGAAAGCGACCTCGGCAAATGGAGTCTTCATGGAGTCGCTCAAGCGGTAGGCTATACCATTGGATTTTACCTGGTAAAACTTGCCATCAAGCCCGATCATTTCACCATCAAGGGCCTGGACAGTTCCAATGCCGAAAGTCTCCATGGGCGCCAAGATCTTTGAATGTCATGGTGCCATCATAGACGCCTTGCATGAGGGCACTTATGGTTGAGGTCTGAAACAATGTGTCGTTCTCTGAGGCGAACGTGCCTGGTATCAGGAATGCCAGTACCAGGAAGGACGCGATGCAAATAGATCCCGCAACTTTCTTCATAATCAAATTCACCTGAGATCTCCCTAAAATAATTGGTCAGATAAATACCCTCGCCCAACATAGTTTATGAATTTATGAATGAGGTGTGATTGAGGAGACGTGTCTGATTCGGGAAAAATGTCAGAAATGCCAGAGGCCACACATTTTTAAGCCAAGAATCGGTTAGTCTACCCAATGACCGAGATCCGGGATCCTGTGCATGGCTATGTAAGGCTGGAAGGCCTGGCATTGGAGCTGGCGGACACCCCTCAGATGCAGCGGCTGCGCTGGATAAAGCAGCTGGGCCTCGCGAATCTCGTCTATCCCGGGGCTAATCATACTCGATTCGAGCATAGCCTCGGGGCCTACCATATGGCTGCACTCCTCACCCGCCATCTCGGCCTGGAAGACGAAGATCGGCTGCTGGTAGGTGCAGCCGCGCTCCTGCATGATGTCGGCCACGGGCCGCTCTCTCATGCCACCGAAGCGGCCCTGGCTCCATTTCTCAGAACCGATCATGAGAGCGTCATCGAACTCCTGAAACGAGGTGAGCTGAGGGAGGTCCTGGACCGGCATGGCCTGAGAGCTCAGGATATCCAGGCTTTCATCAATGGATCCGGCTTGGGCCAGATAGTTAGCGGTGAGATAGATGTGGACCGAATGGATTACCTCATTCGAGACGCGCATTACACCGGGGTGGCCTACGGGGTGATCGATAGATTGCGCCTGCTGCAGAAGATGACCCTCCACCAGGGACAGCTCGTGGTGGAGGCTGGTGGAGTGCAGGCTGCGACATCCCTGCTCATCTCGCGGCTTCTCATGCATCCATCCGTATACTACCATCATGTCTGCCGCATCTCGGAGTGCATGATCTCTTCGGGCATCCGCAGAATGATTGAGGATGGCGCAAGTGCGGCCGGGGTCAAAGGGATGGACGACGTCCAGCTCTTCACAGCCCTTGAGAATGCTGGTGGCTATGCAGCAGAGATGAATTCCCGCATCAGGTCTCGTAAGCTCTTCAAGAGGGCTGTCTATATCGGCGTCGAGAATCTTGAGCCCTCCCTTCTTCGGGTCAGCGATAGGATACTGGCCCAGGAGATAGCAGCCGAGGCAGGCGTCGATGTGGATTACGTTCTGGTGGACAATCCTCCCCTGCCGGATACTATTGAGGGCAGTTTTCCTGCGCTGGTCGGTGAAGTGGTAAGGCCCCTGCGGGAGGTCTCGCCGTTGGTCAGCATCCTGGAGAGGGCGCACAGGGCTACCTGGCGTTTTGGTGTATACGCCCCGCCGGAGCTGCGGGAGAGTGTAGCAAGAGGCGCCAGAAGGTGTCTGAATCTGAAGAAGAACACCGTGCAGCACACATTTTCGGGCATTGATAACGGTTACCTTTAAGTCGCAAAAGAACGGAATGGAGCATAATGGCATTTTCCGGAGAAGGGCAGAATCTTGACAAGAATCTGCTGGTCAAGACCATCCAGACCATGAACCAGCACCTGCCAAGTAGACGAATCAATTTGACCGAACTCTTGAGTATGGAAAAGCCCGGCATCAAGGGAAAAGATAATACCTTTTTCATCATCGATAAAGCCGAGCTGGATCTGATCTCCCAATCCTTTCCCAGATTCATGTGGAGCCGCCTTCGGCTGCCCATGCTCATCGAGATGTCGCCCGATTTTGGCAATGGCGCAGCTCGTATTCAGGGTGAGGCCGAAGTAGAGGTGGTCAGCAAAATACTGGGCAAGGAGCGACCTGTGGGAAAACAGATTATAATCTACCTCCCTGAAGTGAGAGAGCTGCGTCGAAAACTTCCTACCACCACGCAGTATGCCTTCATAACCAATCTCAGGGATAAGTGAGAGGGGATCGATTGGTTCCTAAATACAGGGACACCTGATAGCCTAATGGTAGTACTAACCGTAAACAGTGACCTGATGGTAAGAATAGAGGCTGATGAGAAGCAGATAGAAGCAGACTAACCGCAGGAAAACAGAGAAAATAGTTATGGAGGAGCAATTGGCAGATAATACGCATGGCGGAAGGTGCGAGGCAGTTCAATGTGAAGATGGGCCAGGGAGCTTACAAGGAGGCGGCCAGGATCAAGTCAGATTTCGGTCTCCCCAATGAGATGCTTTCGGATGCTGTTAAGAAAGCCTACGACGCCAACATGAGAAAAGGGGACTATTCTCTTGCCGCTGACTTAGCCCGTCAGTATGACCTTGCAAGAGACCTCCGCCTGGAGGCTGCCCAGAGATCCTTCCATAGAAAGGTCGACAGCGAGTCTTTTCGGGCGGCAGCCGATTACGCCAAGGAATTCGGACTGCCTGAGGATATGGTCAGAGAGGCGGCTCTCCAGGCCTTTTACAAGAGCATGAGCTTTGGTCTGGTCAAGAATGCCGCTCAGATCGCGGAGGATTTTGAGCTTCCCCCAGAGTTGAAGCAAGAGGCGGCAATGAAATCCTATGAGCAGCATATGCAAGCCGGACTCTATCGCAAAGCCCTCAAAATCGCTCAAAAGTACGATCTTTCAGATGAGCTGAAAGCGGCTGCAGAAAAAAAGATATCCTGAGCCCCAATGCCCGAAGTCGTGCTTACAATCGGTGGCTCGGATTCTGGTGGCGGTGCCGGAATCCAGGCCGACCTCAAGACATTTTCTATACTGGGATTACATGGAACCTCTGCCGTCACAGCCATTACTGCCCAGAATACTCTTGGCGTGCAGCATATTTTTGGCCTGGAGCCAGAGATAGTTTTGGCACAGCTCAGGTCTATTACTGATGATTTCTCCATCGCCTATGCCAAGACGGGCATGCTCCATTCGGCAGAGATTGTAGCCGTAGTAGCCGATCACCTGCAGAGGACTGGGATTCCCTTTGTTCTGGATCCGGTGATCGAGGCGGAGGCCGGGGGCAGGCTGCTTCAACCCGAGGCGGTGTTGGCTATGAAAGAGCGTCTTCTTCCCCTGGCCAGAGTTGCGACACCCAACATCTTCGAGGCAGAGGCTCTGACCGGAATTTGCGTTCGCGACATGGATAGTGCAAACCTTGCCGCCCAAAAGATCATGGGCTTTGGGCCCGGAGCCGTGATCGTCAAGGGTGGACATCTGGACTGCACTGATCTATTGGTAGATGGGACCGGGGTTTGCCTTATGCCATCCGAGAGAGTGGCAGGCCAGAATCATGGCGTAGGATGCACCTTTTCTGCGGCGCTGACCTCATACCTTTGCATGGGCTGTTCTCTCCGGGAAGCGGCCCGGAATGCCAAGGAGTTCGCAAAAAGAGCCCTGCTCGGGAGCTTTCATCTGGGAAAGGGGGTCGGGCCGGTGAACCAGGCAGCGTACCTCAGGGAAGAGGCGAGTCGCTACCGGGTTTTATGCGATGTGCAAAAGGCGGTGGATCTAATTGGAGACGAGCCGAAGATCTCCGAGCTGATTCCTGATTTGGGATCAAATCTTGCCATGGCCATTCCCCATGCCAGAACATCTGATGACGTGGCCTCGGTGGAAGGTGGGCTGGTGAAAGCGGGAGGACGGGTCTGCCCATCGGGCTGCATCAAGTTTGGGTCCTCCGGCGATATTGCCAGAATCATCCTGGCAGCGATGAGCCGCGATTCTCGTTCCAGGGCAGCCATGAATCTGAGCCTGAAGGCATTGCCTGCCTGCAGAGCACTGGGACTGGTTATAACGGAGCTCATCGGTCTTGATGATGAGGGAGCATTGCCTGCAATTGAGGCCCCGGGTCGGCCGCCGGACGTTTTCCTGGTTAGGGGGATCCAGGGGGAAGAGCCCGCGCTCTGCCTGCTGGGAGCTTCCGCCACACTCCTGGCCGGGCGTGCAGTGAGTCTCGCTCGCTCCTCAGAGGATAGGAAGATATAAATTGGTGGCTGAAGGAAGCACAAGGAATTGCTCTAGCTGGAGTGTTGATTATGGGAAGTGTAAAACCAAGTTATATCAAGAATTTCGCTATGGATCTGTTGAGGACTTACGAGAGCTCATTTAGCCCTGACTTTGAACAGAATAAGCTAGTAGTATCGGAATATACTGACATCAAAAATAAGACTATCCGCAACCGCGTGGCCGGCTATATATCCAATGTGATGAGGCAGAGACGCACTCGCAGAGGAGAGGTCGAGGTTGATGTTTAGCGGTGTGTTTCCTGCAATAATTACGCCATTTAAAGAAGACGAAAGCCTGGATGAGGAGGGACTGAAGAGGAACATCGAGTACCTGAGTAAAACAGGCATAGCAGGCATTGTCCCCTGCGGCACCACTGGCGAGTCGGCCACTCTGACCTTCGAGGAGCATAAGAAGGTGGTAGAGATTGCCGTTGATTGCTCTCGTGTGCCGGTGATAGCAGGAACGGGCTCCAACAATACCCGTGAGGCTCTGGAGCTGACCCGTCATGCCGCAAAAGCAGGCGCTGATGCTGCCCTATTGATCACGCCGTACTACAATAAACCCAACGATCGAGGCATGTTCGAGCACTTCAAGACCATAGCCGAGAAGTGCGATATCCCAATCGTCCTCTATAATGTTCCCAAGAGGACTGGAATCGACCTCAAGCCGGAATTGGTGGCGAAACTGTCCAAGGTAAAGAACATCGTGGCCATCAAAGAGGCTAGCGGAAGCCTTTCTCAGCTATCTCAGATCATCGAGCAGACCAAAGGGTCCGACTTCTCAGTGCTCTCGGGAGATGATGATTTGACGCTGCCCGCCATGGCTCTGGGTGCTCGTGGAGTGGTCTCAGTGGTGGCGAATGTTGCCCCGCGGAAGACTGTGGCACTGGCGGAAGCCATGCTCAAAGGAGACCTGGAAAAGGCAAGATCGCTGCACTATGAGCTTGCGCCTCTGGTTCGAGCTATGTTCCTGGAGACCAATCCCATCCCCGTGAAGACCTCTCAGAAGTATGTGGGACTGGCTGGAGGCCCGCTCCGTCTTCCCCTGGCGGCAATGGCTCCTGAAAAAGAGAAGATCCTGAAAGAGATCCTGGAAAGACTGGGCGAAAGAGCATGACCCGAATAGCGGTTACCGGAGCTGTAGGGCGCATGGGCACCCTGGTTATTCAGGAGGCTGCCAAGGTTGAGGGCATGCAGCTCGTGGCAGGTCTGGATGCCATTGGTGCCGGAAAGCCGCTCCCGGGAGGCATTCTGGTCGAGGACGTCTCGCGACTGGAGTCGGTCTTAAGGGAGACCAAACCCGATGTGCTCATTGACTTCACCATTGCCAAAGCCGCGGTAGAAAACGTGTTCACGGCTGCCGCTCTTGGAATAGACCTGGTGGTGGGAACTACGGGCTTTTCTCCGGAACAGCATTCCCGGATGAGAGAGGCAATAGATGGCCATGTGGCCGCAGTGATATCGCCTAATTTCATGGTGGGGGTCAACCTGTTCTGGAAGATCGTAGCAGAGTGCGCCGCAGCCCTCAAGGACTATGATTACGATATCGAGATCATTGAAGCCCATCACAATCAAAAGAAAGATGCCCCCAGCGGCACTGCTCTCGCCACTGTGGATGCGATAAAGAAGGCTCGGGGCGAGATGGATGTCGTTTATGGCAGGAATGGGGTTCATGCCGCGCGGAAAAGAGATCGGAGTGCATGCCGTGCGGGGAGGAGATATCGTTGGAGATCATACGGTGCTCTTCGCAGGACCCGGAGAGAGGCTGGAGATAAAACACCAGGCTCACAGCAGGACTGCTTTCGCCAGCGGAGCTGTGCGGGCGGCCCAGTGGGTGGTCGGAAAAGACCCCGGAATCTACAGCATGGCGGATGTCCTGAAATCAAGATGAACCAATTAGAGGAGAAAAGCTTCGCCCTTCTCTTCGAGGGAAAACGTCTGGATCCGGTCTCTTTGGATCGGAACATGGTCGGATTTTGCAGCAAATGCGACTCGGATCTGGAGAGCCTGGCATATTATTGTACTGAATCGGGCTGGATGGTCTCGACGCGCTGCAAAAAAGATCACCTGGCTCTGATTCGCTACGACAAACAATGGAACTGGCTGGGCGATCTGGAGCTGCAGATAACTCAGGAAAAAATAAGCGTTGGTGACCTTTCCAGGGAGAAGCTGGAGGCGGTTTTTACCCAGGCTGAGATCAGGGATATGCTGGCCTGCCAGCAGGGCTTGCCCTATATCCGGCAAAATGTCTATCGTGCCCGGGCGAAGTACGATAAATTCGAGAAACTGTTCGGGATAAAAATAGATATCTAGAAACTTTGCTGGGTTCTGTTGCGTTTGACGGAGTGCAATCAATGGCGGTGCACGAATAGTGGTTGAAGTGTTGTATCATGATAGATACATTTAAATGAAGTAGTATCTTACTTGCTTGCTGCTCATAAGAAGCAAGGGGACAAGCAATTGTCGTGTGGTCTTGAAGATTACGAATTAGATATTCTCGATACATTATTCAGCCGTCGTTGCTTCAACTCTGATTCAAGTTTTAATCTTAAGAGGAATTATAAGGGGTATCAGAGGAGATTTAAGAAAGATATAGTTGAAGCAGCAAAAGAACTCTCCAATAAGGGTTATATAACACGAAAAAGGAAGAGCGATCCCAAATACTATATTTCTGACAGGGAAAGGACTCGTGAAGCTCTTCTTTTGCATAATCATGATGTTGTTTTAGGTAGAATTAGATCATTGTAATGATAAATTGACATGGGTGTAAAAACTAATATAACATGATCGAACATATGTAAACAAGAGGTAATCGCATTGGCAGAGCCGTTCGAGAAGATATTTGGAGATACGAGCGAATTGAGGGTAATCGAGTCTCTCCTGCCCAATAAAAACAGAGATTTCAATATAACAGAAATAGCAGAGGAGTCTGATATTTCAAGGCAAGCCGCCATTCCAGTAGTGAAAAAATTCCTCCAATGGAACTTATTGAAGATAGATTCCAAGCGTGGAAATGCTAACTACTATAAGGTCAATGAGGATTCGGATTTAATAAAAGCATTTCGAGAGATCAACAACAATATCATTACACGTATGCTCGGAGAAGAAGAATCGCTATCTGGACCAGTACAGCCAATACCTGCATGCAATAAACCAACGACGGTCCCACTTGGAATGACTCTCCCCAGCTAAAATCTGAAGATCAGGCGATTATTTCCGATCCGGCAGCAGTAATCAGTCTATTTTCCGTTTTTGATTAGCGCGGCTCTCCCAACCCAGAGACCGCGGGGACAATCTATAAGCCATGCCCTTTATTGGGAGTATTCTGAAAAGGGCATGGACTAAAACTCAACCATCGTCGCTTTACCGGCTCCGCGGCCTTGAGCGGGGCCCCCAACCATAGCGCGGGAGGCCCGCAGGGCCGACTCGCGGAACCCCGGAAGAATGATGCAAATGCTGTCCTTGCTTGCATCTGCTAAGTTCCATCTGCATTTCAATGACATTAGATATCTTTAATTTAGTCGCAAACGATTATCTACAACTACATCTTCCGGGGTTCCGCGCGGTTAGACGCGCTAGGGTGACGGGGTCCACTCAAGGCCGTGGCGGCCCCCCTAACCCCGCGGCCGCGGGGAACAATATATGAAGCCTTGCCCTTTATTCTTAGACGTGTTTGAGAAGGCCCCGGAGGAGTGCATAACCGAACGGCTGACATGCCATTATTGATGGAGAACGATGAGATGCTTTGATATTCATTAACTCTATTTGCGTTCGATATCACTTTCTCTTTTTCGGCTATTGGGAGAAATTGCAAATGATATTATGGAAGTAGGGCGTTGGCGGCCTTGAAACCGTACTGGTTGATATTCGCCAGAGTCCCCTCATGTTCGTCTCTCCTCAGCTCCCTTTTCCTCACTCCGCCATCCTCTCGTACACCTTCTCCATCATCGCCATCGGCGAGACCGCATTCATATTCAGCCCCAGCTCCTCCGGCCCCAGGCCCAGGGCGATGCCCGCCAGCTGCGTCACATAGAGCACAGGAATCTCGATCTTTGTGCCGTGCTTCTGCTCCAGAGCCTTCTGCTTGGCGTCGAGCATGAGCTGGCAGAGGGGGCAGACGGTCACGATGACCTCTGCCCCGGATTTCTTGGCCTCGGCCAGAATCCTGAAGGCGATGTCATCCGCGGCCTCTTCCTGGGACATGAATATGGGCCCGCCGCAGCAGAAGGTCTTGAGCCGGAAGTCGATAGGTTCCGCCTGCAGGGTCTTGATCAGCTTTTCCAGGATGGTGGGAAACTCAGGGCTGTAAATGCCCTGCGGGGCGCGTGAGCAGGCAGCCGTAGTAGGGTGCAACCTTCAGGTCCTTGAGCGGCACCACTATCCGCTCATCGTTCTCGGCAAGACTCTCCAGGATGACGTCCAGAGCGTGGCGGACACGGGCACCGCTGTACTTCTTATCGAGGACTGCGTTCACCTTTTTCCGGGTTTCCAGATCCTCCAGATTCAAAACTGCCGTCCGGAGGTTGCTATAGCAGATGGAGCAGGATGTCATGATTTCGAGGTCCGTCTGGGCCATGTTGCGGGCGGCCAGGCCCGTGGCGACCAGCTCATTGGAGACGTGGGTCGCTCCGCAGCAGTTCCAGTCTTCCAGCTCCTGTAGCTCGATTCCCAGAGCCTTGCAGACCGCCCGGGTGGAGGCGTCCATCTCCTTTCCAGTCGACCGGGAGACGCAGCCCGGATAGTAAGCCAGCTTCATCTTCCCAGTTCCTCCACGATTCTCTTGACCTCATCCCGGCCCCGGACCTTTTCGATCTCCAGACTGATCTTGCCTTTGGGCGCCAGCTCCAGACCCATCTGCATGGACTGCACCATCCCCTGGGGAAAGACGAGCAGAAACTCGCCGGTGAGTGGAAGCTCGGAAATCCGGCCGAAATCCCTGATCTGCTTCAAGAAGAGCTGCTCATAGGCCAGATCCATGCCACGGACGCCCTCTCTCTCTGCCAGATCCTTCAGTGCCGAGACGACGGCTTTGGGCCGGATGCCCCGCGGGCAGCGCACAGTGCATAGAAGGCAGGAGGTGCACAGCCCCAGGGTATCGTTATGCAGAGCCTCCTCTTTCTTTCCCTCCAGGCAGAGCTTGATCAATTTCCGGATGCTGGGGCTCATCAGATTGGCAGTGGGACAGCTGGCGGAGCAGGTGCCGCACTGAATGCAGGTCAAGACCTCCTGCACCCGCCAGCCGCAGGACCTCGCTGCTTGAACTCCTCATCCTTTGCCATTTGTTCACTCTGCCTCCACCGGGGCTTTCGCCACTGTCGAATCTTGCTGTCGCCAGCGTTTTCTCTGTTTTCTTCATTTCCTCTTTATGGAGCCTTTCCACGATCTTCGAGCTTGCCAGCTCTGGCGTCTCCCGCTCCATGATCTGCCTGACCTTCGGCTTCTTGAGCAGAGGCAGGAGAGGCTTCAGTGCCTCCTCGACCAGTTTGAAAAGCTCGGGATCGATTTTTGGGATCTCTGGTTTGGGCTGAGGCGGCCGTTCGATATCCGGGGGAGCGATGGCCCCAGTTACATCCGGCCGTTTTCGCTCGCCTGTCTTAATTGCGGATATGGCCTCTTTCCACTCCTCTGCCCAGGGAGTCCCCTTTATCGCCGTATGCCTGACATCGGACCTCTGCACCTCAATGGCAGAGACGGGACAGGCCTTCTCGCAGGCTCCGCAAAAGATGCACTGGTCTTTAACGGGAGCCGCTTTTCCTCGCTCGTCCACATACCAGCATTTGGCAGGACAGACATTGAAGCAGGCCTGGCAGCCCAAGGGATCGCATCTCGCCAGGTTCTTCTCCACAAGCTTGATCTCACCCTGGAAGGGCTTCAATACGTCCATGGCCTCATAAGGGCAGACCAGAGAACACCTTCCGCAGCCGATGCATAGATCCTTATCGATCTCTATTTTGCCTTCAAACTTCGGTTTCTCTGCCACCTCCAAAGGTTCGCCTTCAACCTTTATGGCCTCCTCCGGGCAGAGGGGAACACACAGGCCGCAGTAGTCGCAAAGATCCTCGTCTATGAGCAGTTGCTCGTAGGGAACCAGATTGCGGGGATCTTCTCCCTTTCTTTCTCTCCTTTTTCTACCAGAAGGAAAGCCTTGCAGAATTTTGCGCACCGCCCGCAGAGGTTGCACTTGTCCTGATCAATGGAGATCTTGCCTTTTATTCCGGTCCGCAGCGGGCCATAGTCCTCGCGGGTCTTGTTAAATGTCACTTTAATGGCCTTGGTAGGGCAGACAGGCTCGCAGAGCATGCAGGGCAGGCACTTCTCGTTGGGCACGGCTTCCGCTACGAGCCTCGGGTACTGCTCCAGTTCCTGAAAATCTACTCTGGGCTTCATCGTAGCTTCTCTGTCATGCATTTCCGAGCCTTCGGTCATATCTTCTGCTGCGGCAGCGTTCTCCCGCATGTCTCGGTTACCGGCATCTTCTCTTGAACAGTCATCTGGAAGGCCTTCAAGGGACAGAAGTTGACGCACATGCCGCAAAAGACGCAGGCATCCAGGTCAATCAGCACGGGCGGCGCGTCCAGGCCCTTGGCGATCTCCTGCAGTGGCCCTTCTTGCAGGGCCTTTTTGGGCAGAGCTCAACGCAAATGGAGCAGCCTGCGCATTTCTTGTAATCATAATCCAGGATCTTCTCACTCTCCGGGGTCTTCTGCCTGGCCAGGATGTGGGAGCCTTCCACCTCCATATCTTTCTCGATCTCCATCATGGCCGGGTTCCCTCCCTCTCGTCCCGGCAACATTTTCAGGTTTTGCAGGTTTTGCCTCAATCACTGTTCCTGCTTCTTCTCGTGTTCCGGCATCGATCTCTTTCTTCCCGACTTTTCCCTGCTCATTATCTTTATTCTTCAGCTCCGTTCCGATGGGACCCATGGCCTTCAGCTCAAAGATGAAATCTCTCAGATCCTTGGCAAAGATCTCGCCCTCGCTCGCGGCACACCAGACGATCTTAACGCGACCCGGGTTCAGGCCTATCTTCTCCAGGACGCCTTTCAGAACATTCACCCTCTGCAGGGCCTGGTAGTTCCCATTATGATAATGGCATTCGCCCAGGCGGCAGCCGGCGATCAGAACCCCATCTGCGCCCCTCTGCAGGGCCTCCAGGACGAAGCTTGGGTCAACGCGTGCCGAGCACATGACCCTGATGTTGCGAGCATTGGTGGGATACTGGATTCGTGAGGTTCCTGCCAGGTCGGCGGCTCCGTAGCTGCACCAGTTGCACAAAAAGGCGACGATGAGGGGAAACTCTCTCTTCACCGCGGTCGCTGCCGTGACCTGGGCCATGATCTGCTCATCTGAGAAGAGGCGCATGTTGATGGCGTCCACTGGGCAGGCAGCAGCGCAGGAGCCGCATCCTTTGCAGGCAGCCTCATCCACGTAAGCCGGGCTCTTGACGGAAATGGCCTTCTTGGGACAGACGTCGACACATAGCTTGCACTTGACGCACAGATCCTGGTCTACGTAGGCGGAGGTAGGCTCCAGCTCCAGAAATCCCTTATGCAAGAGCTTGATGGCTTTGGCTGCGGCCGCGCTCCCCTGAGCGATGGAGATGGGAATCTCTTTGGGGCCGGAGGCGCAGCCTGCGATGAAGACACCATCAATATGCGCTTCCACTGGCCTCATCTTGGGATGGGCGATCTCAAAGAACCTGTCCGGCCGCCGGGATAGGCCGAGCAGGTTGCCCAGAACGTCTGCGTTCTGGTCGGGCTCAAGACCAATGGAGAGGACCGCCATATCGTGTTTGACCCGTTTTATCTCGCTTGACTGGGTATCCTCATAGATGAGAAAGATCTCGCCGTCCACCTGGTCGATGCGGGAGATGCGGGCCCGGACGAAGTTTATGCCCAGCCTCTGCGCCCGTACATAGAATTCTTCGTATCCTTCTCCGCCGGCCCTGATGTCGATGTAGTAGATTGTGATATCCGTGTCCGGATACTTCTCCTTGACCAGCTGCGCGTTCTTGAGCGAGGCCATGCAGCAGATGCGAGAGCAGTAGATGTTGCCCACGGTCGCATCTCGCGAGCCGACGCACTGCAGGAAAGCTATGGATTGGGCGATCTGGCCGGTGCTCGGGCGTACGACCTCACCCTTCGTCGGTCCGGAGGCATTCAGCATCCTCTCCATCTGCAGTGTGGTGATCACATCCCTGTACCTTCCAAAGCCGTACTCCTCCTTTCGGGCGGCATCGAAGGGCTGCCAGCCCGTGGCCACGATTATGGCCCCCACATTTATCTTGAAATCCTCCGGCTCCTGCTCGAGATTGATGGCCTTCGTGGGACACGCCTCCACGCAGCGGGCGCAGCCGATGCAGGCCTTGGGATCGACGCAAGCCGCCAGGGGAACGGCCTGGGGATAGGGCACATAGATGGCCTTTCTCTTGCCGATGCCAAAGTCGTATTCGCTGGGCACTTCCACTGGACAGACGCCCGCGCATTCGTTGATGCAGCCTTTGCAGAGCAACGGGTCCACATAGCGCGCCCGGCGAACGCCTGAGACGCTGAAGTTGCCTACGCTTCCTTCCACCCCCAGAACCTCGGCATAAGTGTAGAGAGTAATATCAGGATGGTTGAAGACCTCGGACATCTTGGGCCCCAGGACGCAGATGGAGCAGTCGTTTGTGGGGAAGACGTCCGTCAGGAGCGCCATGTATCCGCCGATGGTAGGCCGCCGCTCTACCAGGTAAGACATGAAACCCGCGTCCGCCAGATCCAGTGCGGCTGCGATCCCGGCCACGCCTCCTCCTATTACCAGTACGTCTTTGCTGACCGGTATGCTCTCGGGCTCCAGCGGCCGCAAGAGTGCGGCTTTGGCCACTGCCATTGCTATCAGGTCTTTGGCCTTCTCTGTGGCCATGGCCGGCTGGTCCATGTGCACCCAGGAGCACTGCTCCCGGATATTGGCCATCTCCAGCATGTAAGGGTTCAGCCCGGCCTTGGTTATGGCCCGGCGAAAGGTGGGCTCGTGCAGGCGCGGCGAGCAGGCAGCCACGACTATCCGGTCGAGCTTGAGCTCTGCAATATCCTTCTGGATCTGCTCCTGTCCGGTATCGGAACAGGAGAATTGCAGATCACGGGCGACTGCCACATCGGGCAGCTTTTCCGCGAAGCTTTTCAGCTCCTCCATGTTCAAGACACCGGCGATGTTCAGGCCGCAGTGACAGACGTAAACACCAATAGGCATGAGACTCCTGTTAGTATGATCGCCTTAAATCACTTAAACTTATGCAATTTCGATTGTTACAATTAGGTCCCTTCACATTCACGGATTTTGGCAATCCTTTTATGATAATATTGACTTAATTGATCTAAATAGATTATGCAGACTACGAGATGCCTGGGTGATTTTGGTGGCTGCAAGAGTGATTGAAGACCAGAGACTACACAATAAGGTGGGAGTATATCGGGATCGAGATGATGCTGGAGTTTGCCTGGCCGGAGCCCTGGAGCAGTTTCGCGGAACGGATGCTTTTGTCCTGGCCATACCCTCGGGAGGAGTGCCCGTGGGCCTGGCCGTATCATCGCGGCTCGGGCTTCCCTTCGATCTTCTGATCATAAGGAAGATCCCGGTTCCGGGGAACACGGAGTCCGGCTTTGGGGCCGTCAGCCTGGAGGGCGACATGGTGCTGAATGATCCTATGGTCAGAATGCTGCGCCTCACTCCAACGGAGATCGACGAGCTGGCAGAGCCGGTGCATGAAGAGCTGCGGGCGAGGAACCGCATCTTTCGAGAGGACCGTCCCTGGCCAGATGTTCGCGGAAGGACTGTTATAATAGTGGACGACGGGCTGGCCTCCGGCTACACCATGATGACTGCTGCTCGAATGGTGCAGAGGCGAGGCCCCTCCCAGATAGTAGCGGCCGTTCCCACTGCTTCTGCCAGCACAATCGAGCTGCTTGCTCCTGATGTGGACCTGATCGTATGCCCTAATGTGCGAACCGGATACAGCTTTGCAGTCGCTGATGCTTATCAAAATTGGCGTGATCTGGATCGAGATGAAGTCATAAATTTACTTAAGTCTCATGGCTATATTTCCAGAAAATAGGCCGATTATACTCCGATTTCGCCAATGCCCTAGCAAAAGTTTATATCTAACTTATTTTAATTATTATCATTGTTTAAAAAGAATGGGAGTTAGAGAAGATGAACGCTTTGCAGACGATTTCCATCTTGCTGGAATTTGTAGTGGTGGCTCTTGGCATAATGCTGGTCATAGGCAAGAAGAAAATGTACGGCTGGTGCATCGCGCTTACTTTCATCCTTTACATCTTCTACGATCTGGCAAATCTCCTATCCTTGCATATCTCCCAGGATTCGCTGGATATATTATTCTTCATGGCCACCCTGTCCATACTCTGGGCGATCTGGAACATCTTCCTGGAGGCCTTCGGGCAAAGCTCAATCGGGCCGGCAGAAGATCTGGGGATCGATCCGCGTTTGGGCAGGGCTGAAGGTCATTGGGCGGATGGGCAGACCGGCAGAGTCAGCTTTTTGAAGGAAGGCAAACCTTGCAAGAGCGATGATCTCTCGAGTCTACATCTCTCACGCGCCGGAAGATGAGGATAAGGCGTTGCAGCTATCCCGAGCTTTATGGCGGGTGGGTCTCGAGAGCTACGCTGCAATCTACAATTTGTCTCCAGCTATCTCTCTTGCCGGGAGGGTATCTTTTGGCATACGAAACTCGGAGGCAATGGTTGCTCTCCTGACCCGTGAGGGCTGTCGGTCCCCAGAGGTGAGCCAGGAGATCGGCCTGGCCCGGGGCCTGGACTTGCTGATCATCCCTATGCTGGAAGATGGCGCAAGGCTGCCTTTTCTGATCGAGCATCTGAAGCCAATGGCCTTCAAGGAGGAGAACTACAGGGACGCCATCGGCCTCTTGATCAAGACCATTCGAGACCTGAGCCGGCTGGAGTGGCTGAAGGTAACCTGCCCCAAGTGCGGAGAGGAGATGACCCAGTATCTCACGCCGCAGGAGGAGGTCGACTCTGCCCTGGAAAAGGGAAAATGTCTGGAGACTATCTGCAGTTATTGCCAGAACAAGATCTCCATGGATGCGAGGACATTTGAGCCA
>CAWCSK010000017.1:0-140588 GCA_963798205.1 uncultured Methanosarcinales archaeon
CATCGTCAGAAAATCCCTTCAACATGTCCACCTCTTGTTGACAATTCTAGTTGATATCTCGTCGATATCATTCTAAGGAGGAAAACCATCTTTCGTCCTAATCTCGCACTGAAACTGCTAATTTTGTATTATTTAAAAAAGAAATATTATCTTATTCCTTTTTGACTTTATGAATCACTCTCGAAGCCAAGCCCAAGCCTTGTTGATCTCGGCAGTATGGAAAAATTTGGCGTCACGGGCATAGAAGGGTTTGGCCAGATGCGTTATCCACTTCTCCCAGGTCTTATCGCCGACTATGGCTATTTTTTGGATCTCATGACGAAATTCTGAGCCAAATTTCAGATCTTGTAGCCATGCCTCCATTTTCTCCCATTTAAATTCGCTCAGGTCAAACAACAAACGAATGTTACCTTCCTTTTCCACCAAGGCTTTGACTTCCGGCACCATTTTTTTGTAGTCTGAGGCCGTAATGTTTCCAATGCATTTAAATCCTATCACATTTCCCGAACTATCAGCTAATTTCTCTATCATTTTGTCATCCTCTGACTTTTGATCTTCTATATGATTAGAAACTACTTATTGCTATTGCTGTCGGAAAATTCACTAATTCTATTGCCTATTGCTGCTTGATACAGACTACCAAAAGTGTTCAATATAACTTTGAAAATGATACTGCATGTTGGTGGTGGGGTTTGGGTATAGATTCTATCATCGGTGCCGATGAAGCTAGGAAAGCATCTGTAGCCGATTTAATGAATAATCTCTCATCGAATGAAAGCGGTCTATCTACGTCAGAAGCTGAAGCAAGACTCCAGCAATACGGCCCTAATGAAATTTCGGAGAAAAAAATCAATCCACTTGTAAAATTTCTGGGCTATTTCTGGGGGACCATTCCCTGGATGATTGAGGCGGCAGCCATTCTTTCCGCAATGCTTAGCCGCTGGGACGACTTTGCCATCATCTTCTTGCTTCTTCTCATGAACGGCGTGGTTGGCTTCTGGCAGGAGCATAAAGCCGACAATGCCATCGAGCTTTTGAAGGCGAGGCTTGCACCTACGGCCAGGGTCCTGAGAGATGGGCAATGGAAAGGCTTCCCTCCCGAGAGCTCGTTCCTGGTGATCGGTCAGAATCCGTTTGGGTGAGATCGTTCCCGCAGATATCAAGCTCATCGAAGGCGATTACCTCCAGGTAGACGAATCCGCCTTGACGGGTGAATCGCTGCCTGTGGATAAAAAGGTCTCTGAGGTTGCTTTCTCCGGATCAATAGTTCGTCAGGGAGAGATGACGGCCCTTGTCTTTGCTACGGGGATGAATACCTACTTCGGCCGCACTGCTAAGCTAGTCGAATTGGCCAAGACCCAGAGCCACTTTCAGAAGGCTGTAGTCAAGATTGGAGACTATCTGATCATTCTGGCCTTAGTCATGGTGACCCTGGTATTCATCGTAGCCACTCTGAGGCATGAAAGCCTCCTGCAGACTTTGCAGTTCGCCCTGGTGCTAGTAGTAGCCGCCATACCCGCCGCCCTTCCTGCCGTTCTGTCTGTGACCATGGCAGTTGGCGCGATGGCACTCGCCAAGAAGGAGGCCATAGTGAGCAGGCTGGCAGCCATCGAGGAGATGGCCGGGGTGGATGTCCTCTGCACAGATAAGACCGGCACCATAACTCAGAATGCCATTACGGTGGCAGAAGTTGTGCCATTCGAGGGCTTCACCGAGAAGGATGTACTGCTTTTTGGCACCTTAGCCTCCCGAGAGGAGGATGGAGATCTCATAGATATCGCCATCATAAAGAAGAGCAAAGAAGTGCAGGTTGAACCGGGCAGTTACAAATTGGGCGAGTTCAAACCCTTCGATCCCGTTTCCAAGAGGACCGAAGCCGAAATAGAGGGCCCTCAGGGAAGCTTCAAGACCGCCAAAGGTGCGCCTCAGGCCATATTCTCATTGGCGGCAACTAGCACCCCGCGAGCCTTGGTTGACCAAAGCGTAGATGCCTTTGCTTCCAAGGGCTACCGGGCTCTGGGCGTTGCCAGCACGGACTCCAAAGGAGCCTGGCGCTATGTAGGACTTATTGCCCTTCAAGACCCGCCCAGAGAAGACTCCGCTGAGACCATCAAGACCGCTCAGTCATTGGGTGTCCGCATAAAAATGGTCACCGGCGACCACGTAGCCATAGCCAAAGAGATCGCCCGTATGGTGGGTCTGGGAACCAATATCAGGCCCGCATCGGACTTCATCGACAAACCTGACGAAGAGGCCACGGATATCATCGAAAAGGCAGACGGCTTTGCCCAAGTATTTCCTGAACACAAATTCAAGATAGTAGAGCTGCTTCAAGCTAGAGGACATATCGTCGGCATGACTGGTGACGGGGTAAACGATGCCCCTGCCTTGAAGAAAGCCGACGCCGGAATTGCCGTCTCGGGTGCAACAGATGCCGCCAAGTCAGCGGCCGCAATAGTTCTAACCAGACCGGGGCTCTCCGTCATCATCGACGCCATCAAAGAGAGCCGCAAGATATTCCAGCGCATGAACAGCTATGCCATTTATCGCATATCCGAGACCATCAGAGTACTGCTCTTCATCACTCTATCAATAGTCATCTTCAATTTTTATCCGGTGACTGCTATAATGATCGTATTGCTGGCTTTACTTAATGATTTTGCCATTATGTCCATAGCATATGACCGAGCAGAGTATGCGCAGAAGCCGAGCCATTGGGATATGACATCGGTGCTGGGCATGGCCACATTTCTGGGCCTGGTAGGCACTGTATCCTCATTCTTATTTCTTTCCATTGGCATATCCATACTGCACCTCTCCCTGGATGTGCTCCAATCAATGATGTACCTCAAGCTCTCTGTCGCCGGGCATTTTCTCATATTTATTACCAGGGCAAAAGGCCATTTCTGGTCCTACAGGCCGAGCAATATATTGCTGGCCGCGGTTTTGGGCACTCAGACCGTGGCGACAATTATCGCAGTCTTCGGCCTGCTCATACCTCCTATTGGCTGGAGGCTTGCATTATTCGTATGGGTTTACGCCATGGTTTCCTTCGTTTTGACAGACTTCGCCAAGGTCTTCCTCTTCAAGCGGTTCGAGCGAGAAGTGAATCTCCTGGAGAAGGAGGCGGTAGTTATGGAGAAAGACGTAGGGAAAATTTAGCAACATCATTTTCCTTGCCTGTGAGCCCTTGATAGGAAGAGAACGGTAAAAATCACCAAAAAAAAACCAGGTTGGACCGGGCTTGTTTTATGGAAGAGATTGCGGATCGATACAAAATGCAGAAAAGATAGCCCTATCGCCTTGGTAATGGACAACCTGAGCACTCACAACCCCGAATAACTTTATCCATAATTTCAATACATACCTATTCGGTCTTGGTGCATCCTTTTTTGCTCTAAATCATCCCGCATTTTCTGATTTTTTGACAGCTAACGCTATGCCTGATTTTGCTTTTGGCATTCAAGAAAAGATCCAAAAAGGTTGAGGGGATGAGGGCTAGGAACCGCTCACCCGCAATCTATCTAACAAGGACAGGATTATGCATTCAGAATAGGAAATTTGCTTCATCCTTTCCTTTTGTATAATTGTCCAGGCTGGCATTAAATGCATCTCTTGCATTTCTGGCGTATATTCCCTGCCGTGTTTCAAATAACTTTGCGATATTGTATAGATATGCGTTGAAATATCTCATTGCGCTGAGGGTGTATTGATGGAAATCTGAGTACTTCTCTCCGGGAACTATTCTCTCTCCCTCTGCCAGCGCTTGGGAATTCAGCACCAAGAGCGAGGTGCTCAGAATCATTGCCTGGCCATAAGAGATATTGCCACGCGCAGTGTCATTATTGATTTTGCTCTGCTGGTCGAAGTTCTCGACAAAATTATTCCAATTCCGCAATACTAATAGTCGTGCAACTGTTTCATTGGTCGTATTGCCTGCCTGCATCGTCCTCAAGATGGGAGAGCTTGCGTCTTTTGCAGGCAAACTCTTATCTGTGCTTATTGTGGCGGTCACATTCGATATACAGATGGCAGCTACCAAGGTCAGCGCCAAAACTACTAATAGATTTATTCTCATTTGCAGATCCTCCATTCACTTTATGCCTTGATTGAAATCAATTAAAGCAGAGCGACATAAACATAATCTCGCCGCTTGTAATGAATAATCAAGGCCCTCATATCCCGTCGGACAACAACCCAGCCAATCATCTTCTGCTGGAGACCATTCAAAACTATGAACTCGAGAAACTTTTGCATTTAATTTGAATGAGCCAACATAACTTTCATCGATTAAATTATCAGATGATTTGAACTTAAACCCAGAATATAAATCCGAGTCTGAACTCACCTGGAATACCGTGCTATAATTTTCTCCCAAAAATTTTTCGACTCTGGCAGGAGTTACATCTGCCGCGATGAAGGCATTTCGATATACTCCCAAGAAGGCCGAATTTTCCGAGAACTTTTTTGCTTGATATTCTGTTGCTATTTCATCTTTATTATTTGTGTATGAATTTCGCTTGGATATCCCTTCTCCCCGGTAAGTAATCTGTTCGACGTTCAGCAAACTGGATGGCATGCTCTCATTTATCTCAACTCGGTATGCTTCCGGGTTGTCTGTTACATCCTCATCGATATAGACCCAATTCACCTGGCTTGCAATCGATAAACGTTTATCTTCCTTAAATCTACCGCTTTTTGTATGAGTATTTTCTTTCAAATTGATATTATCAAATCCGTTTATTTTAATATACTGTGAGGAATTTCCGTCTCCCTTAATACTACCCTCTAAATTATATGATAATACTGTCGTATGGTGACTCCATCCGAAAGATGAGCTTGCGTTGCTATCATTTACCGTCGCATAAATATCATAACCCACTTTTCCATCCGCCTGGGCTAAGACTGCAGCCATAATTATGAAGAAATAAATAATTTTCATTAATATATTATTCTTCCCTCCAATATGAATATACGATCGTCTCATTACATATAGCTTTTGCCGGACCATTACATACTGTCGAATAGTTCAGAGTCAGATCGGCATGATACAAATAGAATTAAGTTTAATATATAATTATTTGCTGAAATATGGCAGAAGTAATTTTTAAAAAAATAAATCGCACGGCTTGTCGGTTAGCCGTACAGCTTCCAAACTCCTGTAGCGTCTCCATTTCCGAGAGTCCTCTTGACGCCGGTATAGTAGTGCATCACCTGTATGGTATCCGTGGCGAATTGCGCCTTATTGTAAAGGTCGCCCAGACCGATGGTGTGACCCATCTCATGCAATGCCACGCTCTGGAAATCGAGCTTTCCGCTCTCCCCTGTTGTAGTCCATTTGTCATTTGAGTTGAAGATAATATCAGACTCGACAATTGGATACATCTGCCCCGCGGTTACTCCCTGAGTCTTATACCAGACACCGGTTGACGCGAGCGCAGTATTTCCGGCCGCGAATGGGGTGAAAGACATAGCGTTAATGTGGTCATAGTGGTTGGCAACGGCCGTTGTCAGGCTTGCTCCTGAATCTGAAAACAGATTCTGGTTGGTAGCAGCGTCCCAGGTATTTGCAGCTGCGGATACTGCAGCCAGAGCTGACGTGGTACTCATGCCGGTTTTTGCTAGGTTGGCATCGTTGGTCAGGGACATTTTAATCTGAGGATCTGTCTGAGTCCATTTTCGGCCCATAAGTACATAGGCGTTGGCATTGCCGCCAGTAGACGTTACTGCTGGCCCTGTTTGCAACATAGAGGTATCGCTGCCGATCTCACCTTTATTAAGGTTGATTGCGCTCAGACCGAATGTCCCAATATCACCACTAGGTTGCGCATAAAGACCGTCCACAGAAAATGCTAAGCCGTCAGAGGTTAACTTATTCATTTTTTCATCGTCCAGGACAGAAAATCCCATGAAAGATGCATCACCGCCCACAGAGGAGCTGTCGCTCGCCACTGCGGAGAGATCTGCCACCAGGTTACCCTGTCCAGAGAAGCCTCCAGCTACGTTTACATCATTCTTCGCGGATGATGAGCTGGAACCGATACCGCCTGATTCTCCGCTCAATTGAGTATTCTGGCCAGCGTAAATACCATCAGCAGCAGCAAGACTCTGCGAAGTGGATAATGCACCGTTGTTGACCTCTGTCATCTGGCTGGAGGAACCTGATGCGGTATTCCCACCAAGAGAAGCGCTCAGGTCTCCGCTTCCCACCAAGCTTTGGCTCAAGCCGATACTATCGCCTGATGCAGCAGTTGAAGAGGAAGTACTAAATGAACCGGAGCTGTCAATAATATTTTTGACGCGGTATCCATTCCCACTGACCGACTGGCCAATTAGATTGTTGCCAGAGCCAGAAGCTGCTCTTGACTGGACTATTCCGCTTCCACTCAGTGCGGTTTGTTCCTGAAGCCGAGTTGAGTCGTCCAGATTATAGTTAGTAGACGAGGAGATAGAATTCACCCCATCTCCACCACCTAAGCTCACCGATATACTCAGGACAGGTGTCACTAAGCTACACAAGAATAGAGCTAACGCTAGAGCTAATGTACATATTTTCATTTATCGATCCTCCTTAAATCGGGTGTAGATCTGATCTAGTCAACAAGTGCATTCAATTATCAGAGCTTTTTTCGCTTTTATCGATCAGATTACACCCTAGTTTCGTTAAATGTCGATATCTTATAAATAGATTTCGTTGGCCCATTTATCAATAATAGATAGCTGTGGGCCGTATTAGAACCTTTTGTTATGGACAACAATAAGAATAATATACGTCAAAAGCCTTAATGAAACTTAATATCGTGAGTTGACGAAGATTGTCAGAACTTTCACAGAGACGCATTAACCTGCATATCAGTTTCCAAAAGAAAACGCTCATGTCCACCAGGAGCAGTCATTGCAGGACAGGTTAGCTGCGATCCATCCATAAAAAGTAAATACGGTAACACTCCAGAGACCACGCATGAACTTATCTGAAGATATACAAATGTTATTAATCCCCATTACGCAATTTTCTCAAATTTGATGTGCGGCTTAAAAGGCATATAGGTGGGTGCGCCTATCATTTTCCAGTACTATTGGTACGTGACAATTAGGCGTGTTGTTTATCCGTAAAGCATTTAAATGATGGGCTGCCTTTAGATAAAATAGAGGTAGATCTAATAGGATCGCACTTGCCTCCATATGCTGCCTCCTTATGGATCTATCTTCCCCAAATATATTGTATAACCTAAACGCCAGCTTTTATGGCTGATTGGGAATGCTTGTTATAGCCGTACGATTTTGAACGTCCACAGGATGGCATGATACTGCGCGGTAATGCTGTGAGCGATGACAGAATTGTTTCGAAATTATTTGGCTATAACGATTTTTCCCGTGACTTATGCGAGACAAGATCCAACACCCATGGATACCATCACAATCAGGAAAAATATGTGCTCCTGATCATGCAGTTCGCGTATATAAACGTGTTACAGGGGTATCAAGGACCTAACAGACCCTATTATGACCTAATCTAGGATGGTAGCTTCAGAACCTCATCATAGATAGTTTCTTCCAATTCGCCAAAATGATTAAGCCTTTGTTTAATTTTTTTTAGTGAAATGAAGTTCCTTATTGCCAAACCCAAAAGAACCATGCATATCAAAAATACTACCACAATTAATATAATTAGTAGTATTATTCAATGCTCCTTTTTGGTGCGATAATATCATGAAGACAAATGTATTGACCACCAATCCTAGCAATGCTGAAATAGAGAGGGCTATCAGGTTCCGGGTAAGCCGCTTTTTTTGCTGCTCTATTCGCTCAACCACATCATATCCAGCATCTATTGAGGCATTATGTTCCATTCTTCTCACTCATTTACCCATTCGTTCATTATAAAGAGCTCATCATTGATAGTCTTGAACCATTCATACCTGGCTTTGCCCAAGGGTGTAAGCTCATACTCTATCACTTCTCGTGCCCCCCACGCCACTCTCCTCTCTTCGACATATCCGGCGTCTTTGAGCATTTGAATGTATTTTTCGGCGGATGTTGTCTTCAGATTGGCGCACTGGATTATATGGGTCTTCAAGGCACGCCCGTTTGATTGGCTCTTGGATATGCACTCAAGAAGCTTGAGGACGATCTTGATTGCAGGCCGATACTTTGCCACGCCCATATCTAATTCCTTCTTGCAACTCTTAAAAAGCTTCCATACCTTTAGTACATCACTTTGATAACTTGAATTTGTCTCACTATGTATATCAACCTTTATTGCTATATATATGACTCAGATTCAAAGGTCCTAATTACAATCTTATAAAATATATTTTAATAAGCAAAATAGTTGTTTGGGAGCTGAATTCTTGCCGAATATCATCAGATCATAAAAATAGTAATCGAGAAAATATAGTTGAGAGAATTATGCAGAAAACGCTTAGGAGATTTGAGCACATTCTCATATGAGGTGATACATTATTCTTGCTGCGGGTATTTAAAATTGTCATCATGCTCGATTGAATTTGCGGGCTAGAGTTTCTGCTGTTTTTGCCAATAAAGGTAGCTTCTGTTAGATATCAATAACATAATTCGCAGCATCATATAATAAAGAGCAGCTATATGATTATCTCCTAGATTCAGGACATATCTATCAATGTGTTAAAGAACTCAAATATCATACTAAGCGGATACGAGATTGGAATCGCGAATTCTTATCTATAATTGTTAACTGAGGAACTGGTCTTAGAGAAGCCAAGTAAGTAGGTAGGTCGCACTATTCGAAACAAGAATCGAGGGCCTATCTAACCAGCAGGATCGATCAAATTTATGAATTATCTGAGCGATCAGGGAAAAATTTTGCACATATTATGCAACGCTAACTTATAAATAGCCTATCAAGGCAATGCGACAGATTTATATGTAATTATTGATGCCAGAGCAATACTGCTCGTTGGAGAAACAAATCCTTTTTAGGGCAGAGTGAATTCACGTGAGAATCGAGTTATATTGTGGGGGAGTATATGAAGAGAAGTAAAGATGCCATAATCTCTCAAATATTGGACGTCTGCACCGAAGGTGCGAGCAAGACCAGGATCGTTTATCAATCGAACCTGAACTTTAGAACAGTAATTCCATATATCGATCTTCTTATAAAAAATGAACTCCTGGAGATCATGACCGCAAGAAATTCCTCCGTCATATTTACTACTACTCCAAAAGGAGCTAAGCTGCTCAAGGATTTTAAGAACATACAAAGCGTAATTCCCGAAATATATAATGTGGCGGAAAAAGAGAAGGCATAGGTCCATGCATAGTGTCAATAATATATAGAATGATATGAACCGAGACAATCCCTCAGGAACAACGCACTTTCCAAAGGGCTTTCCTCCGTGCAAACCAGTCCCCTTATATGGTTTCTATCTCACCGAAGAAGCCTATTTCTTTCTGGACCTCCAGACCCGTCAGAAGGAAGGAGATATTTAGCGTCGAATTAGACGATTTGTTGATGAAGATAAAATATTTCAAGTCTATTCTATCTTGGGGTTTGTATGAACCCGTACTCTTCAGCAACCTTCTAGCATTTAAGTAAGGTCCGACCATGAAATCCATAAAGGCCTGGGCCCAAGGCATCGCCAAAGGCGTGTGGATGTATAGCTCGCGATGTAGCTTCATAGCTTCCGTCTTCAATGGTCGGGGCTGCAGGCTTGATGCCATCAATGGTGATCGCACCTATTGACCCCTCTCACATTGACTTAATACGAGATATCCTATAGGGCCTTGTCGCTACCATTAAGGGCCGTCTTGATCGCTGCATGGCCGCCGGCAACGGTACTCACGACGGGAGGCTAGGCTGTTGTAGAACCCATGATATCTTCATTGAAGATGTCCGCGAGTCGGTGGGGGAAATTGTATCAAAAAGCTAATCTAAATAAAATATATATATTATATCTATCTTATATTTATATAATATTTCATATAATGTAGATTATTATTGTCTCATTTCTTTCCCGGAAATAGCGAATTCCTGCTGAAAGATGGATATGAAATTGATAGAGCCTCTGATGCTGATTGAACTTTATCTCAGTCTCAGGCCAAACTAAACCTGAAATCATGGCCCTCGGTCAATAATATGAATATTTGAGAGTTGGCGTGTTGTTTTCCCCGCGCGAGAAAACATATAGATTATATACCAAATATACATCCATATAGTCTAATGAGACAAAGCATATAACGGTCTAATTCAATTCCAATTATTAGTGTCGGGCGCTTTATCCTGTGAGATGGGCAATGATGATGGATCATCCCAAGCCATTCGAATGAATCAGTGGGATATGCTGTCGTTAGAGGGTCTTGGATGTTCCTCAAATGGGTTCGATTCTCAAATAATTCATCTCGGGAACGGGAATGATTCGAGCACCAATTTTGCATTCTACATTAAGTGAAAACAGATCGGCGTGGCAAATTATCTTTTCAATTTCGCTTGCGAGAGGAGAAAAATGATTAACGCGGTTGGCTGTGAGGATTCTCGATACACTGAGAATCTACTTGGACTTCTGGAATACTATGAAGCAATCATGGAGAGAAGCGGTCTGGTGGCAAGGGCAGGAGAAGTCAGATCACTCAAACTCGGATTTATTCTAGACCTCCTGAAAGCGGTCACTATCCCTGATGACCTTAAGGCCAATTTAGGCTCTGCAGTCTTAAGCGCCTGGGAGATGAAGTGCATTGACAAGACGTTAGAGCAAAGCGAAAAAGAGCTGAAGGCAATCCGTTGCAGCATTGCAGCCGTTCGAGATGAAATCATGAGAGCAGGCGATCATCGCAGTCCAATGACTGCAATGAAGCTTGATGTTGCCGTGATGTTCGCCCTACCACTGATGCCGTCAGATCTCAGAAAGGATGAGGTGCCAGGAATTCATGATCTACTCGCCCGGGTGATGGATGGCTTTGCTGCGAGGATGGAAGGATGACGATTACGTCCCCTGCGAATCGCTTCCATCAAGTGGTCTAGAAACACAGATTTGTTCCTCGCATAGCTGAAACGCCCATGAGCCTCAGGACGGGGGCTCATACGTGGCAATGAAAATCGAATGGCTTCGGCCTCACGATCTCGATTTACATGGAAAACGAGCACCAAACTCTTTTGATTCAAGAATTCTTTTCCGCCTGAATCAGTAATTCCAGAACTGAAAACTCATTTTCCGCCATCCTACCAGGAGATTCTTTTGCGGTAGTAATTTCGCACCACTATGGCCAGCATATTCGTCCCCAGCACCAGGGAGATCAGCACCAGGGCGGTGCCCCAGGCCCTGGACTCGACATCCCATGCTCCCAGGAAGTAGATCAGGTTCAAAAGATGATAATCCAGGTTGTTCACCGGCTGAAACAGATCAGGTATAACGCCATAGATCATCTGAACAGGGGTGGCTGTGAAAGTTACGGCCGTCCACATGATGGGGGCCGTCTCTCCTGAGGCCTTGGCCACACCGATGATTACGCCTGTGAGGATGCCTGGCATGGCTGAAGGAATAACAACCTTTCTTATCGTCTGCCACTTCGTCGCCCCCAGGGCCATGCTGCCTTCTCGCAAGGAGTTGGGAACGCTTCTGAGGGCTTCCTGGCTGGTCAGAATTATGGTGGGTATATTTATCAGACCCAAAATTATGGACCCGGATAAGAGAGATACTCCGAAAACCGTCACCAAAAAGGCCAGGCCGAAGAGGCCGAAGACTACAGAAGGAACGCCATTCAAACAGCTCACGGCGATGGTGATCAAACGATTGAGCCTCTGGCTCTTGGAGTACTCATGCAGGTAGATAGCTGCCCCAATGCCCAGGGGTGAAGAGACTATCATGGCCCCGAGAACCATCCAGAGCGACCCCAATATGGCCGTGCTGATCCCGCCAGCCTGACCCAGTCTCCTGTGAGGGGTCGTCAAGAACTCCCAGTTTATGACCCAAATTCCTTTGTAGATTATGATAAAGAGAATTCCACCCAGGAGCAGAATCGATAAGACTGCCGAGAGCTTTATGGCCAGAAATATCAAGGCCTCCCTTCCCCGGGCACTGTAGCCGTAGACGATATTGAGGGCATCCTTTATGCAAAGCAAGCTGGCAAAAAAGACGAGCAGAGGAAAAATGAAGGCATAATCGAATGAGGCACCCACTCCGAACGGTCTATGAATGACAAAACCGGGTTGAAGGACGCCTGAATATGACTGGAAGAAAATCCCGGCACAAATGAGAATATCCAGGAACAGAAAAGGAGCCGTCTTTCTGGAAACGGCATTTGTTATCAAATAGGATACGAGAATCAAGAGAGGGCAGATGATAAGGCAGGCATCCCAAATCGGCGTCAGCCTCTCCAGGTCAGGCTGCAGGATGAGGCCCGTAATCGAAGATACGAATAGAAATGCTGATAGTGCAAATGATGCCGCAATAAGGGGGCTTATCCTCATATTCAATATCCTCCAAATTTCTTTTTTATGCGAGCCCGGGCATAATCTGCAACCAGACTGAGAACTGAAACGACGATCAGAAGAACAAAACCTACCGCAAATAGAACGTGATAATGCATTGAACCCCTGGCCACCTCACCCATTTCACCAGCGATGACCGAGGTGAATGTAGCGCCCTGACCAAAGATATTGTAGATAGGAGAAGGCAGTCTGGCCACATTGCCCACTACAAGAAGCACAGCCATGGTCTCGCCGATTATGCTCCCAATGTTGAGCAGAACGGCCGCGGTAATTCCCGACGATGCTGCCGGTATCGTCACGTTTCTGAGTGTTTGCCATCGATTGGCTCCCAGTGCCAGGGAACCTTCTTTGAATTCGCTTGGCACGGCCCTCAGAGAATCCTCGCAGATGGTAGTCAGATATGGAATGAACATAATGCCGAGCAGTATGGCCCCGGCAAGAATAGATCTCCCTGTGAGCATGTCAAAGCTATCCTGCAGGTAGGATACGAGAATTATCACTCCCAGGAAACCGTAGACGATGGATGGCACTCCGGCCAGAAGCTCTATGGCCGGTTTAAGCAAGGCCTTGCTCCTGGGACCTGCCAGTTCTGCCAGATAGATGGCCAGAGGAAAACCGATGGCGATATTGATGAAGAGCGCGAGAAGTGTGATAATAAGCGATGCGGCGATAAGTGGCAACAAGCCATAGATTTCTCCTGCAGGATGCCATTTTGTTCCAAGAAGCAGAGAGCCGAGGCCGAGTTCGGAAAAAGCGGGAAGACTTTCATTAATGAGGAAGTAGAAGATGAGAACTATAATGAGGAGGGAGGTGATAGCAGATACGAATAGAAGTGCCTCAACGAATAGCTCGCTATACTTACGAGGCATCTTTATTCGTGGCCGATCCATACGGCATGTGAAATCACATCCGCAGTTAAAGCCCTTGTCTATATTATCTATATAGAGAATTTACCAGAGTATACATTTTATAGAGACGACTTTTTAAAATAATCATGGGCCTAACCGGCTCAGGATCTCTTCGGGCTCATAGCGCACGGTGATGACACGGCTCCGACCACGCTCTCCCGCTCCGGTAAAGTCGGCATTAATTAGCCGGATAGCATCCAGCTTATTGAGGATCTCATGGAAACGGGTGTATCCAGCTCCCGTCTCCTCATGGAAGAGACGAAAGAGCTCGCCTGCGCGCCAGCTCTCCTGGCTAACCGCCATTCTCAGCACCTTTTGTTCATCCTCTTTAAGGGATTTCAGGGCATAGGTGAGATGAACCAGCCGGGAACGATCATAAGAGCTTGCCACATCCTCTGACGAGATGCTCTTGGAGGCACGCTTCTCTGCAGTCAGGCCCGACCTTTTGAGCAGGTCGATTCCCACCCGCAGATCCCCGGACTTCTCGGTGTAGTCCACCACAGCTTCCAGGATCTCGTCTGCCATCACACCGGGATAGAAGCCCATCTGCACCCGGTGTCCCAGAATGTCGCGTATCTCGTTGCGCGTGTAGAGAGGAAAGACCACATCTTCCGCCTGAAAGACGGAGACGACCCGGGGGTCGAAAACATAGTTCAAGGTAAGCTCGCTCATGACGCCGATGACACCCATTCTGGCGCCGGGGCAGGTCTCATGCGCCCGCAGCAGGGAGTATAAAACGTGATCTACTTCCTTTTCAGGGAAGAGATAATTTATATCATCCAGGGCCACCACAAGCACCTTGTTTTCATCCGCTGAGTGCTGGGCCACCTTCTCGAAGACGCGCTTGAAGGAGATCCCGCTGGACGGAGGCGCATGCTGGAAGATCTTTTTGTAGAGCTGGTAGAAGACCGCATATCTTGTGGAGTTCATCTGGCAGTTGACATGCACCGGGACGATCTGGGATGAATGGGCCTCGATCTCCTCAAAGAGCTTGAGAATCGCCGTGGTCTTCCCCGTGCCAGGAGGGCCCAGGCATAGAGCATTGACCGGCCGGCCGCCCTGCAATGCCGGGCGGATGCAGAACTTGAGGCTGTTCATCTGCGCTTCCCGGTGGAGGAAGTGCTCCGGCAGGTGATCTAACTCGAAACGATCCCTGTCCTTGAATAGCGTCTCCTCCCAGAGGAGCATATCAGGTTTCTTAGTTTTTTCGGGGCTCACTCGTTTAGTATATTTTGTATTTCCTTCTTCAATATGGCGCTCACTATAGCACCATCTGCTTTGCCTCTCAGCTCCCGCATCACCAGGCCCATCAGAGGAGCCGCTGCCCTCTCGCCCTTGGAGCGCACCAGATCGGCCTTGCTGGCGACAATTGCCTGCACAGCCTTCTCCACATCCGCTTCATTTACTCCGGCCAGGCCCGCTGCCTTCGCCGCCTCAGAGGCATCCCAATCGGGATGTTCCGCCAGAGAGCGAAGCAGATCCACCAGTCCCTCCTTGGCAACCTGGCCTGCCGCTACAAGGCCGAAGCAGTCCTTATAGTGCTGGTCCGTCAGGTTGGAGACAGGCACACCCTCACGTGTCAGCTCAATTGGTATTGTCTCCAGTGCCCGAACCACCATGGAGGACGGAACCTGAAACTTCACCACGATCTCCTCAAAGAGCTGATAATTGGGAGAAGCGGCCATAACACGAGCCTGCTCGGCATTCAAGCCATACTCGCGTCCGAAACGATTCGAGCGAGCCAGGAAGAGCTCGGGAAGATGGAGCCGATCCAGCATCTCCTCAGTGATTACGACCGATGGCACATCCGTCTCCGGATACATTCTGGCAGAACCGGGCAGCGGCCGCATATACTCAGAGCAACCGTTAGGAAGCGCTCTGCGCGTCTCTTCCGGCACCGCAGCCAGTGCCTCACGGGCGCGAACCTGTACGGCCTGCAGAGCCTTCTCTGCCCGGTCCCTGCTGCTTGTAACCATGACAACCGCATCTGCGTCTGCTGCACCAAGGAGGCCACGCACAGCTTCAACCTCACTTTCGGTCACCCCGTAAGCAGGCAGCTCATCAGTATGAAAGATCCCGCCTACTCCTGCCCGTTTGGCTCGGTCGGACATCTCCGAGCCCAGGCGTCGGCCGGGCTGAATCTCTCGCCCCACTAAGCCAGCAAAGCCTTGCAGGCGGCATGCCAGGACAACACCGCCGCTCTTGAGCGACTTTGATATGACCTTCGAGCCCGTCTCGGCGAAGAGCTCTGTTACATCCCACAAGGCATCACAAACTGCAGCCTCGCGACTCCCGAGCTCTGCCTCTAATTTCCAGAAGCCTGACCTGACGCAGTGCCTCAAACTCCACTACCTTGTCGACGAGATTCAGGGCCTGTACGCCCTTCACCTCTACCCGCGCTCCGCCTTTGATGGAGACATTCACGTCCTGGCGGATGGTGCCAAGCCCCCTCTTGACGCGGCCGGTGGAGCGGAGAATCATTCCCAGGATACGAAGCGACCTCGCGAGCGTGCGCCGGGGAGACGATGTCCGGTGCGGTGCCAATTTCCACCAGCGGAATGCCCAACCGGTCGAGAGAGTAGACCACGCTGTCTCCGCGGTCCTCAATGATGCGCGCCGCCTCCTCCTCCAGGCATAGGACTCCAATGCCGACCGACCCTCGCTCTGTTTCAATCTTGCCTTCTGATCCGATGTAGGCGGTGCGCTGGAAGCCGGAGGTATTGGAGCCGTCTATGACCATCTTGCGCATGGTCTGCACCTCATCCACGACCAGAATGTTGAGCAGCCGCGCGATGATGAGGGAAATCTCCAGAGCCTCGGAGTTGATCTCCCGGGGCGGCTCCTCATCCGCTTCCACCAGACAGGTGGTGTCATAGGACTTATAATGAAATTTGCGCGATACAAGAACCTCTTCTAAAGCGGCGCGATCAATCTCGCCAAGCTCGCTTCTCGAAGGTCGGAGATACCGGAAAAACTCGAAATTGGACTCCTCGACTTCCCGGTGCTTTGTGGGGCAGCCGCAGAAGAGCTTACATGCCGTGTCAAGCTGTTGATGAATTTCAATGCCGCATAGGAGGCCTAAAGCCCGGTAGTCCAACCCTGGGGAGACGTCTTTTGCCATCGATCACCTTTCAGTGACTACAGGAGGTTTAACTCTTTTGACTGCTTCCCTTATGTCCTCAGCCTTGACCGTCTTCCTCTTGGCATGATTGGCCCAGCCTACTGCCTCATGAGCTACCTCTAAACCATAGCTCTCGAGAACCTCTGCCAGCGCATCCCTCGCGCCTTCACTCACTCTCTTAGCCCCTGCCTCGCGGATGAGTCTGCTCACCGGAGCGACTGGAAGTATCGGCATTTGTAATCCACCTCATAAATCCGGATTTTGCAGCCAGACGAGCCAGAATTCAACCCATCTGGAGCTACAAGCCAGAATGGACAGTTATCATCCCGTAATTCCATATATAATTTTTGTTTTGGCAATGGTATCTATTAATCGGGACAAGCATCATCGATTCCCTTGATGACAGATTTTTGGCGCAAGAATAAAACCCTATTCCGCATTTTTTTTGAAATCCATCTCATGCAGCAAGGCCATTTGAGATATGGAACCATGTGAAAGTGATAAAACCGGAAAGTGGACGGGAAATGTTATTTAGGTTGGAGGCCCCAATACCGTTAGCAAGAGGATCGGACTATGAGCGAGAAGGTATGTAAGGCTATTATCTATAAGGATTTGGAAGATGTTTATGGTCCATGCGGATGCGGCATGAACCTGGCCACCTTGCCCATACTTCTGCCCAGAGATTGGGTCATAGTGGAGCGTCCTGTCCCGGCAGAATGCGATGAGTTCGGCAAAGGCGATGATTTCAGGCGAGTATCAGGATTCACCTGCAATAATGTCTTCGAGCATGAGATGGAAGGGGCAGAATACCTGGCCAACTTCTCCTGTTGCAGTGAATGTGCCGAGAAGGCCGTAGAGAAGGGATACGCGATGTGGGCCAAGAAATCATATCCCATGGCGCTGCGATAAGACGCCCGCAAACGGCTTATAGTCTGCAATAAACTCCGATATTTTGTAACATCTGATAGCTATGCACAGAGGTATTTCTTTGAAGTACAGAGTCTATTCCACAAAGTCCTGCCCTAAATGCGAACAGCTCAAAGCGGCGCTGGTAGATGCGGGCATCTCTTTCGAGAATCTTGATATGGCCACACCGGAAGCGCTCACGGAGCTGCGCATAAATGGCGTATTCACCCTTTCTGCGCCTGTGCTCCAGGTGGAGGAGAAGTTCTACACCGTCCAAGAGCTGTTCTCTGGCGAGAAGCTCAAGAATCTGGCCGAAATCATCAACAGCTAGAATTCCCTGCCCCTCACCCGGGTTATATCGAAGACAGCCGTGCTGGCCACGTGCATTACAGCAAATGTGCCCGCCTGGATGGGGTCCGTCACCACCAGATCGGCCTGATCGGGAACCGACCCGGCCATCTTCAGAGCGATGACAGGAATCCCTTCTGCCTGAAGTCTCTTAACCTCCTCGGTGATACGCCCGCCCATGAGCGCCCCAGCCAGAACCAGGATGGATGCGCGAGGCAGCCTGCTCACGGCGCTGACAGCATCGGCAATGGCTTCTTCGCCAACCAGCGGAATGGTATCCACGCTGATCCGCTCTCCTCGCAAATTGTGCCGGTCGGCCTCGCTCACCGCCCCAACCGCGACCTGGGCCACCTGGGCTCCGCCGCCTATTATTATCACCCTGGAGCCGAATATCTTCTCAAAGGGCTCGTGGATGGAGACCTCGAATATGGAATCGAGGTCTTCCAGCTCCATCGCCATCTCACGAACAACCTCTTCTCGGCCATCAATCTCCATGTAGACAGAAGCCTTGCCGCGATTCAAGCCTCGCTCCATTACGAACTGCTGGGTGTAGATGATGTTGCCGCCTCTCTTTGCCACCGCGCCCGCAATGTCGCGCAGCATTCCTGGGCGATCCAGGCAGATCACATTTATCGCTGTGCTCATATCTTGCCTCTTCGGCCCCCCAAATGGGACTGGCAAACTTTAATATGACGAGTGATTACTCTTTGGTAATGGAGTTTTGTCCTCAATGTAAGAGCATGATGATGCCCAAAGACGGAATGATGGTCTGCCGAAAATGCGGCCAGAAGATGCCGAGGTATGGCAGGCGATTCCATGGTCAGCAAGACCAAGCAGCTCGATCGCGTTGTGCCTGTGTTGGAGCAGGAGTCGGCCGGCCTTCCTACCACCAGTGCCAGGTGTCCCGAATGCGGCAACAATGTCGCCTACTGGTGGCTACGCCAGCTACGTTCCGCTGATGAGAGCGAGGTTCGATTCTTCCGCTGCACCAAATGCAACAGAACCTGGCGCGAGTACGACTAAGCATCAACTATATTAAATATTAAATTGTCCTCTTTCAGGAGGATCAAGGAATGTTCAAGGCAGTAATCAATGCGGAAACTCTGCGCGATGCAATCGATTCAGTCTCTTCTCTCGTGGATGAGGTTAAGTTCTCTATATCCGAAAAGGGTTTGGAGCTGAAGGCAGTAGACCCTGCGAACGTAGCCATGGTATCGCTCAAGATCGGCAATGATGCCTTCGAGTACTTCAACGCCGACCAAGGTGAAATTGGCGTAGACCTGGTTCGGCTGAGCGATGTCTTGAGCATGGCCGATAAGGGCGAAAACGTTCAGCTGGAGCTGGATGAAGAGAGCCATAAACTGAAGATTGGCGTGGGGTCACTCTCCTACACATTAAGTCTGATCGATCCTACGGCTATTAGAAAAGAGCCGCGCATCCCCGAGCTTGATTTGCCGGCACATGTGACTCTGCCGGGAGTAGAGCTGCGACGGGCGGTAAAAGCCGCGGAAAAGGTCAGCGATCACGTAATTTTGGGCGTCTCCGATGAGGGATTCTATATGGAGGCCAAGGGAGATATAGACTCCCTCAAGCTCAAGATCCCCAGCACGGAGTTACTGAGCATGAAGCCGGGCGAGGCAAGGAGCCTTTTCTCACTGGACTACCTGGAGGACATGTCCAAGTCTATCAGCAAGGCAGGGGAGGTCACTCTGGAGATGGGCATCGACTATCCACTGCGGGTGAACTTCAAGCTTGGCCAGTCGGTAGAGATCAACTACCTCCTCGCTCCGCGCATTGAACAGGAATGAGGGACTCCGACTACCCTTTTACGCAGGAAGCAACAGAGCGTGTTCGAAGCCTGGGATACTCCCTAGAGAGCCTTCTATCCAAATCCTCTTTTAAGACCGTGCGCAGCCGTGCCGCAGAGCGGGTGGCTGGAGCTATGGGCGATGCCATTCCTGAAAGCACGGGAGATACTGTTGCCGAGCATCTCACAGAGCTGCTCAGCTATCCCCTGGCCAGAGTGATGGTCTCGTGCCTGAACGATCCTATTCTGCTGCGCCGCTATGCTCTGGCGGAGGCAAAGCTGGCCTTCAAGCGGATGCAAAATGAGAAAGAAGGGTTGACAATGCTGGCAGGTGATCTTGGCCTGAATCTTCGAGGCCCTGGACCCTGGAAGATCCATTTTGCCGAGTATATTCGGGCGGCCCACCGCATGCATAGCCCAAAATGGAAGCTGACGAACCGGGATCTGTTCGAGGGCTATCTCACGGTGACGGAAGTTGAGCTGAAGCGTATCCTGGAGGAGGTAATCAGGGAGAAGGTCCTGAAAGGATTGCCGACCCCCGTGGACGAGACGATCTGCCAGAGACTGGAGGAATACCTAAAGCCCCTCAGCCGGCAGCTGGAGACATTAAGAGCCAGGCAGAAGGTGGACCTGGGAGCCGTGGAAGAGGGTGCCTTTCCGCCCTGCATCAAGAAGATGTTGTCTGAGGTCGCTAAAGGCGTGAACCTGGCCCATAGTGCGCGTTTTGCCCTGGTCAGCTTTCTCTTGCAGATCAACATGTCCCCGGATGAGGTGATCGCCCTCTTCAACACCAGCCCGGACTTCGATCAGGAGAGGACCCGTTATCAAGTTGAGCATATCGCCGGAGCCGCCGGAACCCAATACCGTCCGCCTGCGTGTGCCACCATGGCCACCTATGGCAATTGTCCCGGAGAGGACGAACTCTGCCGCAAAATTCGCCATCCTCTCGGCTACTACGAGAGAAGAGCGAGAATGATTACTCCTGCAAAAGAGCGCCAATAAAGGACTTTATCCAGGGGTTGTTGATCGTCGTCGGATCTGGCCAGGAATTGTATCTCGTCTTCTGCCAGAAATTTAAAGCCAAGGCCAGCCTCAATTGCTGCCGCTCTCTCTGCAAAACCTAAATCAGCACGGCCTGAGGCCACTGTTGCCGCCGCTGCGGAATGGGTCTTGGCCACGCGCACGCGCCCGGGATTGGTGCGGCCCAGGTCCAACAGAGCTCTCTCAAATGCGGCATTCATAGCCGAGTCCCTGGGCCAGCCCACGATGCGGCTCTCAGGGTCGGTTATTGCCCTCGCGTCCCTGTAGATCAAGCCCAGCTCTCTCTTATAGCCTTTTATTGCCTTCATGCCGTAGGGAACGGGAACCGCTTCAGATCTGATATGGTTGCCAGGTCGGCCACGCCGTCCTCCAGATAGACCCTACCCCGCAAGGAGCCTGTATTCAGTAGCACGAGCCGCCAGGGAAGGCTCCCGGCCAGCCTCTCGAGAATCACTGAGTTCTCACCGGCCACGACCAGGTTTGGCGTCTGCAGCTCTCGGAAGAGCTTCACCTCCACATCATGGCCGTTTTCCAGGTACTCGACGCCTGCCGGAATCTCGATGACTCCATCTGCCAGTGCCAGAGTGGTTATGGAGCCGCTGCCCTTGTCCACGGGATAGACCAGCTTTCCCGAAACTCCTACGGCCAGCATCTGCTGGCGGCCTTCCGTTCGCAGCGGCCCGGCCAGCTTCCCTACGAGTTTTGTTTCCCTGATGACTCAGGCCCAGGGCCTTGCGGATGACCGGTGCCGCGAGCTCATAGAAGACCGTTAGAGCGCTGGTGGGATAGCCCGGCAATCCCAGGCAGGGCTTATTATCAATCAGGCCGAAGATGGTGGGCTTGCCCGGCTTCAGGTTCACTCCGTGAAATATCAGCTCCCCTATCTCGTCCAGAACCTGGTAGACCATGTCTCCGGCTCCGGCCGAGGTGCTGCCGCTCACCAGGACCATTTCGCACTCCCTGGCCATCTTCTGCAGCATCTTTGCCATCTCTTCTCGCTCGTCCGGCAGAATGCCGTAGGGGACGGCTGAGGCTCCGCATTCCTGCACCCCGGCGGCTACGGTATAGGTGTTGATATCGTAGATCTGGCCCGGGCCCAGAGAGTGGCCGGGAGGCACGAGCTCGCTCCCTGTCGAGGCCAACCCTACCTTGAGGCTCAATACCTGGACGGTCTCCCGGCCCAGGGCAGCCAGGACGCCCACCTCGCGCGAGGCTATCCTTGTGCCGGGAAAGAGAACCAATTCACCAAAAGAGATGTCACTTCCGGCTTTCTGCACATTCTCGCTCTCGTAGACCGGCCTGCGTATATGGATCCGGTCACCTATGGCCTGAGCATACTCGATCATGACCACGGCATCCGCCCCGTCCGGCATCATGGAGCCGGTGGAGACCTCGGCCGCCTCGCCTCGGGCGACCCGGACTTCGGGAAGCCTTCCCATGGGAACGCATCCAACCAGATGGAGGGAGATGGGCCGGTCCTCTCTGGATTCAAGCGTATCCGCGGCCTGAACCGCGTAGCCGTCCATGGAGGCACGATGGAAACCCGGAACATCCACCTCAGAGATGATCTTCTCGGCCAAGATGCGGCCCAAAGAACACTCCATGGGGACGGCCTCAACCCCTGGTCGTGGCGCATGCTCGAAGATGATCGATTTGGCTTCCGGCAAAGGGATGAGGCTGCGAAACTCCTTACGCATAAGGCACATTTTGGTGCTGGAAAAGATATAAAACTCTTTGAAGTTTTTCGATTACAAGCACTTAGCGAAATACTCCAAAAATATAGATTATTTCTCGATGATAATAGCTTGATCTGATAACAGATCTGTCTGATATTCTAAGGATTATGCCTGTTTTATCTTTGCAATTTTCTGCGGGTGCGACTGTCTTTTTGTGCTGAGATCTGTAGTTTTATCATCATTCATTCATCCGTTTTTGAACCTTTGCGGGCATCTACATAACCAGAACTCGCTTTGATTACTGCTAAATGAGCCGTCTGTAATTCCACAAATGGCACAGACAATTGCTTCGAAAGTTCCGGATTCATTGATATAATTGCCTGAATATCTTTGAATATAATATCTATCTCCTTAAATAAACTATCAATTTTCATGAAGTATCCATTCCCATGAGAAAAATCATCCCACATCTCTGGAATGAACTTCATTACATCAAATAGAATCGGATCTATGATATCTTCGGACTTTATATTATCACCAGGTGCACTAAATCCGAATTTTCTAAATTCATCAATAGTAGTCCGGTGAATTGGTAGGCATCCTTTAGTCCGCCTGAGTTCGTCTTCAAAGGAATCTTTGATTATCGAAAGATTAACTATGCACATTTCCAATGATTCCATCATAGGTTTAGCATCGTCTTGGAGTGCACCCCTGATAGTAGACAGTTAGTTAAGCAACGGTATTTAAAGCAAACTCCACTTCGAACTGTTCTGGAGATCTATAGCCAAGAGCTGAATGCAGCCTCTTTTTGTTATACACCGTCTCAATAAAACGCCAAATATTTCTATAGGCATCCTCAAATGTTCCGTATTCATTCAGATATACCTCCTCCACCTTTAGGGTTTTCATAAAGCTCTCTGCAAATGCATTGTCGTATGGATTTCCTTTTCTGGACATGCTGATCAGGATGTTATGCTCTTTGAGACAATCTACATAATCGTGAGATGCATACTGAACGCCCTGATCAGAATGATGAACAAGTTCATAAGTAGATTCTGACCAGCGATTTTCTATTGCCTTGTCCAGAGCATTCATGGCCAGTTGGCCGTCTATGTTTCTGCTCAGCTCCCAGCCGATGCATTTTCTGCTGTAGAGATCCAAGATCACCGCGAGATAGATGTTCTCATGTGACAACTGGACGTATGTGATATCTGAAGCCCAAACCTGGTTCAGTCCAGTGATCTCGGCGTTTTTCAGAAGGTTTGGATATACTGGCAATCCATGACTGGAATCAGTTGTTATTGGCTTGAATCTCTTCTTTTTGCACAGAAGGTTATCTTGTCGCATCAGTCTCAGAACCCGCTTGCGGTTAACCTCAAAACCGCGATTTTGGAGTTCTGCCGTCATCCTCCTATAACCGTAGCCAGTAAATTCCAGAGCGATCTCTTGAATCTGGTTTCTTAGATCCATATTCATGGATGGGACCATTTCCGGCTGTATCCGCCATTTGTAGTAGCCGCTGCGACTCACCTCAAGTGTCTGGCAGGATTGAGATATTGACAACACAAGGCCGTCTGAAAGGACATCATGAATAGTCATATACCGTCCCTCAGCGTCGGTTTTATTCTCTCCTCTCGGACTTTCCTTTGAGTCATGGCGAAGGCTTTTTTTAAAAGCTCGATCTCGGCGTGAGCCTGGCCGAGCAGCCTCTCAAGTTCTGCTATCCTTGCCTGGTCTTTGTACTGGTTTCCATTACCGCTAAACGCTTTTTCGGGATTCTCGGCCAGCTCTTCTCTCCACCGAGAGGGCAGGCCCGGATGGATGCTATGCTCGCGGGCTATCTGAGCAAGAGGTTTGCCACTCTCAAGTTCAGCTACTACTGATATCTTGAATGCTCGGTCGTAGCGCCGCCTCGTTTTTTTCATATACTTCCCTCCATGATTTGTTGTTGCTTAACTCATTGTCCACTCGGAGGGGTTCACTCCATCTGCTCCTACAACCATTATCTTCTTACGTTTAGCATCCTTGTCTCCTACAACTATGATCTTGTCGCTCATCGAAAAATACCTCTCGCAGATAGACTAATGTGTTTCATGATGAATTTATCGGCAGAACGCCTATTCTATTAAATTTCAAAAAAGGGAAATGTCGTGGTCATCGGCGTATTAATTACATCCGGCATTCACCCTTGACGATTATCCGTCGGTTGCCAAGAAAGTCCGTCCGAGTCCAACAATCATATCTACTTCAAGCACTTGCTCGATCTTATGAGATTGGTCCATGCGGTTATAATTCTCATAGCATTGATGGCATTAGCACAATGCCAGCAGACTGCAGAAGAATTATTAGAAAAAGGCAACATCCTCTTTAAGCAAGACCAGTATGACGAAGCCATCGTGGCATACAATGAAGCTATTGGATTGAATCCAGATTATGCCACTGCCTGGAACAACAAGGCAATGGCTCTCGAAATGCAAGGCAAGTATAACGAATCCATCGTGGCATACGACGAAGCCATCCGATTGGCTCCCGATGATACTGGTACCCAAGCAAATAAGGATTACGCAATCAAAAAACGAAGTAGATTGAACATAACGGTAGGGGAATATATCAGAAACAAGAGCGAACATAACAGAGTTATCGAGGAAGGGCTTGCGCTTTTAGGTAATGGATCAAACGTCGAAACCGTAATTTCTTTGGCTAATTTGTTGAGGATTGTAACGAATCACTCGAAAAAGATCCCGATAACGCTTCCACATGGAACAATAAAGAGTGTGCACTCATTTATCTGGCGCATGCGGATAGACAAATGTATTTAGGAGATCCGAGAATTGAAAAGAATGAGGCATATGCAGCCAAGAGAGCCTCTTGGGAGCTTGAAGCCCTTAATTGCATTGATAAAGCAATCCAGTTAGATCCCAATTGTGCGAATGCTTGGTATAATAGGGCGTATGCACTCTATTGCCTAAATGACGGCTATGAGACTATTGAATATTATGAAGAGATCATAAGGTGCTTTGATAAAGAGAGAGAATTGGCAAATAACGATGAAGAAGATCGTACCTCAATAAGATTGACTTTGGGCGAATATTAAGAAGGGGATATGCGTTACAAAATATTGGAGTTGAAGCACGCCAAAGCGATCAATAATGCAGATTAATCCAATACAACTCACAATATGCGCTATTTGCGGCTTTGAGTGGGGTCTCGGTTCAATAGAACCAAAAAATCAGAGCCTTGCCGCCCTCTGGCGGAGAAGGTGATCGGCCAGAACCAGGGCCACCATGGCCTCGGCTACGGGCACAATTCTGGGGGGGATGGCCGGATCATGCCTTCCTTTGATCTCAATTTGCACGGCTTCGCCGGACGCGAGGTCGACCGTCCTCTGCGGCCTGGCTATGGACGGCGTCGGCTTCACGGCAATTCTGCAGACGATCGGCTGGCCCGTGGATATGCCGCCCAGGATGCCCCCGGCGTTGTTGCTGACAAAATCGATCTTGTCCTCCTGACATAAGAATGGGATCGTTCATCTCGCTGCCCCGCATGCCAGCGCACTCCCGGCCAGCACCGATCTCCACCGCCTTCACGGCGCCGATGCTCATCAGCGCTTTAGCCAGGTCGGCATCCAGCTTATCGAAGACCGGCTCGCCCAGGCCCGGAGGCACGCCTTCTGCAGCTATCACCACGATGCCACCCAGACTGTCGCCCTCCAGGCGGACGGCATCCAGGCGCTCCATCATCCTCTCCGCGGCCGCAAGGTCCGGACAGCGGACCGGATTGGACTCGGCTCGCGCACGAAGCTCCAATAAATCTGATGAATCGATTTCTGCTTTTATTCCGCCCAGCTCCGCCACATAAGCCACGACCTCGATTCCCGCCCTGTGCAGCAGCTTCTTGGCGACCGCTCCGCCGGCAACGCGGCCCACTGTCTCCCGGGCCGAGGCCCGGCCCCCGCCCCGGTGGTCGCGCAGGCCGTACTTCATCTGGTAGGTATAATCAGCATGTCCTGGTCGTGGTTTATCCCGCAAGAGATCGTAGGCGGACGAATCAGCATCCTTGTTCCAGACGACGAGGGAGATGGGCGTGCCAGTGGTCCTGCCCTCGAAGATGCCGGATAGGATTTCAACCCGGTCCTCTTCCTTGCGCTGCGTTGAAGCGCGGCTCTGGCCGGGTCGCCTGCGGTCCAGCTCCTTCTGGATATCCTCCGCAGCAAAGGGCCAGGCCCGCAGGGCAGCCGTCCACTACCACGCCCACAGCCCTGCCGTGGGACTCGCCCCAGGTGGTGATGCGAAATATAGTGCCAAAGGTGTTGCCGGACATTGTAGAAAGCCTCCTAAATTATAACATCATTAGAATTGCTCTATAGTTTTTCTGCTGATTTATATTCCCTGTCCCATTTGTCCAGAAGTTCTGCGGTGCAAAAGGCTAAGAAGGCTTCAATTGTATACACGTGACCCGTGTACTCTTCAAAAATTATGCTTGATATTTGCATACACTCATGCACTTGATCCTCAACAAAATTCTTGAAACCGGCAACCTGGTCTTCATTGCCTTCGATCCTCACTACGAGACCTCGCGAACCTTCCGAATTTCGGATGAAAGAAGAGAACCTCTCACAGCCCAACTCTACCGCCTTATAAAGAAAGAGGAACCTAAACTCCATATCATCTATTTTATCGCCGCCAATCACGGCTTGAAGCTTCATCTCGGAACTGGTAGGCCTTAATCATTAATAACTTCTGCCATGTTTATGTCCAATGACACTACCAATCCCTATTCTCGATTCAAGATGCATCCGAACAAACGAAGCCCTTCGCTATTTGCTGTGGTCCAAGGAATAAGGAGCAGAGCTTCATAGATTGTTCCCCGCGGCCGCGGGGTTAGGGGGGCCGCCACGGCCTGGAGTGGGCCCCCGTCACCCCAGCGCGTCTCACCGCGCGGGACCCGGAAGAAGTTGTGGGTTGATCTTTTGCGCAACTAAGATAGTAATGTCATTCAACTGCAGACTGGAACTATCTAGATGCATGCAGGAACAACTTCGCACATTCTTCCGGGGTTCCGCGAGTCGGCCTGCGGCCTCCCGCGCTACTGTTGGGGCGCCGCTCAAGGCCGCGGCCGGCCAAGCGACGACGATTAAGCTGCAGAAACTAATCGAATAGTCCCAATGTCTGGATGACCACGACTTTTCACTTAAGTTCGAGTCGAAGATGTCAAAGAAATCTCGATTTTCATTGGCCACGTATGAGCCCCGTCTTGAGTTAATGGGCGTTTCCGTTCGAATCTCCCCACCCCCATTTACGATAAAAAGAATGAATTCCCGAAAAAGAAATCCATATCATCAGCTCAATTACGCTCTCAGCGCTTTCGCGATCAGTGGCGCCACGGATACAGTGCTCACGCCCTTGTCCAGCGTATCGGTGGCCAGCACCGCCTCCACTCCGGAGCGGTAGAGCTTGATGACCGCCGATCCGGTCAAGACGGGATGCACCGCCGCCAGATAGACCCGGCTGGCGCCCTGCTGGCGCAGAAGCTCTATGGCCGTTGCCATGGTTCCGCCTGTGGCGATCATGTCGTCGAAGATGACCACATCCCTGCCCTTGACATTCACCTCTTTGGGGGCCATGGAGACCTCCGTGCCGGAGAGGCGGGTCTTCTGCAGGTAATCGCAATCGCAGCCCAGAGTTGCGGCTGCCGTTTTGGCCATGGCCACTGCGCCCTTGTCTGGAGAGATGACCACAGCATCCTTCAGCTGCAGTGTCTCGATCCTCTCGGCCAGAAGGGGGGTTGCATCCAGATTCTCAATCGGGCTTTGGAAATGAGACATAATGGAGGGTGCATGGATATTCACCAGATGGACCCTGCCGTTCTTCAAGAAAGGATTCAAGGCCGTGGCCACCGCCCTGGCAGTCATGGGCTCGCCGGGCTTGAAGATCTTGTCCTGGCGGGCATAGCCAAAGTATGGTATGACCAGGGAAACCTTGGATGCCTGGCAAACATCCAGGAGCTGTAGCAGGTAAACAAGGTCTTGATCGGTTGGTGTGGACTGGATTATTACGACTTCATCAACCAGCGGCGTCACCACTTGGGTATACGACTCGCCATCAGGAAATGTCTTGTAGTCGCAAAGAGCCAGCGTCTCTTCTAAAATAGCCGCCACCCTGCCCGCCAGGAGCTGGGAGGCCGGGCCTCCGATAATCATCAAAATCCTCCTTTTAGCTTCCTACTACATTCATCTTGACTTTTATGGTCGGCGTGACTATGCCGCCAACGGCCCGCACATCCGTACCTATCTCGATATTTTTTAGGAGATCGTAGATATTTCCAGCCAGCATCAAAGAGCGGATGGGCACGGGCTTTTCCCCTGGTGAGACGCGGAAAGCATTTCTCGCCTCAACTGAGAAATCGCCGGATATGGGGTTGGCGGTATGAGCCCCGATTAGACCGTTTATCAGATATCCTTTCGTCTCCTCCAGGAGATCGTAGGCATTGGGGGAGCTGACAATCAGATTTCGCATGCCCACCCTGGGAAGATCGGAATAACCTTGCCGCACTGCATTGCCTGTGGATTTAACACCGTCCTTTCCTGCGGTATAGCTGTCATAGAGAAATCCCTTCAAGATGCCCTTCTCGATCAAAACCGTCCTTCTGGGAAGGTATCCCCTCGCCATCAAAGGCAGAAGAGTCTAATCCTCCCGGCAGCAGGCCGTCATCATGGACATTTAGTCCCTCGGAAGATATCATCTCTCCCAACCGTCCTTTCAAGGAAGAACGACCCTTTTGCACATTGTCGGCTTCAAAAGCGGAAAGAATCGTGTTCTCCAGCAGCTCTGCCACAGCCAGCGGCTTGAGCAGGACATCGAATGTCCCGCTCTCAGCCTTGGTTCCTGCGAGTGATGTCCTGGCCATGACAGCTGCCGCTTTGCCCACGGCTTCCATAGAGGGCTGAAAGCTTCGAGAATTGAAAAACTCACTGCCCGTGGCCACATCCCCGGCTTTGGCGATGGTCTCCATGGAAGCCTGCATGAGCGTGGCAGTCTCCATCAACTCGAGGCCGAGGGAATTGATGACAAAACCTGTGCCGCAAACGCATGCCACGCCCCCCGAAACAGGCTCTACCTCGCTGACAGTTCTGCAGCCTTCGAGCATGCTCGCCGCAGCCTCAAGGCATTCCTCGGGACCGATCTGCTCCAGGCGCGTGTCATAGATGCCCTGCGCTGGCACGACCTTCTCAGGGTGGGGAAGAGATATCCAGGATTCGTCCGAGCCCCGTACTTTTGCAGACTTCACAGCGCTTCTGGCGACGTATTCCAGCAGCGACATGTCGCTTGTGCTGGAAAATCCCACGGCACCATTCACCACAGCCCGAAGTCCGAGGCCGCGATGAAAGCTCTCGCTGGCCATTTCCACAGATCCCTTGCGCAGATCGGCATCCACGGACCGGCCCACCATGCCATAAACCTCAGCCTCTGCTGCCCCCTCTCGAAGGGCCAGAGCGATGAGCTGATGAGCATATTCGCGGAGACTATCCGATATATCTGAGGTCTTCATCCCCGCCAGCCTCGAAAGGAGCCTGAGCTCGTTCCATCTCCTGGAGCTTGCCGATGATCTTCTCCATCTCTTTCGCCCTCTCTTCTAATGCTTGCATGCCAACTTCTATACCCAGAATGTGAGAGAGAACACGCAAGACCTCTGAGGCAGCCTTGGGATCAACAAGATAGCCGCTGGTCACACCCATGAGACAGATGGCATCTATTCCCCGCAAAGCTCCAAGGCCCAAAAGGAGCCCGGAGACACCTATAATGCCCCCGCCCGGCTCGTTCTCTTGAAAGACGACGCCCTGCTGCTTCATCTCTTCCACCAGTTCCGGCCTTGTGGCTGCACCCATGACCGTAGGCTTCTCTACGAACTGGCCCGTGCCATAGCCGCCCAGGGCATAGATCCGCTTCACATTGAAGCTCTCGGCTATGTCCAGGAAGATGCTGGTGAGCTCATAGTGCCCCTCGTTGGTGGCGCTCTGGTAGTCCCCGATGAGAATGAGAAGATCCGGTTCGCCGTTCTCGCCCTGGCGTGCATAGATCTCATTTCGAACTTGCTTGATGGTGCCGTCTTCTTTCACCATTACCTGGGGCGGAAAATGGGGTGAGTAGATCTCAATGATCTTCTCGGCATTCAGCTCCTCCACCATGTGATCGGCCACCAGCTTTCCTACATGGCCGACACCGGGTAGCCCCTCCACCAGAATAGGATCTTTAAGGGTTACATCTTTTATACGGTGAACCAGGGTCTCTTTCATTTTGCCTCCGGATTGAGAGCTCTTCTATATTTCCCGTAAGGGTCGTCAGGAGAGAATCTTGCCGGCTTGGTAATAGCAGCATGACCCCCGCAGACGGGGCAGATCTCCAACAGGGTGTAGCGGCCGCATGCCGTACACCTCAGGATCTTGGATCTCATGCCTCTCTAAGGAAGGTGCCTTCTCCGCCGTGTTGTTCTATGTATTTCACAACAGCTTGAGCAGACTTTTTAAGAACAGACTCCGCATGCTTGTAGTCCGGCGCGGTTACATGAATGCGGTAGCGCGGCGCACCTATATAGGAGATGGTGAGCGTGGCATCCTTGTCTTTGCTGCGTTTGGCCTGTTTAAGGGCTTTGCGGATGACTTCGACTCCGTCAGGCGCAGGAGAAGTGATATCCACGTAGCCGCTGATGTCAACGGATGGTATCTTGACGTTATCCTTGGAGAGGCTCTCCAGCATCTTCAGATCTTCTTCCGTCAGAGTTGGCATCCTTCAGGGCATCGGCTCCTAAGATCGCCGCCTCTTCCATGGCCAGATAGAGGCTGTCGTAAGCCGCCACCAACGCATCAGCTACCCGCTTTGCATCCTCGGGCCGATCCTTATAAGCCATCTCCAGCCATTTCCAGGCTTTTTGGTCTGCCTTCCACTCCTGAATCTTCTCCCTTCGCTGATGTTCATTTACATCCTTCAAGGATAGATCGATATGGTGCCTGGATGTGTCTACATTCAATACCTTGCAGACGATCTTCTGCCCCTCTCGCACGTGGTCGCGAATGTACTTGATCCATCCGCTGGCCACTTCGGAGATGTGAATCAGGCCCTGCTTACCGGAATACTCGTCAATAGAGACGAAGGCTCCGAAGTCCACCACCTGAGTCACGGTGCAGACCACTAGAGATCCGGGCTCTGGCCAGCCCTCACGTTGCATCAAAGATCACTCTAACACTTCGACTACCTGGGTTTTGATCTCAGCCTTGCCGCCGGTGGGCTCAGCTAAAGTGCGCCCGCATACCAGGCATTTGACGACTGTGGAGGCATGGGCGAATATAACCTGCTCGTTCTCGCAGTCGTTGCACTTCACTTTAACGAACTTGGATGACATATTTAGCTCTCCACAAGATCGAACTTGCCAGCCCTGAAACCAGCACGGTTATGAGCCTTCTTGCAGGTACCACAGCGGTATCTCAGATTCAGTCTCTTCGTTGGCTTGTCTCCGCCGGGGACCTTGGAAAACTTGCCTTGATTCCCTATTCCATTAGCTCTGAGCTTCTGCCTTGCAATATGGGTCAAGGAGGAAGCCCGGCCTTTTCTCACCCGCTCCACCGTTTGGGGGGTGTGTTTTTTGCAGAACGGACAGTAAGCGTTAAGCTTCTTTGGCATCTTCACAACGTATCATCTCTCAATCTTCACTTCAGACGCTAAATTTTTGTTACGCAGATTTCTGGCATGGACGACAGGAAGAACGGCCACATCATCCTTCGCGAGAAGGTAATTTTTCCCGTCAACTCCCGCAAACATAGGAACACTATCCAGCAACCGCACAACTTCGTATTCCCGGGATATATCTTTCTTGCCCGTTAAAGGCCTTTCGGTGTGAGCCACATGGGCAAGTATGACCTCACGACCACTGGCGATGGCAGACAACATCTGCCGGTAGATCTCCTCTTCCTCTTCAGTCATGCCCTGGAAGGCATCCTCCCGGGAAGCGGATCTTGCATTGCGGAGCGCCCGGCGGACAATCTTCTTGACCCTCTGGTCGATGAGCTTGTTTACGCTATTCTTCTCGCTCTTGAGGGTATCCTGGAGAATCTGAGCCTCTACGCTAAAGGTATCATCTACACGGGAGAGCTCCTGCGCCAGGCCGGTCAGATAGACGCCAACCTGCTGGTAAAAGTCCTTATCCAGATGCTGAAGCTCCGCGGATTTGCGCTCTTCCCTGAGCGCATTGGCCAGATCCAATCGTTTCCACCTCAAATGCATTTAGCGCGGACTTGTCATGATGGATCAAATACTATATAGATTTTTCACTGGTTTAGAGCCCGTGTCCGGGCTTCAGCCACGCCCCGGGCCATGAGGAAGACAGCCACGCAGGCCGGCAGCTCTGTCGGTCCTTCCACCAGATGGTAGCTCTGCCCGCGCATCTGGGTATTGAAAGGCTTGAGAATCTCCAGGGGTATGCTCTCATCTCCAAAGACCACGGCATCTTGAAGTGGATCGAAATCCTCCAGGTCGCGGATGGACAGAGGCGTCACCCGCAGGCCCGAGCCACCGTGCAGGCTGCCTGGACAGCGAATCAACCGGCGCACGTCGGCAGTGACGGGCTCGTCGGTCTCGCCGCGCTCCTCACCAGGTTGAAGCCACCTTCACAAACTCGTCTGCCAGATAATCATTGATAACAAATTTCCAAATATCCTGAACGTTTTCTAAGATATCCAGGTTACCTGAGCGTATACTCATCCAATACCCGCTCATCCTTAAGGCTTCGTGTATAAAACTGCGACCGCCCGGACGATCCCAATACCTTTTATCCGAGTTAACTTTTTCACGGCGCTTTTTTCATCCAGATTGCGTAATTTCTTCAGCAGAATATCACAACGATTCGTTAAACCGGCCACCCCATCCAGGCGAATTTTCAGACTGACATCTGAGAGCTCGCACCTTCTCAGCACCAACAGTCACCCTCGATAGTCGATACCTTGAATTGAGCATTTCCATATCCAGGCCTCTGCCTGTTAGGTAATCTACTATCTCCCGGCGCTCGTCGCCGCCGAGGTGTAAAATTCGCGGGTCGCGAATGTGAATGTGGTAGCCCCTGCCACCGGAAAAGCCACACTGATTACGTTTTCTCAAAATCCAAAGTCTGCCAGTAAGAAATCCCAGCAGCTTCTGTGTCTCCTTCTTCACCAGACCGAGCATCTCGCTATAGCTCTTGGGTGCATTGCGCAGATGATCCGCGTCCAGGTCGAAGATGAGGTCTGCGCCCTGCCAGATCTTCTCCTTCATGGTGGGGGCGCCCGGCCGCTGGTAATAGGCAGCGGAGTGATAGACATGCCGCGGCACCATGGCCCGCACATAGTCCACCAGCTCACCCCGGCTGAAGAATGACTTATGGCGGCGCATGCCTGAGTCATCGAAGAAGAGAAAGCCCCATTCTCGGGATGCCAAGCCAGGCGGAGCTTCCAGGGAGGCTTGAATATAATACTCCCTGAACTTCGAGACCAGGAAATTCCAGGTAAGTGCGTTCAAGGATTCACCTCAGTAGATCTCCGGCCGCCGGTCGGCAAAACAGGGAATCTCGCGGCGCACGTTGTCCCTCTCGGCCAGGTCAATATCGCCCCATATAATCGTCTCACCGGCGCCGGCCTCCGCCTCCACCATTCCCAGGGCATTGATGATCAGAGAGCCGCCTCCATTCGCCCAGTTGCATGCCAGATGAGGAATCTGATTTTCGATGGCTCGCGCAAGATTGAGCGCCCTCCACTGCGCTACGCGGGAAGTTGGAAACTGAGCCACGGTCACCAGAAAATCCGCGCCCTGCAACGCCAGTCCGCGTGCCACCTCCGGGAAGCGCAGGTCGTAGCAGATCTGGAGGCCCACCCGTCCCCAGCTTAGTGGCGACGGGCGAGATGAAGCCTCCTCCATCGAAGTGCAATTTTTCCTCTCCAAATGGGTGGATCTTTGGGCGCAGTTCCAGGCCGTCGAGATCCAGGCAGAAGCCGAGGTTTTGGCGGCCGGAGCGTAGTGAGCCGATAATCAAGCAGTCGTGCGCCTCTACCAGCTCGCGAAAGGGATCGAGCTCGGAGAAAATCGGGTCATCCTTTGAGGATGGTCCATAGCAAAATCCTGTCAAGAAGAGCTCAGGATAGACCAGGATCTGTGCGCCTTCGTCCAGGGCGGATCCTGCCATCTGCACGGCTCTGGCCAGGTTCTTTTCATTCTTGCAGGGCTCAATCTGTTGCTGGATGCAGGCCGCGCGCATATCTAAAAAGAGGGCAAGTTCGTATATATTAAGATAGACATAACGGAGGGTTGGGATGGCAAAAAGCTACAAGGAACGGGTCTACGAGATTCTGGAGGCAACCGATCCAGAGGACAGAGTGGCCGAGGCCGCAAACCTCATCATGCTGCTCCTGGTGGTCTCCAATGTCGCAGCCGTGGTCCTGGAGACGGTAGAGAGCATCAATCTGGTCTATAAGGATCTGTTCCATTACTTCGCAGACGTATCTCATAGCAATATTCACTATAGAATATCTTTTGCGCGTCTGGTCATGCGATGTGGAGCCCGAATACAGGCAGCCAATCCTTGGAAAGCTTCGCTTCGCTCTGACTCCATCTGGCACTGATAGACCTTATGGTCATACTGCCCGCCTATGTTATATCTGGCGTTTCCATCCGATCACCAGCTCTTGCGCAGCCTTCGCCTGCTCTGGACCTTCCGGCTGTTCAAGCTCAGACGGTACTCGGAATCTCTGGAGACTATCGAGAATGTGATCCGGGCCCAGCAGCGCGAGCTGTTCATGAGCTTCTCAGCCATATTATTCTTCATGGTTCTCTCCTCGACGGTGGTCTACTTCCTGGAGCATGACGCCCAGCCCCAGCGTTTTCCCGACATCCCTGCAACCATGTGGTGGGCGGTGCTGACCATGACAACTATTGGCGACAATTTTTACCCTATAACGCCATGGGGGAAGCTGGTGGGTGGTTTGATAATAATATTGGGAGTGGCCACTTTTGCCCTGCCAACGTCCATTTTAACATCGGGCTTCGTGGAGGAGCTGCATAGGAAAAGGGTGCAGGAGGAGGCCCAGGAGCGGCAACGCCTGGAGGATGGTCCCTAGAGATCGTTCCAAGAGCCGAGAAATCGATCAGTCCACCCCGGATTTCGAAGGCGATAGACCGAACCACTGGCCCATTTTCATAAGAGCGGATAAATCGCCTTCAAAACTGCACTTTCCCTCCATGAACATTTGGACGGCATTGGCTTTTCCCGATATGATATCCAGCCATAGATCAAAAGGAGCTCTGACGATTACATTCGGTAGGGAGGCCTTTCCCATGCCCGTCTGTATCGTCCCGTTGTCGACAACGATATGACAATCGCCCGTCACCGATCCTGTGAACTCAAATTGAACTACGGCCTTAGCATCACCTGCGCTCTTGGCTGAAAATGCCAGCCGCAAAAGGATCAGATAATCCTCCAGGGAATGGGGATGTGGTATCCGCGTCTGTTCGTTGAAGACTTTCGGAGTGATGCCTTCATCTATGCAGGTCTGCCAGAACATGTTCACTACTTTAGCAACGGTTTCCAGGTCTCCAATGGGTTGTTGTATGCGTGCCAGAGTCTCGGGGAGGACGCTGCCCTTCAGAACCAGCTCGCGACCAGCTTGCTCGGTGGCTCCCAGAATATCGGCCAGTTCTCGGGACCCGAGGCTGGTCATGAACATGGCACCAGGGCGGTAGATCTCCGCAATCAGCAGACCTCTTCTACCCCAGAGAAAATTGGCATAGTTGGAGATGGATTCGAATATCCAGCTCTCAGAGAAACCTGCTACAGACAACACTACCGCCAGAGGTGGTTCATGGCGTTGTGGATGAATCCATCTGTCGTCGGCCGACTTGATGAAAAATGGCTCCATCACCGGCCAGGTGCGCTCGATAAAGGCCTTCATGGGGGCATTCAAGGTCCAGTGGAAGAGAGGCGTGGCATAGATGCACAGGTCGGAGGCCAGCCACTTGGGATAGAGTTCGCGGCTCATGTCGTCCTGGATAATACACTGGCCGGGTGTTATGGTATCGCAGGAGAAACAGCCTGTACAGTAGCGGATCTTCTTGTCACGTAGGTTTACGATCTCTACCTCGGCTCCGGCATCACGCATGCCTTTTACCAGGTGGTCCAGCATCAGTTCAGTTCTACTCTCACCATCTCGCCGCAAGCTGCTATTTAGAGCTAAGACCTTCATGTTTTCTCCTAATTATCATTAAGCTCTGCCTTTGAGAATCCCTATCATATGTTGAGGGCGATCTTTCAGGGACACTGCCCGATTTCGTGCTAATTCCGTTCATTCTTCTTGAAACCTTCCACTTCTTGGTCGTACTTCGACGAAGTATCAAAAGCTAAATAATCTGGCATTCTTCCGCGCGCAGAGCGGACATAAAGATGAGAACAAAAGCCGCCACATCAATTTTGACGAGAAACTCTAGACTGCAATAACTAGTATTCGGTTCGCGTATATTTCTTTTGGAACTTTGCCAAATGCGACCGTTAGTTGTGCGGCATTCCGTCCAAGAACCCGGGCGAAAATGACATCGACCTTTCGGCACTCCCGCAATGTTCCTTGACCCGCGTGGTGAAATTTCGAAATCTGCAATGGGCCTGTTGGCAAGCTGGCCGCAGGTCCAATGCTGGACTATATAAAGAGTGGGTTGGATATATTATGTGCGTATGAAGTCCCCAATAGATATCGTGAACGTGGTGGCATCCACCAAGCTGGCGGATGCGTTTGACCTGCCCAAGATTGAAGCCGAGCTGGAGGGCGCGGTGTATAACAAAAAGAAGTTTCCCGGCCTCGTCTACAGAGTCAAGGCCCCTAAAGCTGCTTTTCTCATTTTCACTTCCGGCAAGATAGTATGCACTGGATCCAAGAACATCGAGGATGTTCGCACAGTCATCACCACCCTGGCCAATACGCTCAAGTCCATCGGCTTCGAGGAGATCGATCTGGATCCCGAGATCCACATTCAGAATATTGTGGCCTCCGCAGATCTGAAGACGGACCTGAACCTAAACGCCGTCGCCCTGGGCCTGGGCCTGGAGAACATCGAGTACGAGCCGGAGCAATTTCCGGGGCTGGTTTACAGGATCAAGCAGCCCAAAGTAGTAGTGCTCATATTCAGCTCCGGCAAACTGGTGATCACGGGCGGCAAATCGCCGGAGGAGTGCGAAGAAGGCGCGCGGATCGTTAAGATGCAGCTTGAGAACATGGGGCTGCTTTAGGCAAGTCCCCGGCCTGCCTCCCACGGCCTTCAAGCAATCAATGGATGTGTCAGAGTGAATCCATCCACCTGGAAGGATATTATGCACTGAGATGACCTCCGCAATTAGCCTCAAATTGGGGCTAAATATCTGAAAATGGCAAAAAGGGGTAGTGGAGATATTCTCCGAGGACGGAGCTATATTATTATTGCCCTATCCGGCTTCTTTATGATCGGCTGCTGCGAGCCTGACTCCTGCTATGCCAGATCTACGAGGTGGCTTGCTTGATGTAATATTGTTTGGAGCCAACCAGCAAAATATCATATGCATCCGGTTCAGCTGTTTCCAGCAGTCCATAGACTTCAACGCGATCTTCTGCCGCGATGTTCGGGTCGATGAATCCGGGGGTATTCTTGGGAGTCGCGGAAGTCAGATAGACTGAGACATTGCGCCCTACCATTTCATCAGGTCCGTTTGGAACGCTGCTTACCGAAACAACCCAACCCCACGCGCCTATCCTTTGGAACTGCTCAACAGCATTTCCTTCATCCTGACCTCTTCTGCCGTGCAATAATTTATAAAAATAATATGTAGCTTATATTGGCTTGCTTCTTTTCCATCATTTTAATTGATTCATCCAAAGGCAATGCTGGATTTATATGAGCGACGCCTAATTCCCCAAAAGAATAGTCTATCTTCAGGACCGCTTCTTCACTTGGCGCATCAAATATTGCCACAGACATATGTCTGCCAATCAGTAGATATTCTTCATTCACAGGCCAGGGAGATTATCTATTACCGGGCATTTCAGAAAGTAATATTATATGATTTATAAAAAATACTTAGAGTTTTCACTCCAGAACCTCCTCAAGCGGCCTTAGCCAGAATCCTGAAACAACTTTATGCTTGGTAATACCACATCAGGAAAACGATCGTATCTATTTTATAACACATATATAGACAAAATAGAAGATAATTGAAAACATCGAAAACGACAGAAAAACCATCGCTGCAAAGTAAAAATTATCTTTTCTGATCCCCATATTAGTTCCCAAAGAATTGGCATCCGTTATTGTATTTAATAACTTGCTATCGTCCCTCCTGATTTTTAGTTCTGACCAGAAATCAGAGGATATTAAGGCCTGTCTGCGATAACTTTGAGCGAAATTTATGGAAAGGGTAAATCTGCCTTCTAAAATCCTTCTCAGTAAACTTATTTTTTTGGCGGGAGAGTTATTCTCCTGAGACCGCAGTTCAGCTACAAGCAGAGACCAATTAGCCAAGATGGTAAACGCGTGGCAAGTGCTGTTTTGGTGCGGTCAAATGTCGCCAAATCACTCATGATCGCTATGCATCGCTTAATCGAGCAACTCTCTACAGATAAAGACAATAGGTTCAACACTCTACAAGCATAAGAGTTGTCTCCCTGCAAAAAGAATTGGGAGGGCGGCTCGCCTGGCCGAACCTCTCCGGCCATCCCCTTCCTTTCTTGCCGCCCACTCTTCCAATCCAGGTTCGATTTTGCTCGCATGACTCATTTCCCTTGCGTCGCACTCTGATTATACCGGGGAAGGCAGATAGCAGGAAACTGGCCGATTTAATATAGTATTGATCAAAACGTTCCTTGCGGGCATTCCGGAGTAATCCTTTCTCAAGTTCTTGTAGGGATTTGATTCATTCACTACCACCACTTGAGGCGGCTTGGGAGAATAAACCACTGTTCCATCTATGTTGCCTTGAGGACTGTAATCGCATACCAGGATATTATACCCGCTGGCGCTGGCAACTCCGCATCCCACCTCGCTGGTATTCTGCCATATCATCTGCGTATAATGACTGACATCACCCGGGGACCCAGTTGCGCTAACAGATGGATACTCACCATTCAGAAAATTGAGCTTTTCATTGCCCCATGCATCAACCATTTGAGTCAAGGTCAAATGCAGGTTGGAATTTGCCATGGCGATGTTCTGCCCGAACCCCGGTGTACGACAGTGCTTCTGTTGTCCCGAAGAGAGAAAGTTAGCTGCATTGTAGTCAGCGCATTTTTGAGCCTGGGCGGATAGATTCTCGGACCATTTGAGAGGTGTGACGTTTACTTCAGCTCGATATCGATTTTGGGCTGCTAATGCCTCTTTTCCCTCATTAATGCTAAGTCCTGCTTTTGAATTGGATGTTATATTTTTATCTTGAGCCTGCGATGTAATTGTTAAAGCTATCATCATAGCCAGTATGCATGCAAAATACAGGGTATGTTTGGCCATATCGGTCCTCGTGGCAGGAGATAGCTTGAGAGGATATCAAATTAACTATTGGTTCCTGGGTCCTGTCCAGATGGAGACGGCCAACGAGATTCTGGCCGAAGTCTTCAGGATCAGTTGAAACTGTCAATTATCACGTTGTGCATTTGGAAAAACTCTATAAGCTATAATCTGATCGAGAGAGTGGGCATCAGAATGAAGATCAAATCCACATTGTGGCGATTTCAATATCCTGGGATGGATTGCGCAGTCGATATGAGATTTGCGTGGGATGCATCGGAAAGAGAGGCAAAGGCCGCGATCATGAAGAAATTGAAAATCAGGAAATTGCCTCAAGGAACAGAGCTTTGGCCAGAGGACGATCATTAGTTGATTATTAGGCCATAAGGACGTTTGACCCAGGATTCTCCGCGGCCATTGGACTATCGCCAGAACTGTCCACTAACTATTAGCCGGGGCCTGCTGTTTCCCAAAGAAAAGTCCAGTAATGAAGCTCCTCACAGATGGTCAAGAAAGAGAGTTTAGTCCAAATCGCGACAAATTGGACCTTAGTTCGATAGATTCCAATTATCCAATCCACCTCAAAGGGCACAAGTTAGCTGGTTTTTCGCCAACAGGTTCCATCTCTGTCTTATAAATAATCAGGCCAGTATTTTTTTCCTGGTATCTGTTGCTCACCACATGCATATCTCATCGCGATGTGAGTCGATTTTAAGACATATTGACCATGTCGAACATCGGTCCCGCCATCCGGTCGATAACTTCGTTATAATCTCCTCAATCGACATAACTAGGTCACTAAACTAGACTACTTGTTAAAGGAAAAGAATCGCATAATATCTATCTGATTCGAAAAAAAAGGTTAAACTCCACGACTTATACGTTGGAGTTTAGAAAACTCGAACCAGTTTGCTGAGTGGCGGCATTCTCACTTTGCGTTGTGCTGACACCGGTTGCAGTGTATGCCTCATTTCTCCCAAATTTTGAGAGATCACTGCTAGAATTGAATGTACTCTCCAAATTTGCCACTCCTGATTGGGGAGATACGACCACATTTGTTGTAGTTTCACTCATCTTTGGTTTGAGCAACAAACTTGCATCCGCGCCAAATTGCTCGCGGATCCACGTATTATATTCATCCACGAGTGCATTGTACTCGGATACGTTTTGTCCTTGGCTCGCCTGTTCATAGGCCATGCCGAGCTTGAAACCAAGATTCACCGTATCTAGTGCAGACTGCTGTGCGGGAGTATACGCAGAAGCTAGTCCTGCCAAGAGCATTAGCGCTATTACAATAATGCTTTTCATCATATCACATCCAGATTCGTATTTGCTTTTATCAAATATATCTCTTTCTTATCCTCACTCCAATTTGGCCAAGATACATCCAGGATCGTTGCAAATTTAGTCTTATAGGAAAACCGATAAAATGCGATCGATTATTACATCTGTAGTGCGGAGTGTCACGAATAACCCGATCTTCAGGTCGGTGGTGAAGTGAACCCGCGCCCGTTCTTTGTGCTCCCTTAATCGATAAAGCGTTGCTCATTTAAAAATGAGGTTGTACTGGGGATTTGGCCACAGATGGTGCCACCCACCTGTGGCTAGGATGCGATACGCCTTGGAATTGTGCAGTTTTAGCGGTAGCTGTGGTCAAATCACGCCATATCGCCCTGGTTCCCAAGTATCGTTGTGCAGTTTATATATCATTTTTGAATGATCTCTGCTGCAAATCAGATCTCCGAACTGAAGTACCTTCTGGCCATTGCGTCCAATATAGTCCTCAGATAAGATATAGGAGAAACTCTTCCAGAACCGCTACCAACCTTCGCGATGCCTCTTCCTTTATCGAGGCTGCAAGAAAGAACATCTAGTTTTTGATTAGGTCATAGGACAATGATTTGCCAGAGATAGCTAATCCGTGCAATTTATTATCGTATCTCGATTCACCTTGCATTTGCAGGGCTGGCTCCAGGTCACTTAAAATTAACTGCATTTAGTTTTAAAGTTAGAGTTAGAGTTAGAGTATCCATAAGAATCTATATAATCACAATCTATTCTCCTGTGGAGGAGATACCAAACGAAGAACACCAAGTTGCTGGCTCTAGGAATACTCATATTGGTTTTTACAACAACCGCCTTCGAGCAAACGGGTGAAATAGCAGCTCGGGCGGTATTAAATGGTCAAGGCGTATCTGCAAAGATGTATCTAGATGGCACAGCTTTTCCAAACTTGATAGGGATTGCGAATTTGCAGGGAAATCTAAGCATTAACACGAGTCAAGGACAGCATACCATTTATTGCTTCTACACTAAGGGGTTGAGTAATTATATTGGGAGCCAGAGTGTTTATGTTAAGGGTTATGCATCAACGCCGCTCACGATTAATCTGCGCCCAAAAGGCATACCATACCCTGGTTGAACTTTCACATTTCCAGGCGTCTCTATTGAATATTGCAGTGGCCATCTCTTTCTGGATGGATTGTGACAAAGATCTTTGTTATATCGCGCTACAGTCTTCATAAAAGCATACTGACCAATAGGTGTACGATCCCGCTCTAACTTGCCAGGCGCTGCCCTCCGCCTAAAGAAAAGACAGAGCTGGCTGATGGGATGCGTTCTGATTCCACGAAATGCCAAAAGTAAAACGACAGGAGAAAGGTTAATACCTAAAAGAGATATTTAGCGGTATGCTCGCTCCTATCGATCTTATGAGGGGTCATCCTTTGGCTATAACAATATTGCCCAAGAATCAAGCTATTTAAGGCCAGAATTGGAGATATTGATAATTACATATTAATACTGGGAGCGGATAATAAGAGCCAAAGAAAGAGTATACAAACCCTCACAATGTATAGTGCCAAGAGAGTTGCGCTTCGCCACCCAGGCGAAGTGTTCCCGGGTTTTTAGATTAGGAGTGGGACCAAACCCAGGTCGCGGGCTGGAACAGGAGGAATACGAGGGATGCTGACAGAACTGGAAGATAAGAGTGGCGAACTCAGGCAGGAGTCCCTTGCCTTCAAGGATCGAAGAAGCCAACTGAATGCTGAGGCGAGCAAGTGGGCGGCCAAGCGAGATGAGCTCAATAGGGCCACTGAAGAGATGATTGATAAGGCCCAGGAGTTCAAGAAGCTGCGGGACGAGAGTAACAAGAATGTGGCACAGTCCAAAAAGAAGAGGGATGAGTCCAACGAGAAGATCAGCCAGCTCTATGCGAGGATAGACGATATCCGGAAGAAAAACAACTTAACCGGGGAGCGTTCCATAAGAGATCTGCATCGAGAGATCGATCATCTAGAGTTCCGGCAGCAGACAGAGGTCTTAAGCCCTGACAAAGAGAAGCAACTGGTTGATAAGATCGCCGCCTTGCATGCTGAGTTCCGAAGCCGCAAAGAGCAGCTTGAGAAGAACGAAGATCTGAGGAAGCTTCTCGATGAAGCACAAGCCTTGAGAGATAAGGCAATCAGTTACCACGATCAAGTGATCAAGTTCGCGGAAATGGCCCAAGAATATCACGATAAGATGATTGGTACCTTCAAAGAAGCCGATCAGACTCGTGCTGAGGCCGATGCTGCTCAAAAGGAGTTCGTGAAGGCTCAGTTAACATCTCCTCGATAGGCAAAATCAATATCCTTAGATCCATTTTTGATTATTTAGATTTATACATTTATCTTAACGAAAAGGTTTTGGATACAGGCGGCTATTTCCAGAACCGCCACAAGCCTTTTTTCTTGATCTCTTCCTAATGCTCCAAAACGGTTCGTGTGTGCTAATTCTTCCGGGGCTTCTTTAGCTCGGGCTCGCATTCGAGCATCTCGGTTTCCAAATGGCACTTTGTATCAGTTTCTGGTTTATTCGCTGCTGTTGGCTTTGGAGGTTCGGTGGGTTTAAGCGTCTTTGTCTTTGTGGCCGTAGTCTGATCCAATCCCAACGCGTCCTGCACTCTAGGAGGCATATGTTCTAAGATCAATTCGCTTATCAGTTCTCCTGGGTCTTTATCTTCTATGGCACTCCAAATCGTTAAAGCTTTGAGGGCTTGAGGGTCTAACTCTATTCCCGGCTTATGTACTGTTGGCATAGAAAGTAGATGGACCTGAAGAGTTATGGCCTTTATGGTCTTTTATACCCGAGGAGCTCGGACCGAGATCCGTTTTATAGTAGATTATTTCAGAACTGCCCAACAGCTCTTTGCCCTGACCTCTTTCCGGGCTTGGAGGTGATGCTGGCATGATCATCTTCTAGAAAGTGCTAAATCAAAGAATAAAGCAAGCAAAAAGGAATTAAATTTCCTGTAAAATTATAAAATTATGCTCCGGTTGGGATTTGAACCCAAGTCGAAGGAGTGAGAGTCCTACATGATTGGCCGAGCTACACTACCGGAGCGCGGATTGGGGGTGGTTGTTACTATCATTTAAGGCTTTTGGCTCTGCCTGGAAGCAGTCGCAATAAGACCGCAGGGCGCACTCCTCATGCCTGGGCCCCCGCGCCCGGCAAATGAGCCTACCGTGCCTTATCATGTTCAGGTGCACAGAAAGGTACTTCTCGACAGGAACGATCTTCTCCAGAATGGTTTGCGCCTTTTCCAGCTTCACGTCTTCCGGAATCAGGCCCAGGCGTCGCGAGACGCGGTAGACGTGCGTGTCCACAGGCAGGAAAGGAAGTCCGAAGGCAAAGAGGAGAACAACGGACGCCGTCTTCGGCCCGACGCCCGGAAGGGCCAGCAGATACTGCATGGCCGCATCCTTTCCCATATCCCCCAGAAAGCCAAGGTCGATCTTACCCCTATCCTGCTTGATCTTGAGAAGCGTCTCCCTTATCCGGCTGGGCCTTTATATCTGCCAGGCCGCCGGCCCGGATGCTATCGGCCACGTCTTTTGTGGATGCATTGAGGAGATGCTCATAATCAGCAAAAGCCTCCTTCAGATTGCCGAAGGCCCGCAAGCTGTTTGTATCGCTGGTGTTCTGGGAGAGAATGGTCATGACCAGCAGATCCACGGGGTCCATTATTTCCGCCCGGGGCAGGCCATACTGCTCCTCTAGAATGCGAATGCAGGCCGCGACCTTTTGTTCATCCTTTTCATTCTGTTCATCCCGTTTATCCATTCTATACTGAAAATGGCGCCCATGCTTTAAAGCTTGGGACGGATGCTCTCCAGACTTTCGGCCAGCAAAATTATTAACCAGAGTGATTAAGATAATTATGCAATGGACTTTGCCGAGATCTATCCCTTTCTTGTAGCCCTGCTCATAGGCACCCTCATCGGCACGGAGCGCCAGCGCAGGCAGGTCGAGGATAAGGTCAGGGGCGTGGCGGGACTGCGCACCTTCATATTGATCTCGCTCCTGGGAGCTTTATGCGCGGACCTGGCAGGCCACTACGGCCCCAACTTCGCCATAGCCTCTATTTCCACCTTCACCATCCTCGCAGCTGCAGGATATGCTTCGGCCGTCAGCTCCCTCGGCAGAATCGATTTCACAGCAGCGGTGGCGGCCGTTGTCACCTTCGCGTTAGGAATGCTGACCGGCTTTCCGGAAAGCGTTCCTCTGGCGGTGGCTCTGGCCATCATCACCACCTGGGTCCTGGCCACGCGGACCATCACTCACCACTATGTAGAGGTTCTGAGCGAGACGGACCTGCTGGATACTCTCAAGATGGGCATAATCGCCCTGGTGATCTATCCGCTGCTTCCTGAGGCCCCCCTGGGTCCATGGGGTGTCATCAACCTCCGCCAGATCTGGCTCTTCGTAATAATGGTGAGCTTGATAGGCTACGTTGGCTACATACTGATCCGCATCATGGGAGCAGAGCGGGGCCTGAGCCTCACCGGCATCCTTGGCGGCCTTGTTTCGAGCACTGCCGTCACCTCTTCTATGGCCGCGGAGGTGAAGATAGACAAGCAGATAATATCCTCTGCCGTCTTCGCCACGGCCATCGCGAGCTGCACCATGTTCCCCAGAATGCTCTTCCTCATCGCCGTAATAAACAAAGACCTATTTCTGGCCCTTCTGCCGACGCTCTTGGTCATGACAGTAGTAGGCTCGGCTCTTGCCTATCTGTCTCTAAGAAAAAACCCTGCAACAGGAAAGGACGTGAATGTGAAAGACCCCTTCCGCATCATTCCTGCGCTGAAATTCGGCGCGTTCTTCGCTTTTGTGCTTTTCATCTCAAAGCTTGCCAGCGTTTACTTTGGCGATACGGGAATTTATGCTGCCAGCATAGTCTCTGGACTGGCTGATGTCGATGCCATAACCCTGACCATGGCGACTCTGGCCAAGTCAACCCTCGCCGGGAACGTGGCCGCCACTTCCATAACCCTCGCCGCCATAACCAACACTCTGGTAAAGCTCGCCATCGCCTATGTGCTGGGAACGAGGGAGTTTGGCAATAAGATAGCTGCAATCCTGCTTGCCAACTGTTGTGGCCGGGCTCCTGGCCTTATTCTTACTCTGAAATCACATCCAGACGGAGCTCGAAAGGAGAGGACATGAAGTTACTGCAAATAGAAAGAAGAGAGATGGGCCCGACGCGATTCGAACGCGTGATCCCCGCCGTGTAAGGGCGATGTCATAACCAGCTAGACCACGGGCCCTGACCGTTTACTACCTGCTTGTCATATTAGATCTTATCGCTTAGCCTGCTCTTCCGCAGGCCAAGCGTGATCTTTTGAAGCCACCGTTTGGGATCAGGCCTTGCGGTCCTTCACCCGGATGAACATGCCGGTGCTTGTCTCGTCCAGCACCTTTTCCGAAGGCTTCTCGGTCACCAGGCTTACCAGTATCATGGCGGCTACCGATAGCACAAATCCATAAATGCTGGGATGCATGGGCATAGGTGCTACAAACCTGGCATAATAGCTGAAGGCGAGGGCTCCCACCAGGCCCACAATCATGGACGCCAGCGCCCCTTCACGGGTAGCCCTGCGCCAGTAGAGTCCGGCAAATAGGGGTGTTACAAAGCAGGCCAGCATCACTCCTATAGCCATCCATATCAGCCAGGCGAGCAGGTCTGGCGGATTGGACCAGGCCAGCCACAGCGTAAGGAAGGTGGCAAGCAATATTGCTGCGCGGCTGAGAAGAGTAATCGACTTCTCAGATGCGTCCTTGTTGATGAACTGCCGGTAGACATCCCAGCTCACGTAGGTCCCTATGGTCAGCATCAGCCGATCTGTTGTTGACATCACTGCCGACAACACTATTATGGCCACCAGAGGCGCGAAGAATCCCGGGAAGACGTACTCGGAGGCTGCGATGAAGGAGTAGTCTGATGGATTGGGGACACCCTTCGGCAGAGCTATCAGGCCCTCGTGGACCATGGACAGGGCAGCGAATCCTGTGATCTTGCACAGATACATGATCACGGCGTAGATGACGAAGGCCGCCAGCGGCGCCCATTTGAAGTACTTGATATCCCTTGCAGCCAGCACATTGTTGACCACGTGCGGAGCTGCCGCCAGCCCTAAGGTGAGCATGAAGAAGAACGAGACCAGATACTCGGGTGTCAGGAAGGCATACTTGGCGTAAGGCGGGTGCACCTGGGGATACCACAGATGGGTCATATTGACATCTATGCCTGCGAGAACCGTGTTGATGTGCGTCATGCCGCCGGCGGCCTCAATGACCACCGGCCCTACGAGCAGGACACCTAACAGGATCATTATTCCCTGGACCAGAGAGGCCATGCCGATGGCGTAGAGGCCTCCCAGAATGGTGTAGCCCGTGACAATGAAGGCACCGATCAACAGAGCCCACGCATAGGGTATCTTGAAGAGCCAGGATAGAACCATGCTGATTGCGACGTACTGCCCCACCAGATAGATTATGGAGATCAGAACGCCGATTATGGCCGAAGTGCCTCGAATGCCCCTCGGGCTGTAGAACCTGTGGGCGAAATAGTCCTGCACCGTCACATAACCCGTCTTAGAGGCAACGGCGTGCAGCTTCGTTCCGAAGAACAGTATGCAGACGGCAGCCGAGAGCGGCACGAATATCTGCTCCCAGATGCTGGGCCAGCCCGTGGCGTAGCCTAAACCCGCGACGCCCAGAATGGTCATGCCGCTGCAGATGCTGGCTACAATGAGAATGGTAAATGTCCAGAAGCCCAAATTCCTTCCGGCCACCAGGAAATCCTCGGAGTTCTTGATCTTCTTGGAGGCCAGAGCTCCAATGGCTATGAGGCCGACGAAATATAGGAGTATTATGATAGTGCTTATGGTATCCAAAGCGATCACCACCTCAGGGCCCAGAGCAAGAGCAGAAGTGAGACGGCAACGGGCACAATTATAATTCCGATAAATGTATCTATAGGCAAACCGATGATCAAACAGAATCCCTCCTTAATGTGACGCGGCAGCATATTACATACCTGCGTTTAATAAAGCTAACCGATCCCAAGTGAGAAACTTTTATAGTGGGCGGACCAAATTATCAGGGATGAGCGAACGACTTTCACCAGAAGGCAACGATCTAAAGAGACTGTGCGACATTGCGGCCAAGGCCGTAGTCTCCGCCATCCAAGATATGGTGGGCACCAACGCTGGCGGCCAAATGGTAAAGATGGGTGCAGACGGTACTCCCACAAAGAGAATCGACCACGCTGCAGAGGAGGCCGTTCTCGATGTACTGCGCGCATCCGGCTTGGGTTTCAGTGTTTTGAGCGAAGAGATAGGATCGGTCGCGATCGGTGAGAAGTCCGACTATTTTCTTCATCTCGATCCTCTGGACGGGACATTTAATGCCATCGCCGGCATCCCCTTCTATTCCGTCTCCATTTACATAAGCCGGGACGATTGTCGTTTCGCCTACATATTTGATCTGGCTCGCGGCCGCAGTTATTATGCCGAAGCTGGCCGGGGCGCATATGCCGAGCCGGAGAGCCGCCTTTTTGTCTCCCAAAACACCGATTTGAAGGATTTCAGCATCTCAGCCTACACTCTGCGTCCCAATACCTCCAGAATTGCCGGCATTGGAGATAAGGTGCGCCGAATTCGCACCTTAGGGAGCGCTTCTCTGGAGATGGCCCTGGTCGCTTCCGGAAAGCTGGATGCTTTTGTGGATCTGCGGGGTATGATGCGTGTGGTGGACGTGGCTGCAGGCAAGCTCATGATAGAGGAAGCGGGCGGCATGGTAACCGATGCCGGTGGAGATGAGCTTCGAAATGGGTGCAAATATGTGGCAAAAGAAGTACCTTATCGGCTCAAACGGCCTGCAGCACGAGGAATTGCTGAGGCATCATTGGCGGTGATAGCCATTAGGATCGGCTTCGTATCCCGAAACCGACCGGAATCCATCCGGCTGGTCAAAGAGCTCATCTGCCAGATAGAGTCGGAAATGAGGGGTTTGGAGATTTTAGTGGATGAGGATATCGCACCGCATGTTGGCCGGGCGGCCACAACAGTCTCGGAGATGGAGCAGCAAAAGGTGGATTTCATAGTCTCTGTGGGAGGAGACGGAACCATCCTTCGCACCATTCACAAGATGGCAGACCCGGTCCCAATCCTCGGAATAAACATGGGAACGCTCGGCTTTTTGGTGGACGTCGAGCCGATAGACGCGGTCGATACTCTGAAGCGCCTGATCCAGGGCTTTGATGTAGATGTGCGCTCCCGGCTCAAACTGCTCTTGAACGGAGTATGCCTGCCTCGCGCCACCAATGAGATCGCTTTTCTGACCGCGAGTCCCGCCAAGATGATTGAGTTTGAGATCATCGTGGACGGTTCGCTCATGGAGGACTTCCGGGCGGACGGGGTCATCATTGCCACCTCCACAGGCTCCACAGCTTATGCCATGTCTGCGGGCGGTCCTATCGTAGACCCGCGAGTGGATGCCATCGTGCTCGTTCCCATGGCACCCTTCAAGCTCTCCAGCCGTCCCTGGGTGATTCCCGGAGATAGCGTGATCGAGGTCAGGCTCAAGCTGCCGGAAAAGGAAGCGCTGGTCGTGGTAGACGGCCAGAACTCGACTATGATATCGGCGAAGGATTCAGTGGTGATAAGCAAGGCCGAGACTCCGGCCAGGTTTGTGAAGGTAGGTAGAGATGGATTTTACGCCAAGGTGAAGAGCAAGCTGACCTGATTCACCGTTTTTCCAGTTGCCGTCATTTTTCAGCGTCAAACAGAAACCTTTGCACATTCCCGGCAATCCTGAAGTCCGGCTCTCACGCAATCCGTGAATAATCCCGGTCCGCCCATTCCAAAATTAGGTGGCATTATAACCTTTTAAAAGATTGGAAAACTATATCTTGTATGCATTATATACAAATACAGCCTGAGTAATTTGCGGGCCGTGGCCCGAGCGGAAGGTCACATGACTGAGATCGAGAAGCTGGAAATGCATTTCTCCCGAGTTGGCGTTCAGGCATCCCGGATGATGTCTCCGATTGACAAAATAAGGGAGCCAATCGAGCTTGCACAGAACGGCAAGAACTTCGTTCGTTCCTGCATCAGACATTCGCCCCTATATATTCATTTTTCTGCTGGCCGTGATTGTTTCTCTGGCAACTGCTGCCTTATGCCAGCCAGTTCCGGATCAAGGGACGGCAATGCGCAAGCAGTCCGGGTGCATCCCTGCCAAGTTATCAAGGTCCTTTATCCATCCCGTCCCAATTTTCCGGGAATTGGTATTCTGTTGACGGCGGACCTGATCTACAGATTGCCCTGGCACGCTCGAGCGTCTACCAGAACGAGGATACTTCGCTTTACCTGACGGTAACTAATATCGGCCGCGTCACATCCTTCAAGGCTGTAGCCGAACCCGTGCTGAGCCGGCCGGATGAGATGTTTGCCGCCCAAAAGGAGCTGGGGCTTGAGGCTCTGCGATCCTCGGCTCAGGACGTCTCCATCCAGCTGGTCTCCGAGAACAAAAGCGCATTGAATCTGAAGCGAGAGGTGGCTTATGCCGGCTCCTTGCGAGACGGCCAGGTCTCAGCGCCACTGGAATACCCCATTGAAGTCTATGAGAATACAATGCCCGGCGATTACACTCTTTACGCCATCGCCAATTACACCTACCAGCAGGATGTGGCGGTTAAGCCTCATAGCGATAGTCCTGAGAATCCTGATGTATTTTATTGGTATAAAAATGCCCGCCAGATCATACCACTCACTTTGCACATAGAAAAGAGGAGCATGGTTGACCTCAAAGCCCTGAATGTATCGCCTGTAAGCCTGAGTGTCGGATCGAAGAACAATGTCATTAAGATATTTATCCGAAACAACGGGAGCGATGCGGCCAAAGATCTGGTGGCCAGGCTCAGACCTGAAACCGGTCTCTATGTTGATGCGGACGAATCCCCCATATCCCTTCTGAAGCCAGGCGAAAAAGCAGAACTGATCTATGAAGTGGACGTCTCGAAGGATGCAGTCGCAGGCAAATTGTACCGATTTACGCTGGAATTTGATTACTCAGATAGCTATCGAAAAAATCTGCAGGATAGCGATTACGCCTACATCCACGTCCAGCCTGGCCTGGAGAAGTCATCCTTCAATACTGGTGGATAATGGTGATCGCTGATCGCATTGATAGTTCTGGCGTTGATCTTTAGAATCAGAGGTAAGAGAAATGCTACTGGCCAATAGGCTCCGCCAAGATGCAGATATTCAGACGGCTCAAATCCTGGATGAGCCATGAGCGCGGAGCTGATACAGGAGCCCACGAAGGACAAATTTGCAGTGGTCGGTCGCAACATCAGCAAGAGCTTCGATAAACTGCGCGTTTTGCAGGACCTGTCCGTCCACATTCCCAGAGGGGTTACTTACTGTCTTCTGGGACCGAATGGATCCGGAAAGACCACATTGATGAGAATGATAATGGGCCTGGTTAAGCTCGACTCGGGTGAGATCTATGTGCTGGAAGAACCATTGGATCGGATAAGCAAGGTCTATCCAAGGCTCGGGTACATGCCCCAGCAAAGGCCGCTCTATCCCGACCTTACCGTCCAGGAGAACCTGGAGTTCTATGCGGGTCTCTATGGAATTCGCGGCCAGGAAAGGGCCATGAAGATAGCAGAAGTTCTGCAGATCGTAGATCTATCGCAAACCCGAAACAGGATTACAGGTATGCTCAGTGGAGGGATGTACCAGAGGATATCGCTCGCCTGCACCCTGATCAACAGCCCGGATCTGCTTCTACTGGACGAACCTACGGTGGGAATTGATCCTGTAACCAAGCAATCCTTCTGGGGGTACTTCCGGGAACTGGCAAAAAGTGGCAAGACGGTGGTAATTACTACTCATATCATGGAAGAAGCTGAACGCTGCGATATGGTAGGGTTCATGCGCAATGGGGTAATGCTGGCCGAAAGCTCTCCGGATGAGTTGAAGAAGTTTGCCGGCTTGAAGAAGCGTCTCCAAATGAAGGTAGAAGACCCGGAACATGAGATGGCAAAGCTGGCGGGAATGGGTCTGGTGGTAAGCCGGGAAGGGGATCTGCTGGTGGTTGAAGTAACCGAGGCCAGCAAGATAAGGGATATACTCGATACTGTAATGCCCGTGGACTTCAACTTCATCGAGCCTACACTGGAGGATGCGTTCCTCAAGCTTGCCATCTGATATAAAAGGCGGAAAATATGGTTCAAATCGAAGATATCTCTCAAAGTCTTTACAGGATTTGGTCGGTGGGGCTCAGGGTGATCCGTCAGACCAAGCGAGATCGGCGTACCGTAGGTGCCCTGATCATAAACCCCATAATTCTGATGTTACTCATAGGATACGCATTCTCTGGAACATTTACCGGCATAAATCTAGGCATTGTGGAGCTGAATATGGGACCGGTTCAGGAGAGTGTTTTGAGTCACCTCCAGGCATCGAATATCTTTTCGATCACCTATCTCGCTTCTGAATCTGAGGCTCGAAAGCGGATCTCAGATGAGACGCTCAATGGAGCGGTAGTCTTAGGAAAAGATGAAATTGGGCTGATCCAGGATGGAACCAGCCCGCAGGTAGCAGGCACCATCGCCTCGGTGGTAGGGGCAGGAATGCAAGCTGCTGCCGTGCAGATATTGAGCCAACCGCCGGCTTCGGACCAGCTTCCCGCCGTCGTCCAGCATTATGTCTATGGATATGACCTGGAGGTAAAGGACTCTGTTGGGCCTGCCCTGCTGGGAGTCACTATCTTCTTCTTCACATCCCTTAATACTACTATCGGGTTCCTGAGAGAGAGACTTCAGGGCACGCTGGAAAAGGTTATGGTATCGCCCCTGGACAGGATGGAACTGGTCTCCGGCTACATCCTGGCATATCTGGTCCTTTCTATCGCCCAGTCTGTCATCACCTTTACGATTCTGGTAGTGGGGTTCAAGGTGCCCATCGGGGGCAATTTGCTGGCAGTTCTCGTAATAGTTGTCTTGCTCAGTGCGGGCTCACTCAGCTTCGGGGCGTTCCTCTCCAACTTCGTCACAACGGAGTTCCAGGTCATGCAGCTCAATCCTGTGCTGACCTTCCCCCAGGTGATTCTCTCCGGAGCCTGGGTTCCAATTCAGTCAATTCCAGATTGGCTGAGGCCGCTATCATACATATTTCCGCTCACCTATGCATCGGATGCTTTGAAGCTGACACTGCTGAAAGGAGCTTCTCTGGCAGACATCCTTTACCCGGACGTCTTTGCCCTGCTGATCTTCTTTATATTGACCTTCTTTATGGCCACCTTCATGATCAAGAAAGAGATCGCCTGATCGAGTTTGTCAATCTCGGCCTGCCTCTTGCGAGGCGCCTAGCACTTCAGCCGGGGCAGGAACATGGGCACTCTTTTTTTGTAGGCCTCGTACTCTGGTCCGAACTCCACTCTCAGCGACCGCTCTTCATGCAATGCTCCGGTGTAGAAGTAGACCGTGGCCAGGATGTTGAACGCCAGCAGATTCAGGGTCATGATGGGGCTGAGCCAGAGGAAGAGGGTGGCAAAGAAGAAGAGCGGATTTCTGATGTGGCAGTAAAAGCCGCTCGTCACCAGCTCGCCCGAGGCACTGGCGCGCTTTATCTGTTCCAGCCCCAGGAAGTAGGAGGATGCCCGTCTGACGCAAGGCGGCCAGCAGAGCTATCGCGGCCAATGCTTGGCAGGCGGCCATCAGCCCACTCCCCGGCCAGGAAACGATGTACAGTATTCTGTCCGGCAGATAGACGAAGATGTAAAAGAAGGGCAGTATCATGATCAAAGACAGGACTGTATAGGCCAGCCGCTGCCATCGTTCGAAGACGTTGCCAAACCTTTTTCCGGCCCATGTCTTGAACCGGGGATCGGCCAAAATGCTATGCACAATAGCAAAGAACGCAAAATATGCCACCATGGCCTCTACACCTGATGTCGTATATTCCACACTCCAAAGTTTATGGGTTATCCATCACGGGCCTTATCTTAAGGGCAGACAAAAGATAACGTCCTCATCCGGAATACAGGCACATTCAGGCCGCGCCTCTCCAGAAGGGATGAGACCGCTTCCATCAGCTTGACCAGACAATCGTTATGCTGCTCCACAGATACGCCCTTGAAATTCCCGAATCCGCCTGTGACCATATCCTCTCCGAACTCCATTTCCGGCAGCAGTCACCTCCAGCTCGAGTCAATTCATCCAGGCATAGACCGCACTCTCTGGCAACACGGTCCAGTATGCGCAAGTACTCTTCATAGTCCATGACGCCCACCAATGCACGAACGCGATCATCATCCTATCCGCTCTTGCCAGGTAGAGCGTAAAGCCTGCCACATCCACCTCCTCCAGTGCCCGGCCGCAAGAGATCTGGTTTGCAGCATCTTGCATAACTCCGAGGAGGGCCTCCAAACGCTCCACCGCCCTGGCGGCAATTGCCTCCAGGTCCATGCGGTCTATTTCTGATTTCATTTGCTGGTTCCTCTGCTTAGTGCTGGTTGAAGGTGATCTGCACTTGCAACCCGGCAGTTCTGTTTTCGTCGTCGGACGAGCATTAATAAGGATACAACTCGATTTATTCCATTTGGATCATTATGATCCAGCTGAGATCTAACCCAAGATCAAACTACGATCTAATAAGATCTATTGTCTCTGGCAAACTATAATAATTCTCACCACACCAGGGTGGCCTCGTGGCTTTGGGTGATCTGAGGGCATGAGTGGATCATTAAATTTTGATAAAGCTCCGGAAGAGGAGAGAGCAATAGAGGCGAGGCGTCTTCAAAAGGAGGAACTGGAGTTCTGGGAGCGCCAGAAGAGGTGCGGAGTCGAGTCGGATCTCAAGATAGCGCGAGACCTTCCGGATGACACCCCGGATTTCATCCTCGCCATGCTCTCAGACTTTGAGAATGTTGCGGCAAAGTTTTGCTTTTCGGGGGCGGAAGGCCGGGTTCTGGATGCAGGCTGCGGCAATGGAAACCTGACGCTACGAGCTCTGAAGAATAGTCCGGCTGAGAACAAAGTCACGGAGTTCATCTGCATGGATTTTTCCCGCAACATGCTCGACCGGGCGGCATGTCGGGCGGCAGACTCCCAAGGATGCCGCTTTTCTGCAGGGCAGCGTGACCAGTCTTCCCTTCCAGGATCGGTCCTTTGATCGGGTGGCGAGCAGCGGAGTCTTGACCTGTCTTCCCGATTCCGAGGCAGCAGCTCTTGCCCTGCAGGAATTTTATCGCGTCCTCAAACCAGGTGGAGTGCTGGTGGTGGACTTCTTCAACCGCATCTCGCACTATACCCTGATCCGAAAGCATCTCTTCCGGGAATCGATAAAACCTCCTGAATACGTCTCCCCATCGGAATTCCGAAAATGCCTGGAGAGCGCAGGCTTTCTTGTCCAGACTTACCATGGCTTTGACTTCAAGCCCTGCCAGGGGTACCTGTTTATGAGCCGCTGGCGTCCCGTGGTCGATCCATGCTTCTTGCAGGAGAAGCTATCGAGCTATCCTCGAGAGCAAGGTGATATCCTGGACTGCCGAAGCTCAATCTCTTGGGCTACAGGATCTATGTAAAATGCATCAAGGAGTAGCATCAAGAAGTGGCACCAATAAATTGCATCAAGAAATCGTATCAAGAAATATTATCCTGAAAGAACTATCTGGAAATGAATCCGTTTTCTCTTACTTTGAGATCCAAACACAAATTTTCCGAGGATCGCTTTCAATGCATTTCGATTGTCGATTCTTCTATTCAGGCATTGTCTCTAAGCACATTTAGATTGGGGTTAATCGGAATCCTCTTCAAATAGCTCATTATATTGGCGCCAATCTCGCGTATCTCTATTTAGTATAACTTAATTATTATTGTTTTTAGATCAAATAGAAAATCAACAAGGCATTTGGAATCGATAACTAGTTTCATGAATTAACTTGAGATCAGTGTAGTATTATTGGTACTGTAATTAACTACTTATAACAGATAAGAACTTTAGATACTTATTCTAAATCTTTGTGCCGGCGAATTAGGATGGTAAGAAGTGAGGATTATTGATGGGTATAAAAAATCGTGCGTCTCGAGGCTGCACAGAGCCTCTGGACGACAGTCAAACTATAAATACAGTAAATCGTTACGTCAATTGTCTACAAGTGCAGTCCAAAAATTGGATGGTGAGAATTTGAAAAGAAAGGTAGGTAAACGTTTGGCGCCCTCTTGCTCTATTATTCATAATCCTTTTGTGTCCGCAAGCAAGATCCGTTGATCCGACTCAAGTGAACAATCCACCGGCAGCTCCATCTGTTCTTTTAGGTCCGATATCGGGCTCATCTGGAACATACTACACCTACGCTACCAAGACAACGGATCCTGATGGGGACCAAGTGAAGTACTCATTCGATTGGGGAGATGGAACTATCTCTACGACATCCCTGGTCAGCTCAGGCGCAGAAGTAAGATTATTCCATAAATGGACTGTTATATCTGGATTGACAAAGACGTTCAGTGTCCTCGTTAAGGCCACAGATGAGCACGGAATGGCCTCAAGCTGGTCAAGTCCATTATCGGTTACCATAACCGGTCCGGGGGCCGTGAACAATCCTCCGGCATCTCCATCGGTTCCCTCAGGTTCAACATCAGGGGCATCAGGAACATCCTACAGCTACTACCACCAAGGCAACGGATCCTGATGGAGACCAGGTTAAGTACACATTCGATTGGGGAGATGGAGACCACATCTGTCCACATCCCTGGTCAACTCGGGCACAGCAGCGAGCGCGTCCCATACCTGGACGGTTGCTTCTGGATCGACAAAGACATTCAGCGTCCGCGCCAAGGCCACAGATGATAGCGGGACGGACTCAAGCTGGTCAAGTCCAGTATCGGTTACCATAACCGGTCCAGCGCCCGTGAACAATCCTCCTGCAACTCCCTCTGTCCCGTCGGGTTCGACATTCAGGATCCTCAGGAACATCCTACAGCTACTCCACCAAGGCAACGGATCCTGATGGAGACCAGGTTAAGTACACATTCGATTGGGGAGATGGAACCACATCTATCACATCCCTGGTCAACTCGGGCAAACTACAACCAATGGGACTCCAAAGGAGGAGTCACATGCAACTGGGCGGAAATAAAGTGTAAGTGAAAGTGGCTAAATGAGGTATATTATTTCATATTTATTTATATTATTAGTTGTAGCTCCCTCACTATGCGTGGGGATTCAGGCGGAGACTTCTCCAGAAAGTGCTAGTGGAACAAAAATGGTGCTATCATTAAATAGCGACACAAATGATTCAATTGCATTAAATGCAGCGATCCTCAAGAAGTTACCAATATCCTCTGCGCCGCTACAGGCAGAAACCGTGTTCGTAATAGGAGAGTCTGCAATATCAAGGACCACGAAAAACTCGACAAACCTATCCAAAGAGGCGACAGGGCAAGCGCTAGCCGATAACGCTAAACTCACGGGATTGTACAGCGAGATGGGTTCTGCGTTCAGTATGACCAATATTCCGATAAAGTCTTTCAAGTACAATTCACAAATATCGAAATTGCCTGGGGATCTATTTCCGGGTTTGGCAATTAATCCAAATGAACGGAGTCGATATTATTTCGAACCTGAGCCCCCCAGTTTTCCTGCAAGCGATATTCCATCAGGTAACAAAGAATCGAGGGGCGGAGTCACGGTAATATGGAATCCTTGAATTATGCATGCCTTTGGAAACGTTGGTGTATTCTCGGGCTAATTTTGATTATATCGATTGCCGCCAATATAACCTCTGCAGATGTAAGCATATCCAACTCCTACTATACCTCTGGAGGCGAGAGCCACGAGAATGTGGTCTTGCATAACATGGACTATTCGAATGATGCGAGCATCTTCGGTGACGCCTATAGTGCAAGTTCAAAAGCCAGCACAGCCAATCAGTCTGAAACAAGCAAATTCTCAGATACGGCCTATAGCAGTTCATTGCAGGGACCTCAAGCTTATGGCTTCAGGCAAAAGGATCCAATGATATTGAATATTCGAGATATTTATCCGGTGGAAGCGTGCTATATACGAGTCTCTATTATAATATGGAGACGAAAGCAATGCCCGGAAATTTGCAGATAGACTATCATAATTCACGATCTTCATATAATGATAATATATATAATTTAGTAAATAACAAATATGCAGGCACGTTACTGTCGTATGGCTCCACTGTTTTTATACTCAGGCAAAGGCACATCTAATGGCATCGCCCCCAGCAGTTTTAATGATACAATGTCGTACGTATTTTCGAACAAAGACTGCAAGATGGATTCCTACATGTTAGAGGATGCGGGAAATAAACCTGTGGATTATCTGTGGAAAACCTTTTTGAGCCAGGGATCCTCCGTGGCAATTACTGGAATAAACTTGTCATATTCTGAGGGCAATACTAAAGAGCTTGGAATTAAAGGTACTAGCAGTATCTTGAAGGACGATAAATTCTCACCGATATATATGAGGTATGTGCTCAGATGATGCTGGCTTTTTTGATAACCCCTGCATGAAGCCCTCCTTTTCTTTCTTCGGTTAAGAGTTAAATCGATCTGCAAGTGTCAAAATGTAAGTCATGCACCAGTAGATTGGAACCCATAATTGCAATGCAAAGCCTTCGATAATCAGTGCAAATCGTATGAGTTAGCTAATTTAAAAAGTCCCATTTGATGCCGATTTTTCCAATGAATAAAAGTTGACTAATAATTCGTACCGGAGAGAAAAAGGATATCATCTATCTCGCAGAGGTTGCTTCAAGTTAACTCTCCAAAATTGGCCTTGCGAGAGACCACAAAATGGTCCAATGATGCTTAATCCTGGGAGCTGAACACATACTGCAAATCTTTGGTTCTCGACTATAAGTTGATTACCAAGAGGATCGCTGAGACCGACTGAAGCGCGAACAGTTCAAATAGATGGCTGTCCTCTGAAAATAGATGGGCCAATTGGCTAATCGTCATTAACTTAACCAAGGACCAATGAGAATCCATGTAATTAACAGCTATCGTACTTGGCAGCACTTATTTCTGATCATGGTATATCAGTTAATAATATCAGTTAATCAATCTGCACGCGATAATCCTCGACCTCACCATCCGGCGCAGGCCCTTCGGAGGATAAGCCTCTTACACTGCTAAAGCGGAAACGTGCATAGGTACTGCCTTCCAGAGCTCTTGCCGGAACGGTGAAGTTGATATGATTGATGCCGGTATCCAGACTTTGGTCCGAAAAGATCTTCTCTCCGTCCGTCGTCCAATCACCATCGCCGTAAGTCGTTAAGTCTATCCAGGCACTCAGAAACCCCGGGCATGAAGCGATCACATCGATGAGAGCATTCTTCCCTGGATTAAGGGCGCTCGTAAAGACAATACCGTCCTCGTCATCCGTCCCATTGATATCATCATCTGTCGCATTTATATTCGGCTGTCCGTCTGCTTCTGCATCTATTTTTTGGCGCCTAAATAAGATACCGGGCACGAATAAAATGCTTTGCTCCATTTGAGGCCAGAATTGTATGATATTTATCCGGAGCATCTCCGAAGTCCCATTTTCCATCCATGAGAAGGATAATATATTCATAGAAATTGGCATTATCTATTGCTTTTGGCTCATCGGATCCTTCCGGATCACAGACTGGGTACTACCGGATCATTGGGTCCTGCCGGCGGCATATCTATTTTTTCGTATATTAATGGAAAATCCATATTACAGAAGGGTACACCTAAATTATTATCTTTGTTTTTAATTTCTTCCACTACTTTATTGATGTCTTCTGGAATGTTGCTCTGTGCCACTAACTGGTCTTCTTTATTTATTACCGCTATATCTCTGATATTTCCGATATCCGGATAATTTGCTCCCGCTTCTTGCACTATATGCTGAACTATGAATATGTCATTATTATAGGCTCCGGCAATTTGCACGCCTTCCTGGATACCATTAGAGTTATCCTCCCCGGTGGCCCCCTGGCTGATGCTCTGCACAATCCAGCTTCCTGCAAATGACGGCATTGAGAGCCAAGATAAAATAGCTGCAGCGCACAATATCAACCCAATGGTGAGCCTCATTTGAGTAATTCCTCTAGATGATCACAATTAGACCAGGCACTTTACTACATCTTTTTTACGTATAAATGGTACGGAACAAAAGAATCTGAAATAAGATAAGCCATTCTAATCAGTAACTACAGGACCCAATATGAAATTATACCTCATCAAACAGAAAGGATTTTTAACATGAAGCCAATATAGTATCTGGACATTGGCGCTGCATTAGGAAATAAAAAGCCGCCGCAAGGAGTAATGATCTATGTCACAACTCAAATTAACAGCCGGTAGCAACATAACAACGCTTGGCACAATTCTATTGGTGATGGCAATTCTTTGTACATCTGCAAGCGCTGAATGCTCTGCCTGCGACTGGATAAAGGAGAAGGTCTTTGGCATCTTCCCGGGCAATTCCAACACGGACAAAGATTCGGCATCCGGAGCCAACTCGAATCTGGGAATAAAATCCGTCCCATCAGAAAGCTCGAATGCGAACGCACTAGGTAACGATATGCTGGTGAATGTTTCCGGAATCGACAAAAATGATGTGATTCTCGATGTAAGCGAAAACCCAATATCCTATATACCTGGCGCAATTCACATCTCATATCTTGATTTCATAGACGATAACAATACGGCTTCACTCAAGACTCTGCCTGAGATTGCCAAGATCCTGGGCGAGGCAGGCATCGCGCGTAGCGATTCCCTGGTAGTATACGGTGAATGCATGCCTTGTGGTGGTGGCCCCTCAACGGCAACCTATGGCTATTGGCTGCTTCGCTACATTGGTCATGATAAAGTCAAAGTACTGGATGGAGGGATTGATGCCTGGACAAAAGCCGGAATGCCCGTTCAAAATTCCTCAGCCACAAGACCTGCTACCACCTATTCGCCCGTTCTTAGACCCGAGCTATATGCGACATATGACTATGTAAAGAGCGGGGCCGTTCAGATAGTTGATGCCAGATCCCCCCTGGAGTTCGAGACCGGATCGATACCTGGTGCCATCAACATTCCCTATGATGAATTATTGAATGGCAAGATGTTAAAGGATCGGGCCGGGATTGATGAGGTCTTCCGCAATTTGACGAGCGATAAACCTGTTGTTGTTTATACTACGACCGGGGTAAAGGCGTCCCTTTCATGGTTCGCTCTGACAATGATGGGTCGTGAGGCCTCGCTATATACATAGCGTGATTGGCTCAAAGCCAATAAAACGGGATAAACTATTTCAAGACATTAATCCGATATAAACAATATTTTTTATTTTTTTCTTTACTTCTGCTCGTCCCGGCCAATACTTTTATGCTTTTAGGCCTCTATTCGATCACTATGAGAATTATTTCGGCGGTTGAGATGCAGGCACTCGATTCCAATTGCAGCTATCTTGGCCTGCTTCCCCTCCAGCTAATGGAGAACGCAGGTGCGGCCTTGGCTCGAGAGGTAATGGCCAGGGGTAATGGCAAGAGGATCAAGATTGTTGCCGGCCGGGGCAATAATGGCGGTGATGCTTTCGTCGCAGCGCGCCATCTTGCAGGCTTCGATGTAACGACATACCTTCTGGGCCGATCCCGGGATATCTCCACTGATGAGGCGAAGAGGAACTGGGAAATTCTGGAGAGATTGGATTACGATCTCCGGGAGATTAAGGATCCGTCTGATATGTCGCTGAGCGAATGCGACCTGATCGTGGATGCAATTTTCGGAACAGGTGTGCAGGGCCGGGTTACGGGCCTGGAGGCCATGGCAATAGATGCCATCAACTCCTCTGGCAGGCCCGTAATCTCAGTGGATGTTCCGAGCGGTCTAGGCACCAACAAGGCGGTGCGGGCCGATGTTGTCGTGACATTTCACCGGCCCAAGCCGGATATATCCGGCGAGGTCGTGGTTGCGGATATAGGCATACCGCCTAATGCGGAGTTCTTTGTGGGACCCGGCGATCTATGGCTGGTAGGAAAGAGGGCTCCGGAGAGCCACAAAGGGGACAGTGGCAGGATTCTGGTAATCGGAGGCGGGCCATATACCGGTGCTCCGGCGCTATCGGCCCTGGCTGCTCTTCGAGCTGGTGCGGATATAGTTACTGTGGCCGCGCCCAAGACCGCGGCAAAGACCATCTCCTGCTTTTCGCCTAACTTAATAGTTCAGGAGCTGACGAATGATCATCTCTGTCCTGAAGATATGTCCATTCTTGTGGATCAGATCGCCAGGCATGATGTGGTGGTTATGGGAATGGGACTGGGAAGACATCCCGAGACAATGGCGGCCTTAGCCGAGATAATTCCTCTGGCAAAGAAGATCGTCATTGATGCCGATGCCTTGCAACCGAGTCTTCCTCTGAAAGGCATTGTGACTCCTCATGCAGGTGAGTTTAAGAGAATCAGCGGCATCCCTCTGGTAGATTTGGGCTACAGGGAGCGCATAGAGCCGTTGAAGGGGTATGCCAAAAGGAAAGGTCTCGTTGTTCTGCTCAAGGGGAAGGTCGATCTGATCTCGGATGGAGAGGTGGTGCGGGCCAATACCACAGGAAATCCAGGCATGACCGTAGGCGGTACCGGGGATGTTCTGGCCGGAGTTACAGCCGCTTTTTATGCCCGGACCACGGCTTTGAGAGCGGCGACCGCTGCCGCTTTCGTCAACGGAAGGGCAGGCGATCTGGTCTATCCTGAATTGGACTTTGGCATGGTTGCCACCGATGTGATCGAGAAGATTCCAGAGGCTATGAGGCTGTGAGACTTTGACCTGCGAGGAGAAGCTGGCCGGAATGGTGGACATCACTGAAAAGCCGCCCCTTTTCAGGAGGGCCACCGCCTCCGGCACAATCCGGCTCAGAGAGTCTACAATCAAGGCCATAATAGCCGGGCAGGTGAAGAAAGGGGACGTTCTGACAACAGCGAGGCTTGCTGCCATCCTGGCCGTCAAGGATACACCCCGTTTGATTCCACTCTGCCATCCCATCCCCATCACCGGGCTCGATGTGTTCTTCGATCTGGAGGAGGAGCGGGTGCGAGCTACCGTTACGGTGACGTCCGTGGGCAGGACGGGCGTGGAGATGGAGGCTCTGACAGGGGTCAGCGCGGCGCTGCTCAATGTCTGGGATATGGTCAAGTACCTGGAGAAGGATGAGACCGGGAACTATCCGGAGACGGAGATAGAGGAAATCCGGGTGTTGCAGAAGAGGAAGGGTCTGTAGAGAAAACGGAGCCAACTAATTGAGATCTTCCAGCATCCCCAAATCCTTTGCGTTTTCCAAATAAAGCTCCACAGCCTCCGTCAGGTTGCAGAGAGCCTCTTCTGGGTGTATCACCACAGCTTGCAACTCCCGTCTCTGAGACCAAGGCTACGTAGACGCCCTCCTCTTCCCAGATTGTAGCCGCCAAGCTTAGTTTCTTCATTCTTACCTCGACCTCATTTGCCCGATTAAAATAATTATAGACGTTCTAGCTTCAACAATACTTCGCATTGCTTGGTCCTCTCATCTCCAATCAATCCGCACGAACATAATTAAGGTCTGCCCAGGTTGGCAAAAGTTCTCAGACTTTTATCCCGAACTCCGGCAGCCTCTCCGAGCCGCCTCGCGGGCCTGCTGGTGCTCATAGAGGAATCTCTCGATTCTCTCTGCCACATCCTTCTTGCACGTTCCGCACATACGCCTGCCGCTGCGGCATTCGGCATCCAGCTCCAGAAGCTCCTTATCATCGTCGGAGAGATGGAATACCAGGAACTCATAGATGGAGCACTTTTCCGGCTCGCCACCCAGCTTCTTTTGTTCTGCAAGGCTCTGGCGGCCGCCGGTGATGGCACGCATGACCTTCTTCGCCGCCTCTTTGGGGTCTTCAGTCAGAGCGATATGGCTCTCCGGCTTGGAGGAGGACATCTTACCACCGGTCAGGCCCGTCATGAATCTGTGGTAGATGGAGGCAGGCGGTATGAAGCCGTATTCTCCGTGCTCCGTCTCCAGCTTTATGATTAAGCGTTCAATCTCTTCCTGGAGGTCTTTGATGCCAATGCCATCTTGACTGCGGAGATTCGTAACATCGATATGCTCCTCATACCTCTTCACCGTTCCAAAATCCCTCTTCTGCAAGGCCGATTCGGTCTCCTGCATCAGCTCCTGGCTCGCCAATTTTCCCCGGATGCTGATATAATCTCCTCTCCTTTCTACCAGGAATTTTCTCATGCGATAGGCAAGATCGCGGGTCAGCTTGATGTGAGGATCTTGATCGGCGCCTACAGGGATGACTACCGGCTTTGGCCCGCCAAACTCTTTTAATTGAGGATGAAGGATGTCGGCGCTCTGGGCCATGACGCTCTCCATGTGGGAGATATGGGTCTCGCCGGTGAATCCATAGATGGCGCTGACCTCGGAGAAGTTGGCCTCACGGCCCAGCTCAAAGGCCAGATTCCTCATCTGATAGTTCTCGGACTGAAAGTAGATGTGGCTGTTCTCTTTGGGCTGAAAGCCCAGGGCAATGAGGCTGAGGATGTACTCGTTGATGCCGAGTTGTCTGCACTTCTCCCAGCTTATGCCCCGCACGGCATGAGCTTCCATGTCGGCAATAGCGGCAAATGCATCCCCACCCTGCTTCTGGTGCCAGATGATCTCGTTCATGACCATCATATGGCCGAAATGAGCTCTGCCTGTGGGCATGAAGCCGCTCATGACCGCGAATGGCTCGTGCCTCTCCATGGCGCGGAGGACCGAGTCATAATTTCTGTGACCGAAGATGATCTTTCGCCTCATGTAGGGATGAGGCTCTCTTAGCTCTGGGAGTATATCTTCGAAGCTCGATATCCCAAACTCTTCAAAGAGCTTGCTGTAATCTTCTACATGAACTGCGCCCCAGGGATCAAGCTTCGTTTCCATGGCCCAAGGGAGTGAAAATGATGATATATCTATCTTCTCATCGCCATTTTGATGCTTCTTCTTTGTTACATATTCTTTTGGACCGATCGAGTTTTGCCCTCTAATCGAGAGGTCGCGACTTCCATACATCTGGATCTATGAATTGATGGATATATTATCGTTGTGCGGGAAGATTATCTTCACTGAGTTGCATATTGATCACATAATTTTAGGATCAAAAAAAGTAAGTGATATCGAAATAACTATTTATATCATATGGTATTTGTTATATACAAGAATAGAATGAGGTCGATATGAGACAATTTTCTGTGAAAGTTTTGGATGATGCGGACAGGGAGTTCGTAGAAGTTCTCCGGGAGCTTGGCATTCCCAGAAATGTGGCCAGCATGATCACTTATCTCGCCAATGTGGAGGAAGCCACTTCCCGGGAGATCGAGATCGGTTCAAATCTCCGGCAGCCAGAGGTAAGCATAGCGATGCGCACGCTGCGCAATAACAACTGGGTGGAGGAAAGAGAGATCAAGAAGGACGGAAAAGGCCGGCCCATGAAGGTCTATAGGCTGACCATATCCTTGGGGGATATCATAAAGCACTTCGAGGATGAAAAGCGAAAAGAATCGGCCAAGACCCTGGAGAGCATTGAAAAGCTCAAGGAGCTGAGTCGGGGCTTGAGCGTCACGCCAACATAGTGCCCAATATAGTGCTAAGACAATTCGCCTATAAGAACTGGGCCATATGAGACGATTGTATGAACCGCTCACACAGAAAATGCGTATTCTTTCCAAGTGGGATTGTATTCTGAGGGTGAGATGGCAAATAGGCATTCCATCTCCCCCTCGTTCGTGTGTGCTTTGGAAAACGCATTTTGGCTATTGAAAAAATGTTATAAAAATATCTGCCCGCCAAAACAATTCTTGGCTTAGCAGAACACTCAAGCCGCTCGGGCCTGGGATTGATCCTTTCTTTGCCGGAATTATTTCTCTTCTTCTCCCCTACCCCTCAGATCATCGAGGTTCTCTTCCATGAGCTTCTTGCTTTTGATCTCTTCCTTTTTGTCTCCCTTTCTCTCCGTACCTCGCTTATTAAAATCAGCCAAGAATCTCACCTTGATTTATACATTCGCGGGAAGTGTAATTAACCTTTCCATCATTCTTCTCTTGTACCCAAGTAGGCCCACTGATCATAAATTCCCTTAGAGTCGCGATTATCGATTACCCTGCCCTTCCATCCGGCTTCGCCGAGTGCCTTCGCGATGAGTTCTGCTTCCTTTTGAGTGTAAACAGTGAAGAGAACCATCTTCTCGGCGAGGCTTGAGGCCTTGAGCAGAATATCCTTCCAGAGGGGCCAGTTAAAATCGTCGATCAGTCCCACCATGAATCCGAGAACGGTATGAAACGACTGAATGGGAAAGATGCGAGGCAAGAGCCTGGCATCCAGGACGAAGCACTTCTCTGGGTCCATAAGTCCGCTCTTTAGAGACAAACAGAGGTCGCAGCGATCGGAATCCATAGCGAGAGGATGCTGCCCCAGGCGGAGAAGCGCTTGGGTGGCCATGCCGCTGCCGCAGCAGATCTCTAGAATTCGGTCTTCCGGGGAGAGGGCCGGCTCCAGGAGGTCGACCAATCGCTCGATCCTCTCTTCTACAAAATAGACGGCATTCGATGTTGGACAGCTCTCGCATAGCAGCTCTCCTGCCAGAGAATCGGCAAAGTATTCTGTCAAAGCCTGAAAAAATTCGCGATCATTTGCCTGAACAGTCTTTAACGTCTTCGATTTCCACATTCCTGCATAATCTTGCAAGATCTTGCGAGATGAATATTTATCCGTTAGCAGCAGCCAGAATTCGGCCGGCAAAGAGAGATGCAGGGCCACACCTATGCCTCTGATCTCTATACAGGCATCTGCATTCAACCCAACCTCTTGCCACTCCTCCAGGATCTCAGCGGTAACAGGCAGATCTAATAGGTCTTGTAGGGACTCTTCAGCTAGAAATAGGCTCTCTGCTCTCTCCTATGTCAAGAATTCGATTTAGCAGCACATGGACCCAATTCACTCCCCCTGAATATCAAGCTTCTCAGAGACTCTGGCGCCGGAACAGATATATTATATTCGTGGCAAAATGCGGTTGTTTGAAATTGGTAGATCTGCCGGGCGTAGGCTCTCGCATGAGAGAGCGCCTCTTGGAGCATTATGGGGACGAAGAGAAAGCCCTGCAGGCCGTCTTGAATGGAGATGCGCCTGGCTTATGTAAGGCCGTGAGCGAGCGCCAGGCACTCCTTCTGGTGCAGTATGCCAGGGGTCTGAAATACAAGGTGATGCCCGATGAATTTCTGGCCACCGATGAGGCTGTTAAGATCTATTCCATGCTGATCTCTAAAATGGCAGGCTTTGCTCATACTGAATACGCCCGGCTGAAGATAGGAACTCTTTTTCCCTCATCGTCTTTAGAGCTGCTGGACGAGAACCGCATAGTTGCGTCCAGAGCACTTGAAGCGTCAAAGAAGGCACGCGGCCATGGGCTGGAGGATTTGCTGAAGTTGATTCGGCCTCTGCGGGAAAAGGCATCATCAAGGGTCAGGGAACGAGCTGTGGCCACCACTTCTGCGGAGGCTTTCCAGAAGCTAAAAGCGCGAGGGCTGGATAAATTGATAGATCTTCATCTGGCTGAAAGCCCTCCGGAATTGATGGATCTCGCCAAGAGCTACAATCACGTCAGTCTTGTGGGCGAAGAGATGGAAGGGGCTGACGGTCTGGAGCTGGCCGAGTCTCTGGAGGAATGGTATCTTGTGCCCGAGGCGGTCCTGGGATTCTATAAGGAAAACCTTGAGACCTTGCTCGCTGCAGTCGAAGCGGCTTCAAGGTTGCGGGCGGCGGACGTGACTGATTTTCGGGAGTGGCAAGACCTCGAAAAGCTGATCGTCATGTTGAATGAAAGCGGCGACGGAGAGGGGGCGCGGCTCGCCAGATTGGCTTCAAGGCTGGGCGGGTGCGTGAGTGAGGCCGCCATCCTTTGCCAATGAAGAGCTGAAGAGGAAGATCGAGAAGAGCTCCCTTACGTTAGGCGGTACAGATCTCCTCCTGGTCATGAGCCGGGGTGAAGGCATTCGTGAGCTCTTCGAGATGCAGATGAAGGGAGTCTTCCAGGAGGTATTGCAGGAGGCAAAAGCGCGTGCCGCCAAGGATCTGGAGCTGGAGGGGTCTGAGACCGTATGGCTGGATGAGATCTTTTCCTCTGAAGTCAGCTATCCTCTGGAGCTGGATCGACAGGCTTTGCGGTCCTTTGAGCAGGATCTGAGAAGCCGGATGGAAGGAAGGGGTTTGAGGGCAAGGAGGGAGCTGGCCCGAAGCCTTGGCGGCCAGAAGGATAGGGCGACAGCTCTGGTCCATGCTCTCATGGAGTTTGACTTCGCCAATGCCATTGGTAGCTTTGCGCTGGCTGAGGATCTCTCTTTCCCCGAGATCGCAACGGAGCCATGCCTATGTTTTGAGGAGGGGCACCATCTCTTTTTAGAAGAGCCAGATAGAGTGAGCTATTGTCTGGGCGGGAAGGAGCATATAGAGATGGTGGCCCTGCTCAGCGGCGTAAACTCGGGCGGCAAAACATCATTGCTGGATCTCATCGCTCAGATCGTCATTCTGGCGCACATGGGCCTGCCCACGCCTGCTCGAGCCTGCCGGCTTTGTCTATTTCAGGAGATGTACTACTTCAGCAAGAGCCGCGGCACTCTATCTGCAGGAGCCTTCGAGACGGCCATGAGAAAGTTTGCTGTGGTTGAGAATCAGAAGAGAAAGCTGGTCCTGGCAGACGAGCTGGAGGCCATCACCGAGCCGGGAGCCTCGGCGCGCATCATCGCCTGCATGCTGGATGAGCTGAACAGGCGCGACTGCGTTGCCATCTTTGTCAGCCACCTGGCCGAAGACGTGCGGCGCTACGCCGAAACACCGGTTCGAGTAGACGGGATCGAAGCGGAGGGATTGGACGAGAACAACTGCCTCTTGGTAAATCGCAGCCCGAGATACAATTATCTGGCGCGCAGCACTCCCGAGCTGATACTGGACCGGCTGGTGCGAACCACCAAAGGGCCGGAGCGGGAGTTTTATGCGAGGCTTCTCGCGAAATTCAGGTGAGGCGTAACGAAATGGATGGCGATAGGCCGAAGAGTTCCGTTTCTTTGAGATCTTCTCAAGGAGTTCCTTATATATTCTTGAGCTGAGCTATATTTATGCAAATCTGGCAGATAGTCGTGATCTGTATTCTGATGATCCCTCTCTTCCTGGCGGCCAACTACTTCATAGTAAAGAAGATGGCTGCGGACAGAAGGTCACGCGACGACCGGATCGAGCGAGCCGTCTCCGACAGCGTGGCTGCAAGCTATGCCGATAAGAGGTTGCCCCGCCAGAGCTGGCCCAAGTATAAGGCGGCGAGGAAAAAGAAGAAAATAGGGTTTTTTAGGTCGTATAGCAGTTTGAACTGCTCCTGCACCGTCGAGGGTCGTGAATCAGAGGATCCGGTGACCTGGCATCTTCTGACCGATAGATATATAGTCCTGAAGGTTCCTCCTTAATAGGCTTCATTGCATTGATTCAAAAAGTTTGTTGAGATGTTTTTGCGGCACTATCGGTTCTTTGCAATCGAGAAAAAAAGCGCGTAAAAGGTACGTAATATAAATGAAACGATTTGGAAATAGCAGAGGCAGCTTCAATTCCGGTTTCAATAGTGATGACCAACATGAAGCTTCCTTAAACGAGACGGATCTTATTAAAACGACTTGATCATTATATTATCACTTCAGTTTTAAAAATATCATTCTTCGTATAATGCCTCTGCATCCGGTTGGAGTATCTATCGGGAAGGCAATACAACAGATAGGCTCAAACTTGTTTTCAGATCCCCGCGGATCAATAACGGAACGTATCAGGAAACTTTATCGTGGAAGTTTCATGAAACGGTATCCTGCGATCTCTTCCCCGGATCCGCTCAGTAGAGCTTCAACCAAATCTGAGGGCACCGCCCTAAAATCATTAAGAGGCAATAAATGTCATTTGCAAATTTAAATATCATAGATCCGCTCTTGCGAGCACTGGCCAAAGAAGGATACACCACGCCTACACCTATACAGATGCTGGCGATACCACCTCTGCTGGATGGAAAAGACCTGGTGGGCATAGCTCAGACGGGCACGGGCAAGACCGCCGCATTCGTGCTGCCCATACTGCAAAGGATGACGGCGGAGCGCAAGTCTTCTCCACCTGGAGTTCCGCGCGTGCTTGTGCTTGCGCCCACTCGAGAGCTAGCTGCCCAGATAGGTCAGAGCTTTGCCACATATGGTCAGTTTCTTCGCTTCAGGCACCTGGTTATATTTGGTGGCGTCCGCCAGGGGCCGCAGGTTCAGATGCTCTCTCGGGGCATCGATATTCTCATCGCCACACCAGGTCGGCTGCTCGACCTGATGAACCAGGGTTACATAGAGCTGAAGGGCGTGGAGTTCTTCGTTCTTGATGAGATAGATCGTATGCTTGATATGGGTTTCATCAAGGATGTGCGGAGAGTCGTCTCAGCTCTTGCCAAAGAAAAGGAACTCCCTCTTCTTCTCGGCCACAATGTCGCAGCAGACCGGCGAGTTCGCTGAGAGCTTCCTCAACGATCCGGTACATGTAGAGGCCGCTCATACTACCTGCACTCTGGACTGCATAGATCAGAGCATCTTCTTCGTGGATCAGAACTCCAAGAATTCTCTGTTGCTGGAGCTTCTCAGAGATGGAGATATGAAACGCGTTCTGGTCTTCGCCCGGACGAAACATCGGGCGGATAAAGTAGCGACGATGCTGGAAAAGAATAGAATCCGGGCTGATGCCATACATGGCAACAAGTCGCAAAACCAGCGCGAAAAGGCCATGCATAACTTCAAGTCCGGCCATATACAGGTGCTGGTGGCAACGGATATTGCGGCGCGTGGCATCGATATTGATGACATAACTCATGTCGTGAATTACGATCTGCCCAACGAGCCGGAGAGCTATGTTCATCGCATCGGCCGCACTGGGCGAGCAGGGGCGAGCGGCACAGCATTTTCATTCTGCGCTGCAGACGAGCGCAGCTTCCTGAGGGATATCGAGAGGCTCACCCGGGAACAGATAAAGGTCGCAGAGCACCAATTCCATTCCGAAAAGGCAAAGAGTGCGGTTGGTGCAGCGGCAAAGCCGGTCCCTCCCAATAGATCGAGGGTCACACAGAGATCCATCCAGACGAAGAGCATGGGCAAACCTGCTCCTCGCAGGTCGCACACGGCCAGAGTCGCCTGCTGAATTGGGCTGCTTTGGAGTAGGGCTATTTTTAAGATCGAAAAATAGCCCAATCTTTTTTATATTTTTTTTGATTAAGGGCCTTGCATACGCGCATATTTATGGCGTGCGCATGTGGGCGCAAGCCCACCGAGGCAAGCGTGGGAGGTTGCGGGGCAGATGGGCATACACTTACGAGCTCAGGTACCAGTTGGTCTCCAGCTCCTTTGGCCTTGGCGAAGGCGGCATCGGCTTCGGCGGTCCTTCCGAGGGCCTCCCAAGAGCAATGCCTTATTGTTCCAGGATATGGCAAGGTTGGGATCAAGCCAGATAGCCCCTTCATAAGATCGATCACGTACAGGCGATTTACGTATCTTGTGGTTCCCAAGGATCTGTAGTTATCCGGGCCGATAGAGGAGCTTCAAACTATAAGTCTGAAAACGCCTGAGAAAGTTCAAAAGGCCTGTTAAACCCGGTACAAAAAAAGTGAGCTGCTATGTTAATATTTTCTTTAATATTGAATTACAGTAGTCGTGCCGGGAGTAGCATCCATTTTGTGAACAGGCTTCAGTGAGCCCATGGTTGTTGTGGTGTCCGGAATGGTATTGTTAACGGCAATCTTGGGCAGCCACATCTGCGACGCATTGGTTCCATAGGTTTGATTCAACTGGTCGTTGAATTGCTGAATAGCCAGATTATATTGATCTACGTTATTCACCATCTGTCCTAGCTTCAGACCATCCTTCACGCCGTCCGTGTACGCCTGCTCAACTGGGGACAAAGCCATGCTCGGCAAGACAAGTGCCAGCAATAAAGTCATTGCGATTATTGTTCTCATCCCGGTATAGTTAATTGTCGATGATTTAAACGTTTTGAGCCTACAATATTGAGATCCAATCTAAGCCCAGCCATGCTTATGCCCCTGGCAAACAGGAAAATGTGGAGATGTTGAAGGGACCGCCCTTAATTCCTGCATAGCGCAATGAAGCCAAATCTTTCGGAAGAATGTTTATATCCAGAACGGCTCTCCCAGAATCTGGCAATGGACCAAGATCTCAATCTCAAGGCCCGCATCTCGGGCATACTGGAGCCGGGGGATGAAGACAGCAAATACTTCGACCCCTTCATAATGGGGCTGATATTTCTAAATGTAGCAGCTGTGGTCCTGGAGACCGTGGACTGGATATACCTGCGATACGCCTCCCTCTTCGACGTTTTTAACATCTTTTCGGTAGCGGTCTTTACGGTTGAATACACCTTGCGCGTCTGGAGTTGCACTGCAAACCCGGAGTTCAAAGATCCGGTCCGGGGCAGGCTCCGTTTCATGATGACGCCCCTGGCCCTAATCGACCTCATGGCGGTGCTGCCGTTCTACCTGCCCGTTTTCTTCGTGGATTTGAGGTTCATGAGAGCCCTGAGGCTCTTTCGACTTTTCCGGGTGCTGAAGCTGGCGCGCTACTCTGATTCCCTGCAGACCTTTGTGGATGTACTAAAGCTGAAGAAGGAAGAGCTGCTGCTCATGTTCTTTGCCATCATGATTCTGCTGGTAGTCTCCTCCAGCCTGATGTATGATGCGGAGCACGAGGCTCAGCCGGATGCCTTCTCCAGTATTCCTGCGGCCATGTGGTGGGGCATCGTGACCCTGGCCACCGTTGGCTATGGAGACATCTATCCGGTGACGCCATGGGGCAAGTTCATCGGCTCGATAGTGGTAATTTTGGGGATCGGCCTATTCGCCCTGCCTACGGGCGTATTGGCCTCCGGCTTTGCCGAGGTGCTGGCCAGGAGAAAAGAGGAGCAAAAGAAGGCGGGAATGATCTGCCCTCATTGTGGGCGGTGTATCGACGAGGAGCACATGCAGTCATAAATCGCTTTATTTCGCATATAATCGAGTTAATGATGTCAAAAACGTCTTTATCGTTCTCCATTAATAATGGCGTGTCTAAAGGTTCGGGTATGCACCCATCGAGGGCCTTTTCAAACATGTCCAAGAATAAAGGGCAGGGCATCACAGATTGTCCCCCGCGGACGCGGGGTTAGGGGGGGCCGCCACGGCCAGGAGTGGCCCCCGTCACCCCAGCGCGTCTCACCGCGGAAACCCGGAAGACGTAGTTGTATAATTTTTGCACCTGTTTGAAGTCATTCAACTGCAGATAGATCTATCTGAGGCAATCAAGGACTACATCAACGCATTCTTCCGGGGTGCCGCGAGTCGGCCCTGCGGGCCTGCGAGGTACGGGGCGCCGCTCAAGGCCGCGGCCGGCCGAGCGACGGCGGTTAAGCTGCAGACACTTGTTGATGGCAAAATGTCTTCGATGGACTTCTCGCATTTCAAGTATTTCCATTGCACTTTATTCCACCTCGTCTCCAAAGATATATTGGGCGTTGGGCCTCAATGTAAGGATATGAAAGCATCTCTGGATATCACCAAGATCGAGCTGGCGGAAGAGTTCCGGATCTGTCCCCAATGCGGCTACGAGCTGGGATTTCATAGCTCATTCCTGCGGTCGGGTGATAGGCTACAGGATAATTCTCATCTGCCCGGAATGCGGGGCGAGATACGATGTGGGATGGGGGCTGTGACACATTGATATACTTGTGATTCGTTGTAATACAAGGTGATTGAAATTTCCACTTCTGTATCCATTCGGCTTCCAGAAGAGATGGCAGACAACCTGAAGAGCCTCTCTGAGGTCATAGATCGCTCCAAAGCTTACATTATTAAGAAAGCATTGGAAGCATATCTGGATGAGTACTCCGATTACCTGATCGCCCAGGAGCGTTTGAACAACAAGGACGACAAAGTGGTATCTGGTGACGAGATGAGGGATCTACTTGGTCTGCAGGATTGAGTACAAATCCTCCGTAGCCCATGACCTGAAGAATCTGGATAAGGCGGTTGCCAAAAGAGTAATCAAAGAGCTGGAAGCTGCATTTTTCAATGATGTGGATTGCGGAGAGGCCCTCACGGGGCAGTTCAAAGGTCTGTTCAAACTGCGCATAGGTGACTATCGGGTCGTCTATTCCAAAAAACAGGGTGGAATATTAGTATTGCGAATCAGGAATAGAAGTAAAGCATACAGATAAAATGATCTTTCACAACTTCTGCTTTGTCATCCTTGCCTTAATCGAAAAATTGAGGCTTTCCTACCTAACCGCACATCGGTCTATGACGGGTCATCGACATCTATCTCTCCATCGCCCTTCTTCTCATCTCCGCCGGCATCTTCTCAATAGCGTAGCGCAGCGCCGTTCTGGGCATCCGTGCCTTTTTGCTCATCACGTAGTCGAAGACCTCCGACTGGTGCTTCTTGCTTGCCTCCTTGAGCATCCAGCCGTAGCCCTTCTGCACCATATCGTCTTTGTCTTCCAGCAGTATATCCGCGATCTCAAAAATCTCCTTCAGGAAACAGCCCTTCCTGGCGGGAAGGATGAGCGTCACGGCCGAGGCGCGTCGCAGCCATCTGTTCTCGGACCGGGCCCAGCTCTCCAGGTTTTCGATAAACTCCGGATACATCTCCACGAAAGTGCCCAAGGTGTGGTTGCAGAGGGTGTCGCACTTGGCCCAGTTGTCCACATACCGATCCACCCATCTCTCGAACACCAGGAAGTCCTCCGGCTCGTATTGGCGCCGCAGGGAGTAGGCCCATTCGAAAGCGATGAAGGCCTCTTCGCCATAGTTTGCCCGGAGGAGATCTTCGCATAGAGAGAATATCTCATTTTTATCTCGATCTTTTATCTCGCGGAAATATTTGGCGGCGATCTTCTTGACCTGGGCGCTCTTCACTCCATGAACCTTGACCTCTTCTTTGAAGAAACGCTGGGCGCTCTCCCGGGCCTTCTCGTCCACGCTCTGTAACAGCTCTTGCCGCACTGCCTCCAGGACATCCTTTTCCATATTTCACCATTGGATTTATCTTTATCAAAAATTCTTCGCTAATACTATGAAGCAGCTCATCCTCAGGCCATTGTGAATGCCTGATACTGATAGGCAACCAGCGTGGCTGAACCGTTGGCGCGTTTCTGTCCGGTGTTCGTGGAAAAAGAGAGCGTCCCATCCTGCCCGTGGGACGGGAAAAACGCATTCATGGCGATTTGGTGGAGCCGGGCCGCCAGCCTATTCGAGGATCTTCCTCGGATTGCTTTTTCAAATATTTAGAGGGGAGATCGACGGATACTTGTCGAAATTCGGACCATCCCCGATCTTCCTGGGCGCGTCGCAGAATCCATCGTTGTTAGTGTCATTGCAGCCTTGACTCGGCTTGTCATAATCGCTGTAATGGTTTCCGTAGACCTTCGTCCCGGTTATCAATCCCAAGAGGCCCTGTAAGCCTCCAGACTTCTCGCCCTCACTCCAATGATTGAGGCTCGTGTCGTTTACCGTTATCTGGTTATCCACGAGGTCGTTTGACAGGAAAGTGTTATTCGTCTTTCCAGGCCGGACGTATATGCCGTACTTATTCTTGAGAATAATGTTATTCTTGATCGTATTATTGTTTGACTCCACCAATACGCCAGCGTTCCCGCATCCGCAGTGGCCGGAGTTTGTGAGGTTGAAGCCGCTAACCGTTGTACCATTGGAGATTACGGTAATTGCGCTAGCCGATCCCCCTGCATCCACTACAGGTGTTCCATTGCCGGTGTTGACGCCCTGGAGTGTTACGGCATGGAAGAGATAAACGTTCTCATGATAGGTTCCACTATGAACTTCAATAAGATCTCCCGTACTGGCATTATCTGCAGCCTGCTGAATTACGGAATAGTTTGCATCCGTTGGCCCAACTGTTATCTTGGCGGCATTCGCAAATCCCAGGATCAGGATCAGAATTGATATTATTATTAAGCTCCCGCGCATAAACTCTATCCTTGTAGCGTTCCCTATTAGAACTTTTTCGTTAAGCATTATCGGGCCCTTATATTCTGCATATAATACACGTTATAGATATTCATTGATATTAATTCGATATGAGAATGATCTTGCAGAATATCGGATGCAGATTCAGTCGGAGAGCGATGATTTAAGGGAAGAGAATGAATGTTAAGATGAGGTAGACGAGAATGTTGGGCGGGATAAAGTGCCAGAATTGCGGCAAAGAGGTCTCAGAGGACGAAGTCTTCGCGACAGATGGCAAGACACTCTGCGAGGATTGCTACATCGACGTCGGCCACAGAATCCGTATTTGTGACCCTTGGGGAGAGAGATCAAAGACGATCTTCCGGAAGAGCCATGGACTGGAAGGGACTGAAGGGCTGACGGATCTGCAAAAGGAGATCTACGAATATATTCAGACCAGGGGCAAGGCCACCAAAATAGAGCTAATGGAGGCGTTCAAGCTGCCGGCGACGGAACTCGATAACCAGTTCGCCATTCTACGCCACTGCCAGCTTCTGAAGGGCAGGAAAGAAGGAGATATTGTTTATATTGTGCTCTGGTAGCACAACGATTCAGAAGAACTAGGGCATAGAGATTCTCAAAAGCCGCGGCTGTCCCTCTGTCAAATCGTTCTGGGGCATCCGGAGTATTATCCTCGCTTATCCTCGCTCCGAGTTTGAGCGTGCTTCAGGCGACATTATCCGCAGCCCGTGGGAAGGAGTGCCAAACGAGGCATTCATGATCCGAATTCTGGACCTGGCCGCTAGTGGCGGAGCGCAAGGCGTGGCACGGTATCGAGACGAATTCGGTGAGGCAATTTAAGAATTTTTCGTAAGTACTTATTATCAGTACAAATGAAAGAAATCGCGGAGATCAATGGTTTATTATCGTCCTGTGATGGTTTGATCCCTCGCGAGAAAGGATAAATAGTCAGCAGTCCTAAACAATATGTTATTCTAAAGGTGATGAAACTATGGCCGATACGAAACTTTATTCCTTGCCGGAACTGCCCTATGCCTACGATGCTCTCGCTCCGCAGATCTCCGAGGTCCAGCTCCGGCTGCACCATGACAAACACCACGCTGCCTACGTAAACGGCGCCAATGCCATCCTGGAGAAGCTGGACAAGGCCCGCCAGGCAGGAACTGATGTGGATATGAAAGCCACCCTGAAAGAGCTCTCCTTCCAGGTAGGCGGCCATAAGCTGCACAGCCTCTTCTGGAAGAACCTCGCTCCAGCGACCAAGACCAGCAAGGAGCCCGGCGGCGCGCTGGCAGATGTCCTGAAGAAGGAGTTCGGCTCAATTGAGCGCTTCAAGAAGGAATTTACTGCTGCGGCAAACAGCACGGAAGGGTCAGGCTGGGCGGCACTTGCCTGGTGCGCTCACACCAAGAGGCCTCTTCTCATGCAGATCGAGAAGCATAATGTGAACGTTATCCCGACATATAAGATCCTCATGGTCCTGGACGTCTGGGAGCACGCTTACTATCTGGACTACAAGAACGAGCGGCCCAAGTACACAGAAGCCTTCTGGAGCATAGTGAACTGGGATGAGGTGAATATGAGGCTGGAGGCGGTAATGAAGTAGAGGCGCCAATAGCCGAAAGTCTACTTTTTTAGATACGGCAGTATAAACATGGTTCATGTAATTTAATGCCACAATTATTACATCCTTTGGCCCAAAATAAAATTTGCTATTCCAGGGCTGATCCAGCAAGGCCTTTTCAAACACCTGATCTGACTACATCCTGAGGGCTACCTGCCAATCTCATGTGAATAAAATAGTCCCATTTCATCTCTATGATGTTAATGATAGAAACAATACAGACGCATTATCCTGGAAGAGCATTTTGGTCTTTTATACATTCCACTAAACTTGAAATAGTTAGAAGGAATATGGTTTCTGGAAAGAGTCGCACATCAATTGATCAAGAAGGCGTCCGGACCACTGAGTATAATTCGTTGACTGCTATGATCTGCTGGCTTTAATGGTGGAGGGGATTCTAACTGAGACTGCCGCAACTGAGCTTGACCTTGTGGATATTGCTAGGTTTTGTCTTCGGCATCCTTATCGGCTTGATCTTTGGGGATTTATGCAGCCTCTTAGCACCCCTCAGCGAGGTCTTCATCAGGATCTGGCAGATAACCATCTTGCCTTCCGTAGTGCTATCCCTGATCGTCGGCATCGGAAGCCTAAAAAGAGACGAGGCGAAGAACATCTCTGCCAAGGCCGGTCTGGTCTTGCTCATATTCTGGTCCATCGGCATCTTGATGTATTTCTCCATGCAAGTGGCTTTTCCAAGCATTCAGAAGGCATATTTCTTCAGCACCCATAGCCTTGTCCAAACTGAAGATCTCAGCATGATTGATCTTTTCATACCGTCAAATCCCTTTCGGTCGCTATCGGAAGGATTCGTGCCGGCCATTGTGATCTTCTGCCTGTGCTTGGGATTCGCTCTGATGATGGACGCGAACAGCAAATCGATATTGAACTCATTGAATATCTTTTTGGCGGCGCTGACCCGCGTCACCAGAGTACTGGCCAAGACGTTTCCTTTCGGCGTTCTAATAATAACCGCACAGACCTTCGGGAGCATGACCTTTGAGATGTTCCTGGAGCTTCAAGTATTCCTGATAACACTGGCGGCATTATCAATTCTGCTGGGCCTCATCGTCCTTCCCCTCTTAATAACCTGCGTCACCACCTTTAGTTATCGTGAGATCGTTTCTGCAATTTCCAAACCGATGATCCTAGGATTTTCGACAGGCAGCGAATTCATTACTTTACCCCTGATTGCGGAAAGCGTGATGGGACTATTCTTGAAAGAGAATGGATGCGGCATAAATGGGTGCGGCATGGAACGAAATGAGCAGCGTATCGAAAACGGACTATACAACAGATGGATACAACCAAGATGGCGGCGTCCCAAAAATGTCTCGCAATCAACATGACGGCAACGCTAAACAACGACTGGAAGAGAGAGCGGACGGCGAAGCAATAAAGTCTTACTGTGAAGTCCTGGTGCCTATCGCTTACACCTTTCCCTTGCTCGGCGCTTTTGCGCCATTTCTTTTCATACTGTTCGTGGCCTGGCTTTATAAGAGTCCCCTGGATCTATGGGAGCAGATACGGCTCATCATAGTAGGGATTCCCAGCTTTTTCGGCTCGTCAAAGATTTCCGTAATATCGCTCTTGAGCTTGATGCATCTTCCATCGGATGCTTATAACATCTATATTAGCTCCGGAATTCTGCGGCAGTGCTTCATTGCATCATTGTCCTCTATCTCCATCTTTTCGTTTTCAACTATCAGCATCGGTCTTCTCACGAATCGGTGCAGGCTGGAATGGAAGAGAGTGATCATCTCATCCGGTTTCATACTCTTGTTGGTTCTTCTCGTGATAGGGGGACTGCAAACGGGATTTTCCTATATGCTTTCCAATACATATCACGGGAACGATCTTATCTCCAATATCAGCTTCCCCCTGGATTCCAGTGGCAATAGAGCGAACGATCACATCAGCACGAAGGTTTATCTGACACATGGACGATGTTCATCCGCGGGATCTGCCAGCCTCAGTTCATATGGATAAAATCCAAGCAGATCAAGCAACGAGGCGTCTTAAGAGTCGGCTATAACAGCAACTGTATTCCATTTGTCTTCTTCAACGCGAGAGGAGAACTGGTGGGATACGATGTGCAAATGGCCTATGACCTGGCCAATTTCATCAATGTCTCCAGAATCGAGTTTGTCCCGATAACAGGAGAGACCATTACGTCATCGCTCAATCAGAACCTCTGTGATATTGTCATGTCTTCGGTTATGGTGACCCCGGATAGGCTCGACGAGATGATTTTTACTGACTCATACATATCGGTCCATATGGCTTTTGTGGTTCTGGATTCGCGAAAGAAGGATTTCTTGAAGCTGGAGAATGTGCAAAAAATGCAGCACCTAAAGATCGCCGTCCTCAATAATACTGCATTGATAAAGGCTGCACCCAGGTTGTTTCCTCAGGCGGAGATTATACGAATCGATGCTCTTGAGGATTTCTTTGCTGAAGGAAGGGCGGATGCCCTACTTACCACTGCCGAGGAAGGCTATACGATGACCCTTCAGCATCCATTCTACGATGTCGCCATATTTGAGCCCAATGATTCGTTCCGGGTGCTCTATGCATACGCAATTGCAAAAGACAGCGACGATACATATCTCATGCTTTTGAACTACTGGATCAAGATGGAAAATGATTACGGAAATCTGGCAAGTAAGTATGATTACTGGATACTCGGCGAAAATGTCGGTCAATCCGGACCACGTTGGTCTGTGGTGCGAAATGTGCTGCACTGGATCAGCTGATCGAGAGGATATCGTTAGTGATAAGATAAGGGCCGCCACAAAATTAATTTCCTGCAAAACTCAGGAGAGCGACCAAACCAAATACGGTGATAATTGCTCCTGAAATTCTGTTCAGCCACTGCAGCCTACGCAAATCAAACTTTTCCCGAAATACATCAACACTACTGCATAGGATAACCAGCCAAAAAGATGAGCCGACGAAAACACCTAAGACCAAAGCTACTGCGGACATGAAGTTTCCGCCAGTGCTCGCCAAGCCTAAGCCCGTGAATATTGCCACAAAAGAGAGAATTGTCATCGGATTTGTAAGCGTTAGGAAAAACGTCGAGGCATAAGCACCAATTAGGCCGTTTCCTTTGGACAAAGCTGCTCGTTTTGCAGGTCTTGCCAAGAGAGTTTTAACACCCAAATAACAGAGAAATAATCCACCGATAAGACGGAGCCATGCTTGTTGTTTGATCAAGAAGTTTGAAATGAAGGTCAAGCCAAACCCTGCAACACACCCATATATTGCATCACCGGTTGCACCTCCCAAGCCAGAAACGATGCCGAATAGGCGGCCTTCAGCCAATATTCGACGTATACATAACAGACTAATTGGCCCAACAGGCGCGGCAATTGAGATGCCGATGATAAATCCGTGAGCCAGGAAAATGATATCCATTTTAATCTCTCGTGATCCCAGGACCTTTTATTTGTCTGATTTGATATAGACTGGGCTATATAAGAAGGTTCTGCCAAATGCAATGAAGTTCTAACATCGATGCATCTGTTATTCGCGAGATACTTAGATACTTCCACATCTTGAACAGATTCTTGATACATCAACAGTTACACCTTATCAATTCCGATTACAAATAGATTAAAGACAAATATAGAAAAGTTTGGATCAATATTAAGAACGCAATAGCATATCGCGGGATGGGTTCTAAAATTACTTTCGCCACACGCACGGGTTATGATTAACAACTCTGCCAGAGAGATGTCAAGCGTTTACTTTATAACTTAGTGGAGACACATAATTTCCAAAAGATTTTGAGGGAGTTTGGAGCGCAAAGCGAATAAACTCAGAACGAAATATTAGTCCATTAAGTTGATTTGTCGAGAGGATGCGTTATGTCGCTTTATCGTAGAAGGGATGGGCGTTGAGCAGCAGAATAGTGCAGCAGACCCTGGAAGGGTTAGCCGTTTCTGCTATGCCCAGGGTTAGAACCACAGATGGTCATCTGCTGGACTGGGACAGAGAGGCCATAGCCAAGCAGCTCCTGAAGGAGACCAAACTATCTGAACAGTTCTATAAAGAACCAGGTATAACCGAAGAAGAGGCCAAGGATATCGCAAAAGAGGTGGAACGCCGGGTGAGGTGGATGAACGTCCGTTACCTGAGCGGCCCCCTGGTCAGGGAGATCATGAACGTGGTCCTTCTGGAGAGGCACCACACGGAGTGGCGAAACATCTGCACCCGCGTCGGGACGCCTGTCTACGATGCGCACCTCATCGACATCGGTACCGGTTTCGAGGCCAAGGAGAACGCCAACCTCCAGGAGAACGCCGAGACCAGCCACAAGAAGAAAGCTGACAAGATCAGCAAGGAGCAGTACCTGCTACTGCTGCCGCCCTATCTGGCCGACCGCCACCTCGCTGGCGATCTTCACATCCACGACCTGGAGTATTTTGGAACCAGGCCGTTCTGCCAGGATTGGGATCTGCGCTACTTCCTCTATTACGGCCTTATGCCCGACGGTCTTGGCACCAAGGCCAGCGTGGCCGGGCCTGCTAAGAAGCCGGAGGTTGCCATTCTGCATGCCGTCAAGGCATTGGGCAGCGCCCAGACCAACTTCGCCGGAGGCCAGGGCTTCTACAATTTCCTCACCTTCATAGCGCCCTATTTCGAGAGCCGCACTTACGCCGAGATCGTGCAGCTCATGCAGATGTTCGTCTACGAGATGACGCAGATGATGGTCGCTCGCGGCGGCCAGCTGGTCTTCTCCTCAGTCCAGCTCACCCCGGGAGTTCCCAAACTCTGGAGGGACAAGCCCGCGGTCTATGCCGGAAAGGTCTGGAACGGCTCGTCTCCCGAGGCGCCGCTGAAGACCTACGGCCAGTTCGAGCGCGAGGTGCGCCTGGCTTTTAAGGCCCTCATGGAGGTCATGCTGGCCGGCGACTACTGGGGCAAGCCCTTCAACTTCCCCAAGCCCGAGATCAGCATTGAGCCTGACTTCATGAAAGAAGACGAGGCCTTCAATGCCGCCCACCCGGATCTTCCCACCTATCAGGACCTCTACCTCATGACATTCAAGCTGGCAGCCGAGTACGGCACTCCCTACTTCGATAACCAGCTTCCAGCTTATCGCGGGGCCGGGGAAGGAATCTCATGCTATCAATGCTGCGCGTATCAATTTGCCGCCACCTCGGACACCGATGACCAGTTTGAGGATAAGCTGTACTTCAAAGACGGCAAGCACTTCTCCATGGGCTCCTGGCAGGTAGTATCCCTCAACTGTCCTCGCGCTGCCTATCTCGCTCGCGGAGACGACGAGCTGCTCTTCGAGTACCTGCGAGAGCTGATGGATACTTCAGTCGAGATCTTTAAGGTAAAACGTGAATGGATGAACCAGATCATCAAGAATCATCGCATGCCCTTTGCCACGCAGCAGCCCAAAGATCCTATCACGGGCGAGAAAGGCTCCATCGCCGTCGGCCTGGAAGGGCTGGTCTATACCATCGGCGTGGTAGGCGTCAACGAGATGGCTCAGTTCCATACAGGAAAGCAGATGCACGAGTCCCGGGAGTCCTGGAAGCTCGCCGTACGTGCTATGACGGAGATGGAGATGTACGCCAAAAAGCTCTCCCAGCAGCATGGCATGACCATCGCCCTGGCGCGCACGCCGGCAGAGACCACTGCCCAGCGTTTCGCGGTATCCGACCTGATCCATGAGGAGTTCAGGGACTGCGCAGAGAGGGTTGTGAAAGGCGATCTGGATGCCGTGAAGAAGAACGTGCATAAGACGCGCGACCTGCCCGTCTACTACACCAACGGCACTCATCTGCCGCCCAGCGCGGATGTGACCATCTTCGAGAGGGCAAAGCTTGAGCATGTCTTCTTCCCCATAGTCGACGGCGGCAACATCTTCCATGTCTTCATGGGCGAGGCCACCCCCGACCCCAAGGGCCTGATGGACTTCGGCCTGCGCCTGGCCAGAGAGACCCAAATCGGCTACTTCACCTTCACCAAGGATATGACGGTATGTCTCGGCTGCTCTCAGGTCTCAGGCGGTCTGGAGGACAACTGCCCCAACTGCGGATCGGAAGATGTAGACCACATCAGCCGGATTACCGGTTACTTGCAGGCTGTGAGCGGATGGAACAGCGCCAAGCGCCAGGAGCTAAAAGACCGAAAAAGATACAACGAACTGGCATAGGCTTGACGACATAGGCTAACGAAAAGTATATATCGGATATACTAACAGGTGGGTTTGCCAGTGAGCAAAATTGGAGGATTCAATAATGCCTGCAGTTGTTAATCGAGAAGAATGCGTAAGCTGTGGAACTTGCGTCGAGGAGTGCCCGGAAGAAGCCATCGCATTGGACGACGAGGAAATAGCAGTTGTAAATAAAGAAAAGTGCACTGAGTGCAAGACATGCGTTGAGGCTTGCCCATCTGAAGCCATCAGCATGGAGTGAAGCACTTTCAGTACATTTTTTTAGATTTCTTTTTCTCTTGGTTGACCTGCAACAATCTCTTTCAGCGTTGATTCTTTGTCTGTTATGGCTTCATAGAACTGCTCCCAGTCCAGCGTTGTGGCCACACATCCTGATGTGGAGAGGGGCACTCCTCGAGCTGGTATGGAGTGGCTGTGGCATAAGTCCAGGCCTTCTTTTATCTCCATATGGCAGCCCACACCCACAATGGCTCCCGGACGGTATTTCTTGATGATCCTCTTGATGAAGCTGGAGCCGGGAACGATGAAGAATCTGTAGCCCATAGTCTCTGCATAATTCTTGGCCTCACCAATACTGCAGCGCCCGCAATTCACGCATTTTATGCCCTCCGGTGTGAGTTTGGCCGGACACTCTGTGCTGCGAACACACTGGGGCATGAAGATGAAGCGCTTCTCACAGGGAGTCTTTAAAAACTCCTTCTCGTTGATGTAATTTCGGAGGCGCACACCGACATCGTCCACCATGGAATCATCCACCCTGGTTACCCAAAAGAGAGCCTTTATTACGCTCTCGAGGAGAATGATGCCAAAGAGCATAGTTCGTGCCGCGAAGAAGTTGCCCGTCTTGAAGGAGTAAAGGATGAGCAGAGCCACAAAAATCGAGAGAATCAGAACGATGACGGCCATAAAGACGACGGCTTCGCCCACGAGATAGAATAGCTGGTTCAGGTACTCTGGGAACATGATTGGAACTTCAACCCTCTCCCGCTTATAAATCTGTTACCGACGAAGAACGGCGCAAGTTTTTTATCCCACCTGGCATTGGAGATTACACCTTCGCCTTTATGAAACCAAAATGAGGATTGAAAGATGGCAAAGATGCACAGCAGGAAAAAGGGCTCTTCCCGATCCCGACCACCCACGGTTGCGAAAACACCCGCGTGGTTTGATGTATCCAAAGAAGAGCTGGAAAAGACAATCATGAAACTGCACGAGAGCGGTCTTCCCACCAGCCGCATTGGTCTGACATTAAGAGACCAGTACGGAGTTCCCAGCACCAAGCTGGTATTGGGAAAGAGCATGACCGGCTTTATGAAGGAGAATAAGGCCCTACCGGATATTCCGGAGGATCTGGGCAATCTGATGAGAAAAGCTCTTCATGTCCGCAAGCATATCAAAGCTAACAAGAAGGATGTTCACAACAAGAGGGCTTTGCAGCTAACCGAGAACAAGATAAGAAGATTGGTTAAATACTATCATGACTCCGGGCGGCTGGCACCGGATTGGACCTATTCGCCCGAGACGGCTGAGATTCTCATCTCATGAAGCGGCTTGACAAGGCTGCAGAAGCTATTGCCAAGTCGATATTGCATTGCGACAGCATGCGTGTGATCTCGCATAACGACGCGGACGGGATCACCTCAGCAGGGCTGATTTGCAATGCGCTCCTGCGCGCAGGAATACCTTTTCAGGCCTCGCTTCTGAAAAGGCTTGATGAATCCGTGATCAATGGTCTGACGGGACCCGTGGTATTCTGCGATATGGGCAGCGGCAAGCCGGAGCTGATCTCTCGCATCAAAGAGGATTGCTTCGTTCTTGACCATCACCGTCCCGTGGGAACATTGAGCTGTATGCACCTCAATCCCCATCTCTATGGCATAGACGGGGCCTTTGAACTGTCCGCGGCGGGCACGGTATATTCCGTGGTGCGTCACATGGGCGACAATTTCGATCTGGCAGGCCTTGCGCTTGTCGGTGCCATGGGAGACCGCCAGGGAATGATTGGTGCGAACAGAACTATTCTGGAAGATGCCGTTGCCAGCGGCGCGGTAGAGGTAAAGCCGGGTCTGAAGATGTCCGAAGACGGTCCCGTGGAAGATGTGTTTCTAAATAGCATCGAGCCTCTTCTGGACTTCACCGGCGACCCGGATAAGACCCGCAAATTTCTGGATGATTTGAAGATAAAGGGCAATGTAGAGAGACTGGAAAAGGACGACCTTGCGAGGCTATGCACGGCCCTTACACTGAAATTGCTCATGCAAGGAAGCTTTGCCGCCGATTCTGTTTTGGGGGAGGTGATCCGGCTCCGGCATGAGGTGGTGGAGAACTCACTGCAGATGGTGCAGCTCCTCAACGCCTGCGGCAACAGAGATGTTCCAGGCCTCGGTCTGACCCTATGCCTCCGGGACCGGAGCGCCTTGGGTGAAGCTCGGAAGCTGGCCCAGGAATACAAAAGCCACATCTTGCGGGAGATGAATCTACTCAGAGAGCAGAATAAAGTGATGGCGAATATTCGCTATCTCAAGATGGAGAATATGGAAGCGGGATCGGTTGTATCGGGTCTCGGAATTCGGTACCTATACACAGACATGCCCCTCATCACCCTGAATCACAAAGATGATATGGTTAAGATATCGGCGCGCGGGACCAAGCCGCTCATATCCAGGGGCCTGGATCTTTCTGTTGCCATGCGAAAAGCGGCAGAGGCCGTGGGAGGAGCAGGTGGAGGCCATACCATCGCCAGCGGTGCCTCCATTCCGCCGGGCGCAGAGGAGAGGTTTTTGGCTCTATTGGACGAGATCGTGGGCGAGCAGCTGCATGGAACTGCAAAGGTCGAGGCTCTCGTCTCCAGCGCACCGAGCCGCAGTGATGCGGCATGATCAGGACAAGGTTGGTCTTCTATGGAGAGAATGCAGGGCTGGTGGCGAGTGCCATTGAGCCCGATAACCTGCCCAATATGAGTCTCCAGACAGATACAGATATCATTTGCCTGCAATTCTCGACGGAGAAGATAGGCACCCTGCTCTCCACGGTTGACGATCTATTGATGAACATTAAAATAGCGGAAGATACACAATCTTGTGCGGAGGAGAGATGAAATTCCACTTAGAGGCAAGCTTTCGGCTGAGCGCCGACGCCGGCAAGGCCGAAGCTGCCATTTCAGATTTCTTTAGAGAAGCCGGTCCAATGCTGCAGAAGGGCGCGCCCGATGGGCAGGGCGCAAAGATAACCGAATGGAAGCTGGCCGGCAATAGAATCGATCTGGTCATCGATAGCGACAGGTTTGTGCGAGCCCATGATGCGTTGCTCAGGCTGCGCCGGCCGCTGTCTGAGCTACTGGGAAAGCAATTTCGCATCGGTGTGCGCGGCCTGGATGTGAGCCGGTTCGATATAGAGGTCGAGTCGGAGAGGGCCATTGAGCACAAGATACCCTACGTTCGGGAGATAAAGTTCGAAGGCGGCAAGCTGCTGCTTTCCTTGGATGTAGGCCCGAGCGGGACTCTTGGCCAGTCGGAGATTGAGAACCGCATACCTGACAGGATTGTCAGCCTTCTGGAGGAGAAGCTGCAGAGCGGCTACGGTGGCAAGACCGAGCACTGGGAGCTGCTCTGGGAGAGCGCCTGCCGCGAGCCGAAGTTTACGTGCGACCCCACCGAGGAGATGCAAAAAGCGGGATGGATCAAGCACGGCTCCAGCCGGGGCCAGTGGATCTACGGGCCCGAAGCAACGCACGTCTTCCGGACCTTTGAGCAGATCGTCCTGGAGGAGATAATCCGGCCGCTGGGCTATCAGGAGATGATCTTTCCCAAGCTCGACACCTGGGACGTCTGGAAGAAGAGCGGTCATGCCCAGGGTGTTTACCCGGAGATCTACTTCGTCTGCCCGCCCAAGACCCGCGATCCTGCCTACTGGGAAGAGGTCATGGACCACTACAAGGTCACCCATGAGGTGCCTCTGGAGCTGATCAAGGATAAGATCGACCTGCCCATTGGAGGAATGTGCTACGCACAGTGTCCCACGTTCTGGGGATTCCTGCAGGGAATGACACTGCCGGAAAGTGAGCTGCCCATCACGGTCTTCGATCGCTCCGGCACGAGCCACCGTTATGAGTCCGGTGGAATTCACGGCATCGAGCGCGTGGACGAGTTCCACAGAATTGAGATCGTCTGGCTGGGTGACAAGGCCCAGGTCCTGGAGGAAGCTGAGAAGCTGAAGGGCTGCTACAAGCATATCTTCGAGGATATCCTGGAGCTGCACTGGAGGACGGCCTGGGTCACGCCCTGGTTTATGGCGCAGGAGGGAAAGACCGGCCTCTCAGAGATGTCTGGCGCAGGCACAGTGGACTATGAAGCCGTCTTGCCCTACAATGGAAACTGGATAGAGTTTCAGAATCTGTCCGTGAACGGAGAGAAGTATCCCAAGGGCTTTACGGTAAAAGCGCAATCTGGAGATGCCCTCTGGTCGGGCTGCAGCGGTGTGGGCCTGGAGCGCTGGGCCTCGGCATTCTTGAGCCAGAAGGGCCTCGACCCTGAGAACTGGCCAGCAGAGTTCCGCCAACGCTTCGGGGAGATGCCCAAAGGGATCAGATTCCTCTGATCCCGACCAGCATTTTTCTATTTTCTATTAATTTGATCGAATGTTTCCTGCATAACATTAAGTCGAAAATTTAAAAATCTTTAAGTACGAATATTGCCTATTTAAGTGTATGAGATTCCGAAACGCATCGATGATCTTAATGCTGGCAGTGTTGCTGCTGGCCAGCGGCGCTGTCGCCACACAGACCATAATCTATGTCGTAGATGAATACAAGATGACGGTCAATAATGCGCGAATATATCTTGACAATTCATCGCAACCAATCGGCATGACCACTTATAATACCGCATTGGGACGAAATGGGTGGGTTGGCGACATCAGTCAATCGGGCGAGCATACACTAACCGCGAAATGGGAGCAAACGAGGCCGAATGTCGTATCTCATGAAGGGTCGACGACGGTCAATATCGCCGGAAATTCCACATTGCGCATAACCATAGTCGCCGGAAATTCCACCTTGCGCATAACCATAACGACACACAAAGTGTGATTTTTGGACGGAGATTTTCCCGCCCTGGAGTCGTGCGACTCTGCCCCGGCAGTGCCATCTGGTAGACTCACTGCCTGTTGGGCGACTTGATGTTGGATGAGGCCGGCATCCAGGATCATGGCATTCTTTTTCCGCCCACATCCCAACTGTTACATAAGCATCAACGGCCACGAGTACGCCGATCCCGGAGCCCTGCGCCTCGCCGCGCAAGCGGGGCTGACACGGGGACTGGCAATCCTTTAAATGCCAGGCGGCACCCAACAATAAGCAGATGATTCCCTTCGAGTACCTGGAGCATACCGCTGATGTGAAGTTTCGTGCCTATGGCAAAACGCCGGAAGAGATGCTCTCCAATGCCGCAGCCGCCCTCTTCAAGACCATGGTGGACCCGGCCACGGTGCAGATCCTGGAGACCTGGAAGGTTGTGCTCGAGGCTCCGGAGCTGGAGGAATTGGCTTACAAATGGCTCTCGGAGATCGTGTTCCTCTTTGAGACGGAGTCGGCGGTATTCGCCTCCTTCAGGGTTCAGCTCCGGCAGAACGGGTCCTGGAAGCTTGCGGCTGAAATTGGCGGCGAGAGAATAGACCTCAAGAGACATGCCTTCGAGAACGAGGTCAAAGCCATCACTATGCACCAGTTTCAGATAAAGAAGAATGAATTGAACGATCTCTGGTGCATCCAGGTGATTTTGGACGTGTGATTATGGCAGATATCAATAAGATCGACGATAATATTTATGAGGTGCCCATCGGCTACCGGCCGGGCATGCGTGTGCCGGGGCGAATCTTCGTCTCCGAGGCGCTGCGCGCGATGGTGGAGCCGGGAACAGTAGATCAGGTGGCCAATGTTGCCACCCTGCCCGGCATTGTCAAATACTCCATGGCCATGCCCGATGCTCATCTGGGCTACGGCTTTCCCATCGGCGGAGTGGCGGCTTTTCGAGAGGATGGCGGCATCATCAGCCCCGGTGGCGTGGGCTTTGACATCAACTGCGGCGTGCGCCTTCTCCGCACCGACCTGGACTCAAAGCTGGTTCAGCCGCTCATCAATACCTTGATCGATGCGCTCTTTGAGGCCATACCTTCCGGCCTCGGCGCCACCGGCCGGCTGAAAGCCAGCGACCAGCAGCTCACGGAGGCCTTTATCTCCGGGTCCAAGTGGGCAGTGGAGCAGGGCTACGGTGTGGAAGCAGACGTGACTCACTGTGAGGAGAACGGCCACATGGAAGGCGCAGATCCTGCCCAGGTGAGCGCAAAAGCCCGCAAGAGAGGCCGTCCTCAGCTGGGTACCCTGGGCAGCGGCAACCACTTCCTGGAGATCCAGCGAGTGGAAGAGATCTTTGACGAGGAAAAGGCAAAGCAGTTCGGCCTATTCAAAGGCCAGATTACGATTATGATCCACTGCGGCTCACGGGGAGCCGGCCACCAGATATGCACCGATCATCTGGAGGTCTTGAACCAGGCGGTGAAAAAATACAATATCGAGATTCCAGACAAGCAGCTTGCCTGCGCGCCATTAGGCTCTCCTGAGGCGGAGCGTTACTTTGGAGGAATGGTCTGCGCCGCCAACTACGCCTGGGCCAACCGGCATATCATCGCCCACTGGACGCGAGAGGTCTTTGAAAGGTACTTCCCCGAGGCATCGCTGGATCTGGTTTACGACGTGGCTCACAATGTGGCCAAGATCGAGGAGCATGATGTGGACGGCAAGCGCATGCGCCTCTACGTGCACCGCAAGGGCGCGACCAGGGCCTTTGGTCCCAGCCGCAAAGAGGTGCCTGCGACCTACAGGAGCGTGGGCCAGCCTGTGCTCATTCCGGGAAGCATGGGAACGGCTTCTTACGTTCTATGCGGCAATGACAATGCTCTGAATGTCTCTTTCGGCTCCGCCTGCCACGGCGCAGGCCGGGTCATGAGCCGGAGCCGGGCCACCAGATTGTTCACCGGCAAAGACGTGAAGGCGGCTTTGAATCTGCAGGGAATCGTGGTCAAGGCCACATCTCCTGCCATGCTGGCAGAGGAGGCTCCCCAGGTCTACAAGCCCTCCGGAGATGTGGTGGACGTGGTGCACAACCTCAAAATCGCCACCAAAGTCGCCAAGCTTGTGCCCATCGGAGTATCCAAGGGATAGGATGAGAGCTGCGGGTCGTCCTGGTCGAGCCGCTCTACGAGGGCAATGTGGGCTCCGTGGCCCGGGCCATGAAGAACTTCGGCTTTCATGATCTGGCGATGGTCAACCCCTGCAAGATCGAGGACTATGGCTCGGCCATGGCCTCCCATGCCAGGGACGTTCTGCAGATGTCGAAGAGCTTCTCATCCCTGCCGGAGGCCCTGGAGGGCGCCAACCTGGTAGTGGGCACAACCGGCAAGAGATTGGAGACGGAGCAGCACCACCTGCGACTGCATCTGCGCGTGCCGTGCTTTACTCCATCGGAGCTGGCAGCGAAGCTGAATGGAAAAGAGGGGACTGTGGCGCTGCTGCTGGGCCGGGAGGACTGCGGCCTGAACAGCGAGGAGCTGGCCATCTGCGATATGGTGGTCTCCATCCCCACCAGCGGCGAGTATCCGGTCATGAACCTCTCTCATGCGGCTGCAATCCTGTTCTATGAGCTCTCCGGATCTGAGAGCGGAGCCACTGAAATGGCCAGCCGGCAAAGCCTCAATCTACTCCAAGAAGGAGCGAATTCGCTGCTCCAGGAGGTCTGCTACCCCGAGCATAAGGCGGATTTTGCAGATCTGATGCTGCGGCGCATCTTCGGCAGGGCCGAGCTTACGGAAAGGGAGGCGCGCAGCCTTTTGGGCATAATAAAGAGAATCCGCTGGAGGATAACTCACGGCCAGGAAGATGTTTCTCTGCCATCGGATGCAAAATCAGGGCAATAATTTTTCTCAGTTATTGCGCCTTCATATCTAATGCTCGGGAATCCATCTCAGCTTCCGGATGATTACGGCTTTTGCATTTTCTATCAGTGTGATGCTCTGCGCCCTATGTCTGCCGCTCTTCACAATAACTGCAGGCCCCACCATCTTTCGAGCCTCAGCATAGATCTTTGCACCATGCAATGCATCGCCCTCTTCGTAGCAATCCATCAAATGACCTCCAGACGGCCCTCTTTCTTCAGCTCGGAAGTAATCCGGCGCACCAGGTCAAAATCGAGCTCCAGATCTTGAGAGATCTCATCGGGATAAGCTTCATGATTTCTCTGGAAGTATCCTATGATCTCCTTTTTTGCTGTCTCATAATCGACATCCCGGCATTTTATCACTTTTATGGCGGTAAGCTTGTCACGAATTGCTTCCCTGACGAAGTCTGAGGCGTTGAGATAGACGCCGGCATTAATCAGATCTTGAATCTGCGCAAGCTCGCTCTGCGTGATCTTCGATCCTATAACACATCCATGGGATTCCTTCGGTCTTGTGGCGCCGGCCATATGTTAAATTGGGTTAACCTCAGTTAAAAACTTTTGCCCGGAGATTTTATTGTCTCTACTTGGGCTTTGTCAGGATTTGATTGCTTGCTCTATACCGCTCAGCAGAGGCTCTCCTTGAAGCGCATCTCAATGACCCTTCAAAATCCCGAGCCGCCCCGAAGATTTGCGTCGAGTCATTATCTGGATGACTGCTCTCCATCCGGCTTTCAATGTCTAGGACATCAGAACCTCACATACTAAATATTCCTAAGGAAATCTTCATATATTTTTGCGGCCCAAATAACTTTGAAGGTGATCATATGTTAGTATTAACTATATGGACCTACGAACCCGGACAAAGAGAAAAACTCCAGCAAATTGCCGTTCGAGAGAAAGGTGCTCATGCAGCGGTAAAAGTGCTGGGAAAATGGCACGATGTCTCGGGAAATAAATTGTTTGTGTTGCAGGAAGTTGAAAAAGCGTCAGACCTGCTCCAGACCAACGACCCCTGGCTAAAATATGCTACAGCCGAGTCCTACATCGTTATGGAGGAGAAAGAGCTGCTGGGCATGGGCGAAAAATACAAATTCGTGAGCCAGACGAAGGCGTAATTCTCGACTTTGGCCCCCATATTATTCCCCGCAAAGTAATAAAAGAATAGCGTTGACTCAACTCTTGGAGGTAAACTGAATGCTAAGTTTTGCAAACAGGATTGGAAGCACATGCGAGCTTGATAGCACAAGTGTCGATTTGGCCCCAGGCGGATGCACGTGCTGTGCGGCATGTTCATGCTGCTCGTGTTGCTCTTGCTGGTAGATCTGAGAGGGCACTGGAAAGTGCCTTCTTAAATATATTTTGGAGATCATGGCTCTGACGATAAGCGTAACCTCTGACTGCAATCTGAACTGCCGGACCTGCGGCGGATGGGATTTCACCAAACACAAAACCGAAAAAGGCCAGGGCGCATTACCTTTTGAATCGATTAAGCAGATATTAGACGAAGGAAGAAAGCGAGGAAACAGGTACCTGGATATCACCGGTGGAGAGCCGTTTTTACACCCGGAAATAATAGAAATATTGTCCTACGCGGAACGATCAGGTTACTGGACAAACGTACTCACCAATGGACTCCTACTCGATGAGAAAAAAATTGAGGCTCTTTTAGATATCCATGCCAGGTTGAGACTCAGTCTCTATTCCGCGAATAAAAGCACTCACGAATATTTTTGTGGCGAGGGTACCTTCGACCCGCTGGCGGCAGCCTTAGGACGGTTGAGGGAAAACGGAATATATTTTGGCGTGGGCATGCCGGTCTTTAAGGAGAATGTGGGGGACATTGAGGATACAGTGGAGTATGCACTGGATGCCGGCTGCTCTTTCATACGCATATTTCCTGCTGCAAAATATTACAGAGCAAAAAATGAGGAGATCGATGGATCCCTGATTGGGCAAATCCTTTCCTCAATTGTGGAGGCAACGATTAAGCACAGAGCGGAGATCGACTTGGAGTCGACGGCATCGATGAGAATCCCCAATCCCATCGAGATGCTGACGACACGCAGATGCACGGCAGGCTGCAATTATTACCACGTCGACTCAGAGATGGTGATCCATCCCTGTCCATACATATCAGACGGCGGTCAGATAAAAAATATCAAGTTTAACGATTGCCATGATTTTGATGCAATGAATGCAGTCCATGGATGATCTATTTCGAGAAGCTGGCTGATACTTTGCAGGGGGCGTGCAGGAGCTGCGAGTACATCACCACCTGCGTTGGGGGCTGCCTGTCCGAAAAGACCACACGATCCATCGAGCCCAATCAGGAACAGCCTATCTGTTTGAGAAGTATTCTTCGCCGGGTTATGAGAAAATATGATGAAAAGGTCGCAGGCGATATTCTTCAATCCTGGGTCTATTCGCGCTTCAGGGACACGTTTGAGGATTCGGGCAACAGATGCTGCATAAGGCAATTGCCTATCTGGAACCTGAGTTTTATTGGCCGGGGTCTGCCAAAGCTTGCGAATAGGAAGTCTGGAAATACGAATTTATAGGGACGTCGAGAAGCGAGGGTGCTACAAAATGCGAGAGATACTATTTAAAAGGAATCCAAATAATGATAAGGAAGCTAAAAAGGCTAAAAAGTCAGACCTGACGATGAACGAATTGCGAAACACTGAGCTGCCCCAGCTTTCAAACATCGTAAATTTCTGTGCCAATGTTCCGATCTCTCTGTATTCGGACACCACAATCGTAAAAACGCCGGAGACCTGCTTTCGCGGGCTGTACTACTCCACAAACCGCCTGGCTGGAGAAGAGTTTCTTCTTAACTACCGCCGGAGCAACTCCGACTTGTCCATGGTGATAGGCATCAAGGCCTACAAGTCATTTCAAGTGAGAGGGGCCATGGCCAACCGTCCTCTGCTCGAGGAAGAGGTCCTGCAAGAGAGCCTGAAGCTCCCGCCACCTGGAAAACTTAATGTTCCTCTGGGTCCTGTCATTCAATCGCGGCGCAGCAAGCGCAATTTCTCTGGAAAGCCCATCGAGATGAAGGACCTCTCTACCCTCCTGTTCTACTGTCAGGGTGTATCCGGCATTGCGGATATCTCTCTGGACATCGAGGGAGGGCTGCCGGCCACCAAGACCCTTGGGATGCGAATACAAGAACAACCTGCGCAATGTCTCTTCCGGCGGTGCGGTCTATCCCATCGACCTCTATCTCATCGTAACCGGTGTGGAGAAGCTGGAAAAGGGGATATACAAATATCTTCCGAACACCCATTCTCTCCAGAAAATTCGAAAATTACAGGAGAGTGATATATCCACCCTGCAAAATTCGCTGGCATGCTTCCAGGGAGTTGAATCGGACAAAATTGATGTATTCGTCATTTTTGTGTACAACATGCCACTGAACTCCAGGAAGTACAGCGACTCAGGAGTGGCATTCGCTCTTATCGAAGCGGGTGAGATCGCTCAAAATATTCATCTGACCTCGACCGCCCTCGGATTGGGTCCGTGCGATATTGGCGGCTACGGCAAGCAGCAGTTTGAGAAGTTCATTGGTATTGACGGTCTATCGAAGCATATGATTCATCTGACCATCTTAGGCGCTTAGGAGGCAAAAAATGTCGACAGCTAAACCCAGTTTTGCTCTATCTCAGGATGCCAGAATATTCTACAACGGCGTGGACGAAATTCGAATTCGCAAGGGAATCTGGAACTACACCGAAGCCACTCTCAGCCTGTCTGACGAGAAAGAGGCCGTGAGGAAAGCCTTCATTCAAATATTTAAAGAATTGAGTGAAGGCAAAACCATCGACATGGAGTCTCTGCCGGATCGATTCGGCCTTGACAAGGAGCAGAAGAATTCCGTCTTCCAGGTGATGGAAGCCCTGAGGCACCAGCTGTACCTCCGGAGCGCTCAGGATCAGCAGGTGGGAAAGATCATCTCCGATATGTTTGGTGGCGTTTATCAGCCGTCAGGAGCGGCGCCTATCCCGATGAAACCGAGACCTGCGCTCGTTTTTACGGATAGCCCTTATGCTCAAGAAGATCGCCGCGCAAATCGCCGTCGACATGAATTACTCCGTCGATATCATGGACGAGAAGACATTCAAGGGTCTATGTGCCGCCGACTTCACCACCAAGACCGATGCCATCGAGACCATAAAAGAGACGGAGAGCATGGGAAGGCTCATCGCACCATATTCCGTTGTAATCGGGATTATGGAAAAACCGAGCATCAGTTTTCTGCGCAATCTCAACAGGCTCCTGGTAATAGCAGAGAAACCCCTCATCCTGAGCCTGATCGACGGTCCCTTCATCACATTTCTGACCATAAATCCCCCGCAGACCGGCTGCTTCGAGTGCTATGAGAACCGGCTCATGGCCAGGATGGAAAACCTGGCGGTCTATCACAACTTTGCCGATTCCACCAGGACCAGCCTTAGTGATCTGAAGGATGCCTTCGTCAATCCTCTGCTGCATGCCCTGACCGGCATCGCCATTGCGGAGGGCTTCCTGCAGTCCACTATCGGCTTCTCAAAGAGCTCCGGAAGGGTGGTGAACGTGTATCTTCCCGTCGGAGAGATACAAATCCAGGATCTGATGCGAGTGCCGTTCTGCCCTGCCTGCGGCTATGCAGCCAGGTCGGAGATATCCGAATTGTTCACCTCTTCCAAGATGATCGTGAACAAGCTGCTGGACAGTGTCAACCTGGTTGATCAGGAGAAGTGATCACAATGGACGTGAAGTACTATCCTTATCCTGGCCACTTGATGAACAATTACAGGGACATCTGCGGGCAGCATGCAGGCATACTGGAAGCTCATTTTTCCGTCAACGCCCGCAGGCCAAATGATCTCGGCATCTATTCCATATATGGCAAAATGCCCAATTACCACAAATTGGTCATCCACCCTGATGCCGAGATGCAGTATCATCTGGTTGGGTACGGTCTCTACTTTGAGGAGAGTCTGGTGCGTTTACTGGGTGAAGGCATAGAGCGCTATGCTCTTCTGGTGGCCTCCAACTTCCTGCGGGACCGCATCAATTTCAAATCCTACCGGGATATTCAAAAAGAGGGAGAGGTTCTGCCGTGGGAGCTTATCCACATATATTCGGATGAGGACTATGAAAAAGGCAAGAATGTCATGCAGAAAATGGATGAAAACAGCATAATTGGCTGGATCTCTTGCCCATCCTTGCTGGATCCCGATAGAGAGATCTGGGTTCCGGCTCAAATGCTTCTTCCCGGTTACAAGATCAATTCTGCCGCCAAGGAAGTACGGTTCATCTCCGGTTTTTCTAAGGGAGCCTCGGCACACACTGATTTCAAGAAGGCTCTCTTGAACGCCATAATGGAAGCCACCGAGATGGACCCGTTTATAACAAAGTGGTACACCATGATGCCCTCTCCTCGCGTGGTCATAGATGATTACGCACTGCTGAAAAATTTCCCTCAGATACTGGGAGAGAATTCGGACTTCGAGGTCCTGCCTTTATTGATGAACCTGGAGGACACGATCGGATATGCCTTCGGAATGGCGCTGATCAATAAGAAAGAGGAGCTTCCTTACATCGTCTTCGGCACACAAACCTCACTGAATCCGGTTAAGGGACTGTACCGTGCCATGGTTGAGGCTGTGGCCATCCTTAAATTGGGCGATTTCGGGCCGATCTTCTACCCGGAGTCGTACTTCAAATACCCAGAGGGCGGCCCTTTCCTCGACCTGGACAGGAACGTCGCATATTATATGTTCCCTCAGGAGGCCGCCAAAAAGAGGGGCATCTTCGAGAGTCTGACAAGGTCGTCACTTCCTCTGAGCGGGCTGAAGGATCTATCAACCGGCGATGACAGCCGGGACATTCAGTATATGATCAAAAATATACGAGAAGATAAGCAAGTACGCGGTTTACTTAAACATCACCCCTCCTGAGATGGTGGAAAAAGGATGGCACGTCGTAAGGGTATTCATACCGGAATACGCGAACATATGCTTCCCAGGATTGCCTTTCAGCCAGCACCCGAGGATATTGAAACACGGAGGTGTCAAGAATCCTTACCCCCATCCCCTCCCTTGAGGAGGTCCTTCTTTTGGGTGCGGTCTGCCATCCAGTGGGGCTCAGCTACTTCATAGGCAACACCCTATTTCCGCGGGCCTCCAGAACTGCGCCCAGCACCGAATTAGTTGAATCCATAGTGCTGTCTACCGTTAGCTATTGTGCTGGTGGCCATTGCAATGGCTCCCCAGTATTTTAACCACCTGAATTTTCCTGCTCTCTGGTTCTATCCGGCGGCCTTACTGCTCGGCCCGCTGTGCATAGCCTTCGAGTACCTCATAAACGGCCTCTATATCTATCTTCGAGAGGGCAATTTTCCCAAAAGATTCAAGATCCACTCTGCCTGGGCGAGATGCAGCGATCTCCGTCACATGATCCTGGTCTTCCTTATAGTCGCAGGTGAGGAATTGATCTTCCGCCAGATGATGTTCTCCATGCTGTCGGGGTATGGCTATTCTTTCCTTCAGATATTGTTAATCACGTCCTTCCTCTACGGCCTGAACCACATCTTCATGGGGTTTGGCACCACCAGCACCAAATTCTTCACAGGAATGATCTACGGGAGCCTCTTCTATGCCAGCGGCTCGTCGATAATAGTTCCAATCATAATCCACTATGTTCAAAACATCCTGCTGCTCAGGCCCCAATGGATAGTGAAAGATTATGCCGTATACTCTTGAATTTTGGATTTTTCTTATAGTCTTTTTCATCTATGTCACTTTATGGGCCCGCATCACGACCATTCTGAACGGAGGAGAGCTCGGTGGAAATAGGCACATCCGGCAGCTTTCCTACCGGATTATGGGGCGTTTGAGCCTGGATTATGCTGCAACGTATTCGATCCTGATGAGTCTGATCTATTTCCTCGGCGGCGATGCTTGCCATCTTGGCCGTCTTTTTGGTTTACCAGGAAAATGTATTCGCATATTTCGTCATGCGGCCGGAGTATGCCGGTCTGCTTGTCACCAGTGCGCTTTCTGAGATATCGCTAAACAGCATAGCCAACGGATTCGCGACCAATGTCTCACAGCAAGAAGGGCATAAATATCGTGGATGAGATTCTAAGGATAAAATGGATCGTAGGAATCTCTTCTCTGCCAAAGATTGGGCATGCCACTGGCCGCAGCACTCGGGCGGTTTCTTCGAAGAGGTCGTCTTCAGAGGAGTTTTTCTGATTGTGGTTCTCAACCATTACCATGTGGATGCATCGGTCGCTATAATCTTAAGCGTACTGTTTTTCCTCTACGATCAGATCATCCAGCTGGACACCCTGGCGCAGGTGGGCGTGATAGGGCCCTCGTCTTTGATCATCTCTATAATAGGAGCGCTAACGGTGGTTCAGACGGGAAGCATATTGCCGGCGGTGTTTGCCCACGTGGCATTTCTGGTCTTCTACATATCGAATCCGTGGCTCGCATAGAATCCTTATCGGGTTCAATAACCACTGTCATTCCTTACTATTTTGAATACCTCACCAGCTCTGCTGGGGATACGTTGCCGAAGTTGATCGGGCCGGTCAAAATAGATTTCCATATGCAGTGAAGGAATGAACCGCATTCTGATATTAATGGACTCTGAATTCGAATCATTAAGCAGAAAGTAGTGCCATATCGCTGCTTGTGTTGTATTATTGCAGAAGCTCACTTCCCGTTTTCGTAGACTCTCTCCGCCCTTTCGCATATCTCATCCCAGTCGTACTTTCTCGCCATCTCTATGCACTGCCCCCGCATGCCATCCCCTTTTTCAAGCGCCCGGCAAAGGCTCGTTCGGCAAGAGCCTCCGCCGTTGGCTCGCAGACTATCCCCGTCTGCTCTGTAACAAGATCCATCACTGCATTCATTCTGTGCTTCACTGTGACCACGGGCAGACCGCAGGCGTTTGCCTCCAGGGCCGCCATGCCGAAGCCCTCTCTTGTGGACGGCGAGGCGAATACTCGAGAGGATTTCATGAGCGCCAGGGCATCACTGTAGTCCTCCAGAAAGCCGCAAAACTCAACATTCTTTTCCAGTCCGCTCTCGCGAACCAGGGATTTCAGAGCTGAATTCTCCGGGCCGTCTCCGATTATCAGGGCCCTCACGTCCGGGATCTCCGACTTCACCATTTCCGAGCGCCTGGATGAGAAGGTCTACGTTCTTGTGCCGAACAAGCCTTCCCGCACAAATTATATCCGACTGCTTCTCCGAGGGCTGAATTCGCTCAATTTTCTGCCAGTCGATGCCGTTTGGCACAACCTGGACCGCCTTTGCCCCCAGCCTTTCCAGATCCCTCCGGGTCCTCTCCGAGACGGCGATGTTCTTGTCCGAAAGCCCGGCTGCTGCCTTTTCAATATACTTGCCAAAGGCGCCTTTCCTTCCCATGTACTCGTACCAGTAGTCGCCCCAGACCTCATGCCAGGTGATGAACAAATCCCGTCTCTTGACGCTCGTGAGGAGCTTTGCAGAGAAGCAGGAGAGATACGGGAAGTTCTGGCAATCGACGATCTCGCATTCTACTCCGGCGGATAGAACCTTGCCTGCAAAGTAGGCCGCCTCCTTCATCGATCTCTTGCCGCCGGAGTAAAGCGGCATAGGTTGGCAGATGCCGTGCAGGTGAACACCATCTCTGTGGATATCGTTCTCTCCCTGCCACCACTTCATGCCATAGCAGTGGACCGTATGACCGCGCGCGGCCATCCTTTGCGAGAGCTCATAAATCCTCTTCTCGGCTCCTCCCTTCACCCAGGGATAGACTGCATCATAAAGGTAGGCGATCTCCAATTCCAAACACCTTCCGCCTTCAGTCGTCCTGATGCCCGTTGCATAGCAAGAGCAGGCTGATGAACATTCCAGAGAAGATCGTCTGGATTCCGAGGATTGATAATATCATGGCGATCATGGCATTCTGGGCGGCATCCAGGGCCCCAAAGCCGGACCCCCCCCATCTCAAGAGGACGCTTAAACCAAGAATAACGCCTGCTGCAAGCAGTACCACTCCCAAAATCAGCTCTTTTTCCAGGGAATGGTAGCTTATCAGTTTCTTGATTCTCCCCGGGCTGGAGAGACCGTATGTGACGCCGAATGCACCAAAATAGAGTCCCGCCAGGAGCATCTGATACCCTATGATAAGCAAGAGGCCGCCGAGGATCAGAGAATGCATCCTCGATCCCCCTTGCAGATATACTCCTACCGCCAGGATCAGACCAAAACCTAGAGCCAGCAGTCCGGGAACGAGCAGAAAAGGCACCGGACGGTAGAGCATCATAAAGCGCAGATGTCTCCAGCCGTCAGTGAATGAATTAAGTTTGGAATCTCCTTTGCGCGGGCGATAAGTGATTGGAACTTCAGCGATTCTCAGACCCTTGGAAGCGGCTTCTATCACCATCTCCGAGGCGAACTCCATTCCTCCCGACCTGAGCCGTAGCTTTTTCAGTCCTTCGCGAGTGATGGCACGCAGCCCGCAATGGGCATCCGAGATGCCGGTGGAAAAGAGCTGATTCAGCACCCAGGTGAGGACCGGGTTTCCAATATAGCGATGGAGGGCGGGCATTGCCCCGGGAAGAATCTCTCCTTTCAGCCTTGATCCGATCACCATGTCATAGTTGCCGCTTTTCAGGAGGACGAGCATATCCTGGATGGCTCCGGGATCGTAAGTCAGATCGCCATCCATGAGAACGATATAGTCTCCTCGCGCCTCCCCAAATCCGGCCAGATAGGCATTTCCGTATCCCAGTTTTTCGGGCCGGATAACTCTTGCCCCACAGGATGCGGCAATATTTGGAGTTTGGTCGCTCGAGCTGTCTGAGACTATGACCTCTCCCACGAGACCGCTCTTCGCGAAGGCCAGTTGAGCTTTCTGTATGCATTCGCAGATGGTCTCGGCTTCGTTTCTGGTGGGGATAATCAGGCTGATCTCGGGCACAATTCATAGCGACGGCGGTTTCATCTGTTAAGCCTTTCCTTAGCAAAAGACGCTTGACCCTGAGCCGAGGAGGCTGAATGCGGCGAAAGATGAGAGACCGGCCTCATGCGCCCTTTTCAAAAAGTGAAATGGCGGGGCGCACCCGCATGCAGCTGCAGTCTATTCATTCTAAAATAGAATCTAAAATAGAATCAGAGCGTCTCAGGCTCGATTTCATGCTTGAAGGAGAGCCTGACCCGGGCCCGGTACTCCATGACACCACCATCAGCAAGGTTTGTATCCAGCTTCACGACCTCGGCGATCCTCATGTTTGTCAGCTTCTTGTCTGCTGTTTCCATTGCAGTCTTGACAGCTTCTTCCCAGCTTTTTGTTGAGGTTCCCACTATTTCGATAGCTTCATAGACACTGTTGCCAATTGGGCTTTCCATATTAATTAAAAGGCGCTTCTACTTGATATATTTTGTCCGGTAAAACCGTTTCCCCAGAACCAGGACATCATCGCCTGGATCCATGAGAGATTTAGATAGCTCGATTTGCAGCCCCGGCTGGAGAAGAATATCCAGAGACTCATTGCCGAGAATGGCTGGAACAACGGTCGTCCCTGCCCAATGGCCGGGAGAGAAAAAGCTGAAGAAAGAGGATTTGCGATTTTCTACTCAGCAGTCTCCTCTTTGACGTCCTCAGGTTCTGCTTTCTTTGCTTCCTCAGGTTCTGCAGGCTTTGCATCCTCGACTTCTACCTTTCGAGCTTCCTTCTTCGGACCTCTGCCCATAGCCACCAGGGACGCCTTGGCCTGAATCCTGGCCAGAGGATAATCGTCTTTGGCCACCTTCTCCAGTGCCTCAATGGCTCGGTTGTCCTTCAGCTCACCGATTACCCAGGCAGCGCCTGCGCGCACGTCCTTGTCCGCGTCTCCCAGGGCCTGGATTATGCGATCTGAAACCTGCTTTCCGTATGCAGCGATGGCCACCATGGCGTTGCTCTTGACCAGGTACTCTTCGTCTTTCAGGGCCTCTATGAGAGCCTCCATGGTCTCAGAGGCCTCGCGCTTGGAGAGGAGGATGATGGCGTTGGAGCGCACCAGCATGTGCTTGTCTTTGGTCGCTGCGATCAGCTTCTCTGTGGACCAGCTCGGATCGGGGAGCACCGCGGGCATGGAAGGCGCTTCTGCGCCACAGGTCGGACAGGCTTCCTCCACCATGGAACGTGTGACTATGGGGGCAGCGTTGTCCTCGCTTTTCTTCTCTTCAGTCGTAATCTCATCTGCTTTCTTTTCTTCTTCCATGCCTTTTTCTTTTGCGGCTATTCTACTTCAGCTTTTCCCAAAGAAAAGGCCTTTTTATTCGCATCCAGAAATTTGGGGGGCACCACATCGCAAAGAGCCTCCTGGATTTGCTCCTCCTTCAGTGGAATGTACCTGGCCAGAGCCCCGAGCATTACCACATTCATGGCCTGAGCTGTGCCCGCCTTCTTCGCTATTGCCGTGGCGTCCATGGGCACCGCCCTCCGGCAAAGACCCTCTAAGGGGGCGAGAATCTCATCCAGTGGGGGGTAGCGAGCCGCGCCTGTGGTCACGGTAACCGGCAGCACCGGCCTGGTGTTGATCAGGGCTACGCCCTCCGGAGAGAGGAAGTGGGCGAAGCGCAGGGCTTCAGCCGGCTCCAGGGCTACCAACACATCCGCTCCGCCGGAGGCGACCATGGGACTGAAGCGGCATCCTATGCGGGTATGATTGATCACACTGCCTCCTCTCTGGGCCATGCCGTGCGTCTCAGCTCCGCGCACAGGTTTTCCGGCCATAACCCCGGCCCGGCCGATAACATCCGAGATCAGTATGACTCCCTGACCCCCCACACCTACGATTACTATATCGCATTCAGATGTCCTCATCCTTTCACCTCCTGGATGCTGGAGCCGGGACAGATCGCAGCACAGACCCCGCAGCCGGTGCATAGATTATTTATTTTGGCCACATCGCCCTCGAATTCTATAGCCGGGCAGCCAAAGTCCACGCAGATCCCGCATCCCTGGCATTCTTCGCTAACCCGGAAGGCCCTGGGGCGGGCTCCGCTCCTGCGGGCTTTGATCACACAGGGTTGACGGGCTATGACTACAGACAGACCGGGGTACTCCTTCGCCCTCTGGAAGCATTCGAGTGTCTTTTCCAGGTCATACGGGTCGACGACCTCCACCAGGCCTGCGCCTAAAGCTCTGGCCAGCGCTTCCAAAGAGACCTGGACCGTCGGCTCTCCAGTGGCCGTCACTCCCGTGCCCGGATGAGGCTGATGGCCGGTCATGGCCGTAGTGGAGTTGTCAAGGATGGTCACGGTAATTCTGGCCTTGTTGTAGGCCGCGTTCAAGAGTCCCGTCATGCCCCCATGCAAGAATGTCGAGTCTCCCAAACTGCAACAGATCCCTTCCGTCTCCCCGCCGAATCTGATGCCGCTGGCGAGCGTTATGCTCGCGCCCATGCATAGACACGTGTCCACAGTCCCCATGCCTACGGCCATAGTGTAGCAGCCGATGTCGCTCGGATAGACTGCCTTCTTGCCGAAGACCTTCCGCATGGCATAATATGTGGCACGGTGGCTGCAGCCTGGACAGAGCGCCGGAGGCCGGGGCGGCAGGATCCCGGCGGCAGTGTTCGGCAATGCCGCCTTTTCCGGAATGCCCTGCATTCGGGCTATGGCGTTTCGAACCTTCAGGAAGTCGAGCTCTCCCTCGCGGGAGATGGACTCATTCTTTCCCAGGATCTCGACCGCCGGATTGACGATTCTTGCCAGCCTCTCCACCTGTTCTTCTACTACCGGCTCCAGCTCCTCCACAACCATGACCCGTGTGACATGCTCCAGCATGCTGCAAATCATCTTTGGGGCACGGGATAGGTTCCTATGCGAAGCAGTGAGACCTCCAGGTCCAGATCCCTGATGGCCTCCTCGGCGTAGAGTCCTGCGATTCCTGAGGCGATGATTCCCATTCTCCCTCGGAGAGTGAGCCTGTTCCAGGGAGCAGTCTCCAGGGCCTCTTCGATGGCCTTCTGCTTTGCGATCAGCTCAGTGTGCAGCGCCCGGGCGTGCACAGGCAGAGCAACACGTCGCGCAGGATTCTTGACAAACTGACCTCCGGCTCGGACGGGCGGAATCGTTCCCGTTTCCACGTCCGCCCGGGCATGAGAGACGCGCGTGGTGGGCCTGAGCATGACAGGGATATTGAACTTCTCAGAAAGCTCAAAGCCATAGATCGCCATATCTTTTGCTTCCTCCGGGTCGCTGGGGTCCAGGCAGGGCACTGATGCGAATTGGGCGTAGCGCCGAGAGTCCTGCTCATTCTGGGAGGAATGGCAGAAGGGATCATCGGCACAGATCACAAGCAACCCGCGCCCACACCCAGGTAGGCCAGGGTCATAAAAGGGTCTGCAGCCACATTCAGTCCCACATGCTTCATGGTTGCGGCAGCGCGCGTGCCCGTCCAGGAGGCTCCTGCCGCCACCTCCAGGGCCACCTTCTCGTTCACGGACCATTCCACATGCAAGGCAGGTCTCCTTTGAGGTCCACAAGCGTTTCGATGATCTCTGAGGAGGGTGTGCCGGGATAGCCGGCAGCGAGCCCTACTCCCGCCTCCAGGAGTCCTCTGGCAATTGCTGCGTTTCCGAGGAGATATTCTCTCACAAGACAACCATCCTTTAATATATTTTAAATATATTCTATTCTTTGGAAAGATTAATGCCCTTCTCTCTGATAACCGTTTTGATGCCCCGTTCTTCAAGTTGGTCGCGACGGGGATGATTGAAATGACGGCCCTGCCGAAAGATCACAAAATTAATTAACTCCAGGGATTGGTTTCACCTATTATGGTCGAATGGCAATCCGATTCAGTGGGGTCGATTTACAACTATCTGCCGCCAGGCTGCCGGATCTGCCGGCAGGGCGCGGCATCTGGTTCTCTTCGTTACGGGAAAGTGTGAGCGAAGCTGTTTCTACTGCCCCATCTCCGAGGAGCGGAGAGGGCACGACGTCGTATTTGCGGATGAGCAACCGGTGCAAAAGATGGAGGATATCCTGGAAGAAGCCCGGGCAATAGGTGCCCTGGGGACAGGAATCACCGGCGGAGAGCCCCTTCTGAGACTGGACTATGTCCTGGAATGCATCCGTGCTTTGAAGAGCGAGTTCGGGCCGGAGCACCACATCCACCTCTATTCCGGGATTCTTCCAGAAAAAGGTGTTTTAGAGAAGCTGAAGCAGGCCGGTCTGGATGAGATACGCTTCCATCCGCCCGTCCGGAATGGTCCAATCCTGTCGGCCTGAAGGAAGCCCTGCCGGAGGCCAAAGCCAGTGGACTGGAGGCGGGAGTGGAGATACCCGCCTCTGGCCAGCGCCGAAGATCGTTGAGGCGGTGCGGGATGCAGATGCCTTTCTGAACCTCAATGAGCTGGAGTTCTCTGAGACAAACTTCGCCGGTCTTATTGATGCAGGCTTTTTGCCGGAGGATCTTGGATGCGCGGCCTTAGGAAGCGAGGATGTTGCCAAAGAACACATTTTCAAGAGACGGCCTCAAGAGTGCACTACTGTCCCTCTCGCTTCAAGGATGCAGTGCAGCTGAGAGAGCGATTGCGGCGCAGGGCAGACAGCACGGCCCGTCCCTTTGATTATGTGGCCACTGAGGGCACAATAATTCACGGCATAATCGAGGGCGATCTGGAAAAGGCTCTGCAGATTCTTAAGGACCTGGAGGTTCCAGTGGAGATGTATTCCTCCGGGAGGACGGGATAGATATCGCCGCTTCCATCTTGGAGGAAATTTCTGAAGAGCTAAAGCGCGTAAGATGTATTCTCAGTATAATTGAGAAATATCCCATAGAGAACGGGCTGGTCGTAGAGAGAATACCTTTATAATCCTTAAATTCATTGCTTTCAGGGCGGTGATTTTGCCGGATGGAGAGCGCAGAAGAACGAATTCAGGAGAGACTCAGAAATTATCTTAAGCGGGACGGTATAGGAATCCGGAAGGCCGTCTTAAAGTTGTTTTTAAGCGATGGGGCTTACACCACTGAGGACGTCTTCACATACCTCGCGAAAGAGGGTTTTGACGTCAGCTACCGTGGAGTTTCGGCTATGGTGGGGCTTATGAATACTCGCCTGGGCATTCTGAGCATAGACGTTTCCGGGGACCATAACGTATATTCTCTCAAGGGTGACCACAAGGGTGTGGTGAGGTCCGTTCTGGAGAACTATTAATCTACAAATTATTGATCTGATGGCACCAGCATCCTGATAATTCCGGTGCTATTTGTTGTATTCTTATGGGGCCGCAATAGACGGCCCGCCTCCAAAAAGGCATCAAAAATTTCAGTTCGGCGGCTCGCCTCTTTTCATTCTCTTCATATACTTATTCAGGAAAACCTCTGCCATGAGATTTATTCCTGTAAGAGCCGCGTGTTCCAACGGGCTCGCGGTCATTCTCTCGCTGTAAAAACGGTGCAGTTTCTTGAGGTGCCGGAGGTTATACTCCAGACACAATCCCACCAGCTCCCAGTGCTCCGGCAGAGCGTCCTGCTTTCCAAAACCTCTTGTGCCGCCTAGCTTTGTATCGGCGATGGTGGTGAAGAAAAGGGGGAGAATCAGTCCGGTGTAGTCCATCAGGGACTCCACCAGCTCTGTCGTCTGGATGACATCCTCGGCATGCTCTCCCGGCAGTCCCAGGACAAGGCTGGCTACGGGAAGCCATGACTCCTCCTCGAAGAGACGATAGCAATCCCTTACAATCTCCGGCCAGTTGCCGGTCTCTCCCGGAAGTGCTTTGCGCGGCATGTGCATCTCCAGTATGCGGCAGCTTCCTGTCTCAATGCCGATCCAGGCCGACATGTGATTCTGATCGGAGCCGACGCCTACAATGTCCGAGATCTTGCGCAAAAGCCCCTGGTTCTGGTGGATTGCAGCCAGGCTCAGGTGCGAGACGTCCATGGTCTTCGGCCCGAGCTCTTTTACGGCAGACACCAGCTTCAGTACCTTTTCCTCATTGGAAATCATCCCGCCTGAGCCGTAGGAGAAGAAATCCTCGCTATGAAGTATGATATCCCTCTGGCCGGCGGCCAGGTTTACTCGCACATCTTCCAGGATATTTTTCAGAGGCCGGTGGCGCATGGTGCGCATAGCCGGCGAGCAGAAGGCGCACCCTCTCCAGCAGCCCCTGCCGATCTCTACGATCCCCCCAATGGTTGCGCCGCGGTTCGTTGGAATCCTCTCTCCTGGGACCGCTGTCCCCCGGATCACATTTGGAACCGCCTCATTGCCGTATGATCTTACGGCATATCTCGGGAAAATCGCTCTCCCCTTCGCCAAGGTAGATGTGGTCGACGCCCACGTCTTCGCCCATCACCTCCCAGGCGCCGTTGCCTCCTACTACTATCTTGGGACGGTGCTCCCTTATGAGCGGGTGGCGAACAAGTTCCAGAAACTTGGAACGGTTGAAAGGCGGGCCACGGCCTATAATCTCCTCGATTTCACGAAACGCTATCTTTCCCAGGGGGTCGTCATGAGTTATCCCCACGATCTCCGTTTCCGGGCCGATGGCCCTGTCCAGGTGATCGGGATGGGCCACAATCACCTCCTCTCTGGAGAAGCCTGCTTCCAGCAGTGATGCCTCCACTTTTCTCATGCCGCAGGGAGCGAGCGCAGCGGAGCCGTCCTCAAATGCGGGCACGGGCGGGCAGAAAAATTTTCGGAATATCCAGTCAGGCAGCATAGCTCTCGGCATGATTGCGGCAAAGCCGAGCATCACACCGCCGTGATAGCTGCTCATCATGGTGGAGTCGCTGGTGAGAACAATTCTCTTGCCTGGCATCTGTTGCATCTGATCGGCTCCTCTTTGGTTAAGGCAGATAACGTTGTTGGACACGAAAAGCCCAATAGGTTTTTATCGGATTGCCGACTTTTGAGCCAATGTGCAAGAGAAGTCGTTATCAGAGATCAACGAACGCATTCGCGACGGCTCGGCCCGCGTCGTAACTGCAGAGGAGATGCCAGACCTTGTAGACGAGCTGGGTCCTGCCGGAGCGGTACGCGAGGTGGATGTAGTAACCACTGGAACCTTCGGGGCCATGTGCTCCTCTGGAGTATTTCTCAATCTGGGCCACAGTGACCCGCCCATAAAGATTGCTCGAAAGCCCTGCTCAACAAGGTGGAGGCTTATGGAGGAGTCGCCGCAGTCGATGTATTCCTGGGAGCAACGCAGCCATCTGAGGATAGAGGAATCGAGTATGGTGGAGCCCATGTCATGGAAGATCTCGTCTCTGGAAAGCAGATCGAGGTCGAAGCCCAGGGTGCGCCCACTGACTGCTATCCGCAGAGGGAACTGGAGACCTGCCTGCGGCTGGAGGACTTCAACCAGGCTACCATGGTCAATCCTCGCAACGCTTATCAGCGGTACAATGCAGCCACCAATTCATCCGACCGGACGATGCATACCTACATGGGGACACTGCTTCCGGGCTTTGGCAACATTCACTATAGCGGTGCGGGAGTGCTCTCGCCCATATCCAATGATCCAAACTTCGAGACCATCGGCACAGGGACACGGATCTTTCTCGGCGGGGCGCAGGGCTATGTCATTGGTCCCGGCACGCAGCATAATCCTCAAAATAACTTCTCCACGCTCATGGTCACGGGTGACATGAAGAAGATGAGCAACCGTTTTCTGCGAGCGGCAACGTTTCATAAATACGGCCCCAGTCTGTATCTGGGTATAGGAATTCCCATACCGATCCTGAATGAGAAGATTGCCAAGAGCACTGCAGTGCGAGATAGAGATATCACCGTTCCTGTAGTGGATTACGGCATTCCGCGCCGGGACCGGCCCTCCCTCAGGATGGTCAGTTACGAGGATCTGAAGTCGGGAATGATCGAATTGAGTGGTATGGAGGTCGCCAGCTCTTCCCTCTCCAGCTTCCAGATGGCAAGGGAGGTTGCCCGGACTCTAAAGGAAGAAGTAGAGAAGGGCGAGTTTCTGCTCAGCCAGGCAGTGGAGCCTCTATCACATGTGGGCAGTGCCAGGCCCATGAAGCAGACCAAGGAGTCACCGAACGTGGGAGACGTCATGAGCCGCGACGTGGTTACCGTTCTGGAGGACATACCTGTGGAGAAAGCGGCCAAGCTGATCGTAAGCGGCAGCTTCGATCATTTGCCTGTTGTATCCAGGGATGGACGGCTGATGGGTATTATCACCGCCTGGGATATATCCAAAGCAGTGGCCAGCGGCAAGCCCTCCCGTATTGCAGAGATCATGACCCGTCGAGTTCATTCTGCCCGACTGGATGAGCCAATTGAGCTTGCTGCTCGAACTCTGGATACTCATAGCATTTCAGCGTTGCCTGTGGTGGATAATGAGGATAAAGTGATCGGAATGATTACCAGCAATCATCTTTCCCGGCTTTTTGCGCGGAGGCGGTAGAAATGAAACTGATGCTTCACGTTGCCCCTGGTATTGTGCGCTATCCACTCATCGCCTCGGTCATTCTGGAGACCTCGGCCCTGGTGAATATAGAGAGGGCCAGCATCGATGCCGTGAGCGGGGAGATCGTTCTGGAAGTTCCCATCGAGAAGTGCGTGGAGGTAAAGGAGGCCTTCGAGAGGCGGGGCGTAAGGGTCGTGCCCCTGGAAATACCAGTCATCAGAGATGAGAATGAATGTGTCCACTGCGGGGCATGTGTCTCCATCTGCCCCACGAGGACCTTTCGTTTTGAGGATTGGCGCGTTGTTGCCGATTCGGGTAAGTGCATTCAGTGCGGAGCCTGTGTCATGGGCTGCCCCCAGCGCGCATTGAAGCTGGTACTTAAGTAGCATCGGGATCCGGGGCCAATCCCTCGATCCGTTTTCGCGAATCGATGGGCATGACAGATGCGGACAGGCAATTCAGGGACATGGGCAAACCAAAATGGATATTAATTCCTAGATGCAAATAAACTCATATCTTTGACCCGAACCCGCCTGGATGTGATTTGTATATATAAAATTAATTTCTAATTTGATCAATATTAAATTTTGTGCAATGTAGCTAACATCCTAAAGAAATCGGAGAATTTATATGTACGAACAGTTTATACAGATAGAATAAGTTAGTGTTAATATTCTGGTAGTCGTAGGTGGAATAAGTGCTGATTGATCTCGATGGTCTCGTAGATGAGGGGGGGGTTGGTTTTCTTTCCTGCATAAGTTTCTTCTCAAAGCCATCGGAGTACCATACAGCCGCTCGAAGGTATCTTTTTGACTTTTTCTTCATTGTAACCGTTACAGGAAGGTGGAAATAAATGTCCTCCGACCGCATTGTCTCCGGCCTCGGATCTTTTGCCGAGATCCTTTCCGACCCGGGCGGATATGAACCGGAGAGGCTGAAGAGCCTCTCCAGGAATGTGCCCGACCTCATCTCATCTTTCATCGAGGCCATCCTCTCATCGGATGAAGATATTATGCAGGAAAAGCTCGTCGAGCTGGCTGACTATGCTACTCACGTTAACAGCTTTCAGGCCTGGTTCAACCTGGGATTTTTGGCCCAGCGCTTATTCTTCCATCAGGCAGCCATCGAATATTATGAGAAGAGTGAAAGCCTGGCTCGTGCCCAGGGAGACGATGAGAATGTCTCGCGTGTTTTGTTCAGCCTTGGAAGCCTGTACGGTGAAGAAGAAGACTGGAATCGCGCTTGCGAGTGCTATGAAAAGGCTCTGCTGGCCCTGAAGGGTTGCGAAAAATCCACTCTTATGCGGCCGATTTTAGGAAATCTCGGCAGCATATATCGCCTGCAAGGAGAGTATCATCAGGCCGCCAGCTGCTATTCTCGGATCCTTGATGTACTCGACTCTAGTGACAGAGCCGGCCGCGCAGATGCGCTCGACAATTTGGGATACCTATACCAGATGAATGGAGACCTTTCCAGGGCCGAGGAATGCTATCACGAGTGCCTGGAGAGAGCGGGAGCTGGCCCACGATTTAAACGGCACAGCCCGAGCTCTGGCCGCCCTATCCTCGATCTATCAGCTAACCGGTAATGGCAAACGAGCACAAAGCTGCCTGGAGACTGCCCGTCATCATCTGGAAGATCTGAATGATAAGGCAGGCTCGGCCGAGATGCAAAACCGCTTAGGCGATATGTACTTCCAGGAAGGCAGGTTCGGAGAAGCCCTGGATAGCTATGAAAAATGTACAGTGGCCTTGCAGGAAAGCGATCCGTCACTGGCTTCCCAGGCTCTCTCTCGCATGGCTCAATGCTTCCTGGAGCAGGGTGAATTGATCCAGGCAGAAGACCATTTGCAGAGGAGCATCGCAATCATGGAGGGGCTGGGCGATTCGAGTGACATGGCCGATGCGCTCCTCTTGTTGGCGGGCATCCACCATCGGCAGGGTCTCACGGAGGAAGCATTGCTGTGCTCCCGGCAATGTCTGAAGATCAGGGAGCAAAGGAAGGATCAGGGTGGAGTAGTCGCCGCTCTTAATTATATGGGGCTGATCCAGACCGAGCGCCAAGATTGGGCGGTAGCCGAAGAGTGCTACCAGAGGGTTGCAGTCATATCTCTGGAAAACGGCGAATCTCTGCCGGAGGCTGAGGCTCTATCCAACCTCGGAAGCATACAGCATCTGCAGGGCGAACTGGAAACTGCCATGGATTACTATGGCCGTGCGCTGGAGATTTTCGATCGTCTGGGCAATAAGCAGGGGTCAAGCCAGACCCAATCCAATCTGGGGCTGATCTACCAGAAGAAGGGCGACCTTTCCCTGGCCCAGGACTATTTCCAAAAGAGCATTGAAGCGAAGGAGCAACTGGGGGATGATCAGGGTGTGGCCACCACAAAGCTGAATCTGGGCCTGGTTCTTCAGATCAAGGGAGAATGGGATTTGGCAAAGTCCCTTTTCGAGGAAGCATCTCTGGCTTTTGAGGATCTGGGAGATGTCCGCGGGAGTCGCTGCCGCGCAAAACAACCTGGGTAATCTTCACTCCGATCGGGGCGATAGCCTGCAGGCCATTTTATGCTACAATCTGAGCCTGGAGGCCAAGAGCGCCGAGAATGATAAGCACGGCATAGCGACAACACTTGGCAATCTGGCCGGGGTCTATTTCCGGTCGGGTTATAAGGAAAAAGCGCGAGAGATGTACCGCCAGAGCCTGGAGGGCTTCAGAGAGGCAGGGGACTCCAGAGGCGAGGGCAGATCATTGCTCGGCCTGGCAAGAGTCATGGCAGAAGAAGGGGATATGGATGAAGCCATGCAGCACCTCCGCGATTGCTTATTGATGGAGATAGAAAGAGAAGACTGCACCTGCCATGATTGAGGTTCTGGAGACGCTGGTGAGTGTAAGCCTGCGGCGAGGACAGTGGCAGGAGGCAGAAGCCAAGTACGCCCAGGTTTTGAAGTGCACTTCGGTCAATGGGTGACTCTCAAGCAGTGGCGACGGTCCTGTGCTCCAGCGGTAACCTTCACGCTGATCTTGGCCAGTGGGATGATGCATTGGAGTGCTACGATGAGAGCCTGGCAATCCTGGAGAGGCTCGGTGATACCTACGGATTGAGCGTGGCCAGGAACAACCTGGGCAATATCTGTTATCGGCGGGGCGACTGGACAAGAGCTTTGCAGAACTACCGCCACAGTCTTGAAGGCTTTGAGAAGGTGGGCGATTCCCAGAGCGAGGCCTCCGTCTTGAGCAATGTGGCCAGCCTATGCTATAAGAGGGGAGAATGGTCAGAAGCTCTTGAGAGCTATCAGCGGAGCCTGGACCTATTCGAGAAGCTGGACGATCTGGCAGGCGCAGCTCAGGTGTTTGGCAATCTAGGCCTCTTCTATCACCGCAGGGGCGAGCGCAATTTGGCTATGGAGCATTTCCAGAGGGGTCTGGAAATTCAGAGGCGCAGGGCGGATCGAGAGGGTGCGGCTGAGATGCAGGCCAGCATAGACATGATCAAGGCCGGGCGGGGAGACATTCCACCAACCATCGATGAATACCAAAAGCAGCTCGGTGAGCTGGAGTCTGCGGGTGACCTCTCAGGCCAGGCTGAGGTGCTCTCGGCATTGGCAGGCAGCTATACGGATCGATGCCAGTGGGAATTGGCCATCTCCACCTACAAAGAGAGCCTGGAGCTCTTCGGCAGGACCGGGGAGATTTATAACCGTGCCCAGGTGGTCTTCAACATGGCCCTGGTCTATAAGGATAAGGGCGACCTGGTCAGGGCTCGCACGATGTTTGAAGAAGCCCTGAATCTATTTCAGAATCTTGATGCGGTTCCCTGTATCGCCCTGTCCAAATTGAACCTGGGAATCATTCTTGGCCAAACGGGCCAATTGATCGATGCGGATGAGCTGTTTTCTGAGGCCATAGGTCTCCTGGAAGGTCTCGGTGCACTGCCCGACTTATGCGAGGGTTATCTGGCGGCGGCTCTATTCAAGATTCGAGAGGGCAGATCTCTGGAGGGCAGGTTCTATCTCTCCCAGGCCGAGACCCTGATATCTCGCACCGATTGCCAGCCCCAGAAGATCCAGCTCTACAACATCCAGGGTGAACTTTACCAGAGGGATGAACTCTATGTCGAGGCACAAAGCTGCTTTGAGAAGGCCTTATCGAAAGCCCGGAGGCTTTCCAACCTCTACGAGGAGGCCAAGGCTATTGCCAATCTGGGGAGGCTGGCCATGGCCAAGATGGACTATCCTGAGGCTCTCGTCAACCTGCAAAAAGCGCTGGCCGATTTCGACCGGCTGGGTGCTTTGTTTGACGTCATCACCCTCTACAGCGATCTGACATTTCTCTTCCTGGCTCAGAAGGACTATGCGCGAGCTGAAGAGATGGCTGTCCTGCGGCAGCGCCAGGCGAGAATGCTGGGTTACGTCGATCTCGGCATCAAAGCCCTAACCGATCTGGCAGAATGCGAGGCGAATACCGGTCGCGAGGGAGAAGCCATGGCGGACTATATTGATGCCTTGCGTATGGCCTGGAATGAAGGGGATAATTTCCCTTCCACAACGCTCCATCATATCGCTGGAAAAGCCATTGATTTCCTGGAAACGACGGCTGCCACCCAGTCAGAGGAAATGCATCACAGCCGGCATTTTGAGAGAGAAGCTCAGGAAAGGGGACTACGAGGAGCTGTTAGTGGAGCTGTCAGGTAAATTGGATTGCTGTAAAAGAATCGGCTAGAAGCAGGACCCCATCATCGAAGGCAGCAGGCTGAGCTGAAAATCGATCTCTGCCAGATCATGCCTTATCTGTGGCCCCTTGAGGAGAAGATCCAGCTCATTCAGGCGGCCGATCACGTCTCCAATCCTGACCTCTTTGTGCTCGCTTCTGGAGCGAACCGGTGCATAGTAGATCTCGGCTCTGGCGTTGTCTGCATCCACACCAAAGAAATCCTTATCGAAGAAGCCTTTAAACTGCATTATGACGGGTTTGTAGACATTCTTTAAGGCCGGGATGTAGAACTCTTCCACCATCATCTGCTGCATCCTGTTCTTCATATCTGCTACTCGAAGGCGGATGTATCCCTGACCATGGATATAGTTCCCGTAATGGATGCCGTATTTTATGCGAGAGCACATATTTGTTTTCAAGCCGAAGATAAACTCGCAGGTATCATCCGTCTCAGTGGGGTCGAGGTTGAGGAAATATTTGATGGTTAGCATATACCCATTTTCGAAGACTATGAAGACGTGAGTCTCATCATTTTGCGTGCCCATGACCCGGAAATCCACAACATTCCAGCCAAAGAGCTTCTGGGCCTCTTCTTTTGTGAAATCGTACGATGCAAACTCGCGAACCTTCTCCAGGAGATCTCCCATGGTTTCCATTTGCTAATACCTTTCTCTCGAATCGGATAAACATTATGGTGGCAACACGTCTTCGACGAATAGCAAGGCGAGGACCGGCCGGGCTCCAAAGATCAATAATCGCTTATTATTGCCTAAAAGAGTTAAACGAGATTGATGGCATTTAGCCTTAGAGGGGCCGAAACGTACCTGCCATCAATCTCATACTTTTTATTTCAGTTATGCATTGCCTTTAAGATATTGCATGTACCGGCTTCGTTGACCCTGTGGCAGCCTGGGAAAAGACATCCACAACGACAACGTTGCTGGGCTGATTATTCACCACAAAGTACAGCGTATGTCTTCCAACCTTGTCGGCCTGGAAGTTCATGGTGTTGTAGCCCTGGTTGAACTGATAGGTCTTGTATTGGGATGTGCTCTTGTCGGTCTGGATCATCTCATAGAAGCCCGCAGGCCCTCCAACCGGCGCATTGGCCACCAGCTGCAGCCAGGTTCCCAGCGGAGTTACCACATACTGTGTCCAGTTTGTTGCTCCCTGAATCCAGAGGTCGTTGGTATTGGATGGCACTATGGATTTATACTGGGTGTATGGCAACCCCACTCCTGCTCCGTAGTACACGCTGGAAGGCGTTTTCTGCGTTATATCGAACTTGGTCGGATTGCTTATTATACCACCAACGACAGGCGTACCTGTGGTTGTATAATACTGTGTGAAGGGCGAGAATGTGGTGTCCGGAACCGCTTGGTTATAGAAGGCTGCATTCGGAGCTGTACCAGGGGAAGTTCGGGACGGGCTCATTTAGCCAATGCAACATGCCAGCCAGCCCTTCATCAGGATTTGTTCCGCTGGACACACCCATGTTGGGGCTGATATAGTCGCCGCTAGATCCCATTGTGCTGCCGCTGGAACCTGCGCCCAGGGGGTCTGACTGCGCGCATGCCTGAAATGCAAGGCATACGAACACCGTCATACAAAGTAAAATTTTGCTATATTTCATCTAATCACCAAATTATTGCTTAAATCGGGTTTCTCATACATCTCTAAATGCGTTCAAAGTTTTGAGGGGAGACCCAGGAGAATGGCGAAAAGGATGTCAAAAGTCTCATGAATCCTATCTCAGATCTGCCTGAATCATTTGTCTACTGCAAATTCCAACGCCCCTGCCATCTTATTTTTCAAGTGAAACTTTTGAATCCTCCATTTATGATTCCAGACATAATAGGATATCATTGGATAAAAAGCTTTTGGAATCTAAAATATCAAAGTGTCATATGTTATCTTCGTGACAATTCAGAAGTGCTGAATCTCAAAACAACATTGAACCTATTCGATCTCCTAGGAGTTAGAGTCCGCTGGATCTGGAGATTAGTGCCCAATGCAACAGGATCATAAGCCGATGCCAGGGTCAGGGCAATGGCAGTTTGCATGAGCCGGAGGGCGCGGGGCACATCTGATGTATCCGGTTCCTTTCCGTCCGCCAGGAGCACATAGTAGCCGGGCTTCTCCAGGCGGATACCCAGAGCGCCGGCACAGGCGGCCATGGGCCAGCCGGAATTGGGGCTGGGCGTGGCGTTATGATATTGGAAGGCCGAACGCAAGGCCGCGCTCGCTCTCGTAGGCCGGGCCAGGGCAATCAGGATAATGCTCAGGCGTGCCGGAATGAAGTTGGCCAGATCGTCGAGCCTGGCTCCTGCATATCCCAATTCCAATAATCCCCGGGTCTTATAGCCGATCATGGAATCCATGGTGCTGATGGCCTTGAAGGCCAGAGCCGCTTCCAGGCCCAGGCCGACGGGCGCAAAAGCCAGGTAGTAGAAGATGGGCGAGAGGATGGAGTCCACATAGTTCTCTGATAGCGACTCAATCACTGCAGATGCCGCCTGGGCGCGGGTGAGCGGAGCGGTCTCCCGTCCTACCAGTGCCGGAAGCATCTTTTTGGCTTCATCGATGTCCTGATCTATCATCTTCCCGATATCGCACGAGACCTCCAAAAGACAGCGAATCGCGAAGGTGGACTTGAAGAGGTAGGCTGCGACCAGCAGAGGTAGAAATGGAACGGGGCCGGCCGCATAGACCAGAAAGTGGCCGGCCAGAACGCTGACGGAGATTACAGTCAGGGCCAGGGCAATACCCTGCACCCGGCTGGGCCCGGCCCGGGCGCGCAGAAAGGCGATCAATTTGCCGATCCAGACCACAGGGTGGAGCCTCGCCGGCGGCTCGCCGAGGAGGATGTCGAAGGCTATGGCCAGCAGAAAAACCGTCAGGCTCTCCTGGATCATGGGAATCACAGCAGCTCCTCCAGCGTCTTCCAGACCAGGGGGACGGACTGGCCTTCCATCAGAGCATCCACGATCATCTCAGCGACATTCGGGCGGTGAATGATAAGGCAATCCGCACAGCACCAGGAGCCATCTTTCTCTCTGCCGCCCGTTCTCTCATCCCGGCAGGGATAGAAGGGACAGAAGCAGAGGGAGCAGTCCTGTTCGGGAGTATGGCAGGGAAAATTCTCGCAATTCAGCCTCTGCATGAAAGGCCCTGCCTCAAGGCTGCGATAAGCTGCTCGTTCTCGCTGTGGCCCCGCACTGCCACCCGGATGAAGCTCTTTCCCAGGCCGAAGGACTGGCAGTCCCGCACCAGTATGCCCTGGGCTTGTGTCCGCTCGGCCAGAAGATCCGAGTCAATGCCCGCTGGCTCAATGTTTACCAGAATGAAGTTGACCTGGCTTGGTCAGCGGCTCGAGGCCCAGGCTTTGCAGGGCAGGAATGAGATAATTCAGCTCCTCTCTTATGACCCTACGGGATCTCTCCAGATGCTCCTCGCACCCCAGCAGGTATTCCGCAGCAGCGGCGGCAATGGAGCCAACGGACCAGGGAATTCTGGCCCGGTTCATGATCTTTGCCAGAGCCGGGTTGGTCACGCCGAAGCCCAGCCGCAGGCCCGGCACTCCGAAGGACTTGGTCAGGGATCTCATGACAAACAAGAAATCCCTCTCCGGGGCAAGATCGGCCACGCTCTGGTGGGGATCGGAAAGCTCTATGAAGGCCTCGTCCACGAGCAGAAAGACTTCCGCTTCCTCGCATCTATCTGCCAGACTGATTACCTGGTTCCGGGAAAGGAGACGTCCCGTGGGATTGTTGGGGTTGCAGAGGAAGAGCAGCTTGCCCGGCCAGGTCAGAGTCGCGAGATACGGGCAGGCCGGATTGGTCGATTTGCAGCTTCTCAACCCGGGCTCCCGCAAGATGAGACTGATTCTCATATTCGCCAAAGGTAGGAGTTGGTATCAGAGCCAGTGCTGCCCTCTTCCAGAGCCGCCTCCGCGAAGAGCCTGATCAGCTCCGAGGAGCCGTTTCCGGGAACGATGCACTCCTTCTCCACATCCATAAACCGGGCCGCCGCGCGGCAAAAGTCCTGAGTAGCTATTATCCGGATAGTGGCCAATATGCTTCAGCTCTTCCAATACGAGCTCCTCCAGAGGCGGCGAGCCCAGTGGATTGATATTGGCAGAAAAGTCCAGCGGCTCTGCTCCTAAACTCTTGCCGCTTCCTGCACTCTGCCGCCATGCTTGCACTCCGCTGCCGAGGCAAAGCTCTTCCGTACCCGATTTATCATAAATTGCTGTGGCCTTCTCATGTGTATGCATTTCAAACTTGTGGGCAGAAATCCTCCATTAACGATCGTGACTAGACAGAAGGCTGCGCCCTGGTGATTGATATATAAAATTACTACTATGAATCTAAGGTAGATCCATAGATTTGTATATTAATCAGTATCCGAAAGTGTTTTATCTACTCTATGCGAACCCAAGACGGCCGTATATCAAAGGAAGAGGAGGCTAAGAACCCGATGGCAACAAACCAAGGCAGCTTCTCGGTTGAGGACATGAAGAACGTCCAGATCAACATAGGAGCTGTCGTTAAGGAAGCGGATGAGTGGGACCAGGAGATGGGTCCATTCCCCAAGCCCGGCGTGGCAACACTACGGAACTGGGATCATATGATTGCCAACAGATACAAGATCATGTACGCGCCAGCGGATGATACTTGCACTCTGTGTACCTACGGTCCATGCGACCTTACAGGTAACAAAAAAGGCGCATGCGGCATAGATCAGGCCGGTGCCTGCGGCAAGATTGTTTTAATTGCCTGTCTGATGGGATGCTGTGCGCATGCCGCCCACGGAAGACATCTCTATCACTGGTGCATGGACAAGTTCGGCGACATGAAGTTCGACATGGGCGACGAAATTCTGGTGGATTCTCCCTTATACCAGACCATCATGGGCAGCAAGCCCAAGACCTTCAAGGACTTCAATGAAGGACTCTACTACCTTGAGGAAGAGGTCGTACAGCTTCTGGCTGCTACCCACACCGGTCAAGAGAGCGCACTTCATAGATTTCGAGTCCAAGGCTCTGCATGCCGGCATGTTGGACCTGCTGGGCATGGAGATCTGCGATATGCTGCAGATTGTGGCCTACGATATGCCCCGCGGTGCTGCTGATGCCCCGCTCATTGAGATCGGCATGGGCACCCTGGACCAGAACAAGGGCGTTCTCATCGCTTACGGCCATAACCTGGCTGCAGGCGCTGAAGCCATGATCTACGCCGAGAACAACAATCTCTGGGACAAAGTGGACATCGGCGGCGTTTGCTGCACCGCTCATGACCTGAACCGGATTGGCCTCGGAAAGGGCGAGCTGAAAGTACCAGCAGGCATCGGAACCAGGCCCAAGGTCGCTGGAGCCATGGGCTGGTGGAGAAAGATGGTCCGCTCCGGTGTCATGGACTGCGTCATGGTAGACGAGCAGTGCGTCTTCTGCGATGTTCTCGAAGATGCCTCGAAGCGCAAGATCCCCGTCATCGCTACCACAGATAAGATCATGCTCGGTCTGCCGGACAGGACCAATGATCCGATTGATGCCATAGTAGACGACCTGGTCAGCTTCAAGATGCCTGGCGTTGCCGTTTTGGATCCAACCAAGGCAGGAGAGATAGGCATAAGGGTCGCCATAGCCGTCAAGCCCAAGCGGGCCGAGGCCAAGGCCCAGAACCTGATGACAGAAGAACAGTTCAAGGCAAGCATCGAGAAGTGCACCGGCTGCAACGAGTGTGCCTTCGTCTGCCCGCCCCATGTCAGAATCAGCGATCTTATCGCTGAGGCCAAGAAGGGCAACCTGGAAGCCTTCTCGTCCATGTACGAGATCTGCGTGGGATGCGGAAGGTGCGAGCAGGTCTGTCCGCAGGGCATAAACATCATGGACCTCTACGAGTACGCCAACCGCCAGTATATCAGGAACCAGAAGTTCAAGATGAGAGCCGGCCGTGGGCCTGCCAGGGATACTGAGATCAGGGCTGTAGGTGCACCAATCGTTCTCGGCACCATCCCCGGAGTCATCGCTCTTGTCGGATGCAGCAACTACCCCAAGGGCACCAAAGAGTGCTACGATATCGCCAAAGAGTTCGTGGATCGAGGCTACATCGTCGTCACTTCCGGATGCATGGCCATGGATATGTCCCTCTACACCGATGTAGACGGCAAGACCATCTGGGAGCAGTATCCCGGCGGGCTTTGATGGTCGCAACATCTGCAACACCGGCTCGTGCGTCTCCAACGCCAACATCGGCGACGCAGCCATCAAGGTGGCCACCATCTTCGCCCACCGAAACCACAGGGGCAACTTCGACGATATCGCCGACTACATCTTGAACAAAGTTGGCGCCTGCGGTATTGCCTGGGGAGCTTATTCTCAGAAGGCCGCTTCTATCGCAACGGGTTGCAACCGCTTGGGAATCCCTGTGGTAGTTCAGCCTCACTCCGTCATGTACCGCCGCTCGTTCATGGGCAGGGCTGACAAGCCAGAGGACTGGATGGTCATCGATGCCCGCGACGGAAGATGCAGCAGATTGAGCCAGCACCAGAGGCTATGCTCTACATTGCCGAGACCAAGGAAGAGGCTATGGTAGAGATGGCCAAGCTCTGCTTCCGGCCTTCCGATAACAGCATCGGCAGAGCGATCAAGCTGACCCACTACTGCGATATATCCATGAAGTACTGCGGCAAGCTGCCCGACGACTGGCACATCTATGTCCGAGACACCAAAGACCTTCCCCTCGTTTACAAAGATCAGATGATGAAGGAGCTGGAGTCAAAGCATGGCTGGACAGATCGACTGGAAGGCCAAGAAGTTCCTATCCGGCCCGCTCAGACCGGCTGATGTGAGCTTTGACCCGACAAACCTGGCCAGGAAGATCAGGACCAAGAAGTGAGGGCAAGGAGGAGATAAAAATGGCAGCAGAAGTTAAGAAGGGCATTGACACCACCAAGAACCCCATTCCCTTTGAGATGGCCCAGGTTCCCGGGCCGGAGCAGGCCAAGTGCTACATGCCGAAGGTTATGGGCGCAATAATCAAGAAGGCCAAGAGGCCTCTGCTCGTAGTAGGAGCAGAGCTCTTTGACGACCCCATCATGTTCGACAAGATGATCGAGATCGGCAAGATGGGCATACCCATCGCGGCAACAGCCCACAGCGTGAAGGGCTTCGTAGACAGGGGCTACATGACGACGTCTATCAGATCGGCCTGCATCCCCTGACCAACTACCTCCGCTTCCAGGACTGGATGGGGCTGGACGGAAAGGGCCAGTATGATGCCGTTATCTTCATGGGCATCTTCTACAAGTTCGCCAACGCCATGTTCGCCACGCTGAAGAACTTCAACCGGGACATCAAGCGCATATCCATTGATCGGTACTATCATATCAATGCGAATATGACCTTTGGCAACATGGCCTTCATCCCCGACGACTACCATGCCGCTGTGGACGAAGTAATAGCAGCGATGAAGAAATAAAATTTATCTTATAAACAGAAGAGGTATATTAAATGGCAGATGTAAAGTTGGACATATCCCCTATGTATGAGGGCGAGCGCATCAGAAAGGACGATCTATGGGTAGAGCTGGGCGGCCCCAAGGCAGACGGATTCGAGCTGTCCCTGGCCACACCAATGGATCAGATCGAGGATGGAAAGGTCACCGTAATCGGCCCGGACCTCAAGGATATCAAGGAAGGCTCCACCATTCCCTTCGGCATGATATTCAAGGTCGGCGGCGAGAAGATCGAGAAGGATCTGGAGTCCATCATCGAGAGGCGCAACCATGCCCTGCTCTCCTATATCAGCGGCCTCATGCACCTCAACCAGAGATACGATATCTGGATGAGGATCGGCAAGAGCTTGCAGAAGAAGGGTGTAACCTCCTGGGTGCAGATATTCACGCCCGTCATCGATCTGTACAAGGCTGAGATGCCCTTCATCGAGAAGATGGAGATCACCATTATAACCGACCCCGCCAAGGTAAAGGAAGAGCTGGCCAAGGCCATGGCGGTCTACAAGACACGTGACGCGCGCGCCAAGGGACTGCACGATGAGGACGTCGATGTCTTCTACGGCTGCACACTATGCCAGGCATTCGCCCCCACCAGCGCCTGCGTGGTCACACCCGACAGGCCATCCCTGTGCGGTGCTATCACCTGGTTCGACGGGCGCGCTGCCGCTAAGGTGGACCCAGAGGGCCCCCAGTTCCCCATACCCAAGGGAACCGCAGTGGACGCTGGTTGCCGGCGAGTACGAAGCCATCAATGAGATGGCTGCCAAGCGATCCGGCGGCGAGTACAGCGTCATGAAGCTGTACACATTCTTCGATGCACCCCACACCTCCTGTGGATGCTTCGAGACCATCGGCTTCTACATGCCCGAGGTTGACGGCATCGGCCTTGCCGACCGTGACTTCAAGGGCGCAACCCCCAACGGACTGCCCTTCTCAACCATGGCAGGCCAGACCGGCGGCGGCAAGCAGGTCGTAGGATTCCTGGGCATGGGCATTCTGTACTACTTCTCGCCCAAGTTCCTCCAGGCCGACGGCGGCTGGAGAAGGATCGTCTGGATGTCCAAGGGCCTCAAGGAGAGAGTAAAGGCAGGCATCGATGAGGATATGATGGCCAAGATCGCCACTGAGGACGATGCCAAGGATATCGCAGCTCTGAAGGCCTTCCTGCTCAAGGTCGACCATCCCGTTGTCAACGGCGTCACCAGGAAGGTTGATAACAAGAAGATCACCGAGGGCTGGAAGCTCGAAGACATCTCCGATGAGATCAAGGAGAAGGTCATGGCCTATATCGAGAAGACCGGCGGAGACATCAACCTCGGATACCGTCAAGTCCGAGCTTGCTCTGACCGAAGGCCAGTTCATGCAGGTCGTCGAGGCTCTGCAGGCTGACGGCGTTCTCGAGTGAGTGAATTCCCAATTAGTAAAAATCAAGAGGGTGAAAATCTATGCAGCTAAAACTAAAACCAAAGACACCTGCAGCCGCGGCTCCAGCAGCCGCACCTGCAGCCGCAGGGGCAGCAGCACCAGCAATTGAGCATGTCCGGCAGCGCCGGCGGCATAAAGCTGATACTGAAGGATGCCAAGATAACCATAGACAAGGTGGTACTCGCTAAGTAGAGTACCGCCTTCTTCTCCCTTTTTTGGGAGATGCGGTACTCAAGCGAGTGCAACTGTCTTAATTGAACAAAGTGAGGGAGATATTATGCAGACTTAAGCTTAAGAAGAAAGAAGCAGCACCCGCGGCAGCCGCACCTGCAGCAGGGCGCAGCAGCTCCGGCTTTCGCTATGCCCAGCAGCAGTCATCGCGGTGGCATGATGACCATCGAGCTTCGAGGCGCGTCCATCCACGTAGCGGAAGTCATTATAAGAAAGAAATAAGGAAGGCTAGACCTTGGGGAAAGTAATAGCGGTAACCGGCAAGGGCGGCACCGGCAAGACAGCCGTGACCGCGATGCTGATCAGACACCTGGTGAAGAATTCCGGAAAAAAGTACCGGATACTTGCTATCGATGCAGATCCCGATGCCAATCTGGCCGACGCGCTGGGCGTGAAGGTGGGAAAGACCATCGGCGACATGAGAGAGTTCATGCAGCAGTCCCGGTTCACAACTTCACCGGATACTGACAAGCAGGCGCTTTTCGAGTCCAAGCTCTTCGAGATCCTGTGCGAGGAGGATGGGATATGATCTTCTTGTCATGGGCAAGCCGGAAGGATCTGGATGTTACTGTTTTGTCAACAATCTTCTGCGCGGCCGTCATGGACAAGACCACGGCCAACTACGATCTGATCATCATCGACACGCCTGCGGGCCTGGAGCATTTCAGCAGGAAGACCATCCCGGACCTCGACGATCCTCATCGTGGTGACGGATGAATCCCGCAGCGGGCTTACCACGGGCGAGCGCATACGCGACACTGGCAGGAGAGATCGAGCTGAAGTACAAAGAACTGTATGTGATCGTGAACAAGGTCACTGCAGGAAGAAAGGAGAAGGTTCTGGAGAATGCTAGAGGCGTCGGCCTGAAGGTTATCGGCACTATCCCCTATGATGAGAGTTTAGCTAAATTCGATTTAGTGGGAGATCCATTGATGGGCCTTCCCGATGATTCGCCTGCAGTGAAAGAGATGATGCAGGTCGTCGAGAAATTGGGCCTGTGAGGGTGATTTGAATGGCAGAGAAGATCACTTTAACTGACTTGAATAAGACATTAGCAGAAATGAATGTTCAATCCCTCGAGGGGTTAAAGATCGAGGGTGATGTAGAGATTGAAATAGATGCAGGTGCCGGCGGCGTCGGCCCGCTCTTTGCTTACTATTTCGGACAAGAAGCAGCCAAGATCGCCATGCAGCTCATGAACTTCGCCAAGGCGGTCGGCTATCCCGTGGAGAACCTGCTCCAGCCCGTAGCAATGGCACAGGCCATGTCTCCGGCCCCAAAGGATCTGGCAGCAGCAGCCGCAGCCGTGCCGGCCTTCAAGGTGGCAAGTGCTCTGGCCAGCGCCAAATTCAGCGTCGGCATAGACAAGACCTGGAGGACCCCCATTCAAGAGGTCACTCTGGGTGCCACAAAGGCGGACGGCGGAAGCCGCGGTCATGTAGTCAAGCTGGGCGGCGAGAAGGCAATGCCATTCTTCCCGGATGCACCCATGCCCCATGCCCCCAAGATCACCATGGACGTCTTCGACATGCCCATCGGCATGGCCAAGGCCGTCAAGATGCATTATGAGGACGTAATCAATTCCCCAGGCGAGTGGGCCAAGAAGGCAGTCAAGAAGTTCGGCGCCGACATGGTAACCGTTCACCTGATCAGCACAGATCCGCTACTGAAGGACACCTCGGCCCAGGACGCAGTCAAGACCGTGGAAGAGGTTCTTCAGGCGGTTGATGTACCAATTTGTATCGGCGGATCCGGCAACCCCACCAAGGACCCCATAGTCCTCTCCAGGGCCGCCGAAGTGGCTCAGGGCGAGCGCTGCCTCATCGCCTCTGCCAATCTGAACATGGATTGGGAGAAGATAGGCAAGGCCTGCAAAGACAACGGACACGTCTGCCTCGCCTGGACTCAGCTCGAGATCAACTCTCAGAAGGAGCTCAACCGGAAGCTCATGAAGGTCGCCGGTGTTCCCAGGGAATCCATAGTCATGGACCCGACCACGGCAGCTCTCGCCTACGGACTGGACTTCGCCTACTCCAACATGGAGAGGATCAGGCTCGGCGCTCTGAAGGGCGACGAAGAGCTCACCTTCCCCATGTCCTCCGGCACCACCAACGCCTGGGGAGTCAGAGAGTCCTGGATGGTACGCTCACCCAATAAGGACGACTCCGACTGGGGAGACAGAATGCTTCGCGGCCCAATCTGGGAGATACTGACAGGATACTCTCTGGCCATGGCCGGTGTGGACATCTTCATGATGATGCACCCGACGGCCGTCGCCTATCTGCATGAGATCACCCAGTCCCTGATGGGAAGGATCGAAGCCAAGACGCCGGACACTACCGCCTGGCTCAAGATGGGGGTGTGAGAACCATGAAGGAAACAAGCCCACTCAACCTTTACAAGCAGCTTCCACAGACCAACTGCAAGAAGTGCGGAGAGGAGACCTGCATGGCCTTTGCCGCTGGCCTGATCTCCAGGACCAGGAAGGTAGAGGAGTGCACTCCACTCATCGATGAGAAGAAGTACGCCAAGAAGCTTGAGGCTCTGAGGAGCATCGTTGCTCCTGAGCTCAAGATGGTATATATCGGCGTGGGAGAAAAGCAGGTCAAGGTCGGAGGCGAGGATGTTATGTTCCGCCACCAGATGACCTTCTTCAACAAGCCGCCATTTGCCTACGATGTTGCAGACAACATGGATGAGGCCAAGCTCGTGGAGCGCGTCAAGAAGATCTCCACCTGGCGCAAGTTCTACATCGGCAAGTGGCAGGGTGTAGAGATGATCGCAGTCCGTTCCGTGACCGATGACCCGGCCAAGTTCGCAGCCTGTGTCAAGACGGTCATGGCCAACTCGGACTTCCCGCTCATTCTCTGCTCCTTCAATCCCGCGGTTCTCAAAGCAGGACTTGAGGTCGCGGCCAAAGCGAGACCACTCATTTACGCCGCCAACAAGGACAACTGGAAGGAAGTCGCCCAGCTCGCTTTTGACTACAAGGTGCCCGTCACTTTGAGCGTGCCCTTCGATCTGGATGCCCTGAAGTCCATGGCCGCTCACCTTTGCCGGCATGGGCCTGACGGACCTTATCCTGGACCCAGGCACTGCACCCAATGGCAAACTGCTGCAACAGACTCTGCTGAACTTCATCAACCTGCGCAGGGCCGCAGTGGAAGAGGCTCAGAGGGATATCGCGTATCCCGTCATGGTGCTGCCCATCAATGCCTGGCTGACCACTGAGGATCCAGTCACGCGCAGCCTACTGGGAGTCCGTGCTCACCGCTGCCTTCGTCATCCGCGGCGGAGCCATCATGATCAAGCACTCCATCGAGGCTTACAGCATGATGCCGGATATGCATCTGCGCTTCAATATCTACACTGACCCGAGAACGCCAGTGCAGGTAAAGCCCGGCATCTACAAGGTAGGCAACCCAGGAGTCGAGTCCCCGGTCTTCGTGACCACGAACTTCGCCCTGACCTACTACACAGTCGAGTCCGATGTCGCTTCCAATGGCATCGATGCCTACATCATCTCCATCGGCACCGACGGAATCGGCGTGCAGGCCTCAGTCGCCGGCGGCCAGCTCAACCCAACCAAGATCAAGGACTCCTTCGGCGAGACCGACTTCAAGTTCGAGGGCCAGAAGTATCCCGCAATTGTGCTTCCCGGCATGGCTGCCAAGTTCTCAGGCGAGCTTGAGGAGCTCTTCGAAGGAAAGGTCAAGATCTTGGTCGGCCCAGAAGACTCCGGCCGCATCGTCGGCTGGATGAAGGACTTCTGGCCACCCAAGTAAGCGGCAGTTGAAAGTGCTGAATATGTGCCCCTGTCGGGCACATAATCTTATTTTATTTAGCGTCTTTGGAGATCGTTCTCATTGATTCTATATGGAGGAACAATACTCATGTCTTCTGCAAAATATGCTGCAATTATACTGGCAGTCATGTTCATCGCCCTGGCCAATAAGCGCCTCTGCCCAGTGGTCCCCTGGCGGAACGATGGTGTATATGGGCGATTTGAATCTGGCGGCATCCTCTGTCTCCAGCGGTGCTGCTCCGCACGTTTTGGGCAACCCCGTGGTAGGTCAGATGAAATTGAACAATTCATCGACAAATGCCACTTCATTGAATAATACCACCATGGGCACCACATTTGGCTTGAAACCTCTTGATCTATCGAATTATGCCCAGGATAGGGTCAACAAAAACCTGGCCGGATACAAGAATATCATGTATCCCATCTCGGGATCGAGGGGCACAACAACATCCACGTCGGGCGGTGGAGGCTGCGGCTGCGGCGGAGGGTGAATTGGGAGCAAAACCACCCATTTTTTCTCTCTTGGCAGCGGCACTGCAAGTGAGCGTCTTATCGCTTGCAAAAAACGGACAAACGATTTCTCTTATTCCGGGTCGTTCCACCTCAATCCAAAATGCGACTTTCAACGCCTCTTCGTTTGTGGAGGCGGCTATCTGCGGGTTTTGGTGCATAAATACAGGCCGAAAAATCCGTGACTATGCTCCAATCTCGTTATCTCAAAGCCGGCCCTCTCGATCATCCCCTGCATAATCCAGTCCATAGTGGAGTACTCTTTCCTGATATGATCGGAGATGCGAGCGGCAAACTCCGGGCCTCCCTTCCCAGATGCCTTTGATATGAATTCCCCGAAGAACTTCTCCTGATCTCGGGGGTCAAAGGAGTAGACCACATCCCTGAGGCAGAACTTTCCTCCCTCTTTGAGCATATCGAATATGCGCAGCAATGCTATCTGTTTCCAGAAGTCAGGGAGATGATGCAATGCGATCTGGGTCACTACAGCGTCCAGAGGAGTGCCCTGGTGTTGATAGGTAAGAAATCCTCCCGGCAAGAACTCGACATTGCTTATAGCCCTTAATGCTGCTTTTTTCTCGGCGTACCTCAGCATACCCGGAGATAGATCCACTGCGTATACCTTTCGGCAATGCCGGGCCGCGGCCAGGGCGAACTCGCCGGTTCCGGTGCCGATCTCGAGGACGGACTGGTCGGGACTCAGGTCCAGGAAATCAAGGATCTCGGCGATCTCTCTCTGGATGTCTCGATGTTTTTGCATATCCTGATCGTAGAACTCGGCCAGTGTATCGAAGTCGGCTCCGGGATGGTCGGGCTCATGGTATTGCCAGGCGGGAATGGTCATCGATGTATCTCCATATCATTCGCAAAGACGGCAAAGGCCTCTTCTCCATTGGTTTTAGGCTGGACGGGCCAGAGCTTTTTCCGAAGGGTTGTGGTGAAAAATCTCTTGAGAATCGCATATAAAATACTACTATGTATGACTTTCTCTCAAATGTCTCTCAACAAAATTGATATGTCCTGAGCGATGAAGATAGTATGCCCTTGCTGTGGGCACTGCTGGCAGAAAGCTCCTCCTAAAGTTACCACCTGGGGCTTCTGCCTTTATGATAATTTATATGGGCATAATTGATAATAGGCACTTGATAAGAGTACCTCTCACAGGGATTATTGCGGCTTTTGGTGAAGCATCAAACCAATCCCAATTCCCGGGCCCTTCGACTGGCCTCTTCAGCCTCTGCATCCCGGTTAAGCGACTTATAGGCAACTCCTAAATTCTTCCAGGCAGTCGCATATTCCTTCTCAATCTCTATTGCCTTTTGAAAACACTGCAGCGCTTCCTCATGTCGAGCCAGGGCACCCAAAGCTACGCCTTTATTATTCCAGGCATAGATGTCGAAGGGATCTATCATAATCGCCTCCTCATAGCTTTCTATGGCCTCCTCGTGTCTATGCAGGTTGTCCAGTGCCGCACCACGGTTATTCCAGGCTCTTCTCCCGTCCGCGCCTGTTGGATTTAGCTCAATGGCCCTGGCATAGCTCTCCACAGCCTCCTCATATCGGCCCAGATTGTGCAGAGCAAAGCCTCTTACTATCCAGGTTCTGGCATTGTACGGGTCGATGGCGAGGGCTTTTTTGCAGGACTGCACCGCCAGAGAACTCCGGCCCACTTGATTCAAGGCGGATGCATGCATTCTCCAGGCATTCGCATCTCCCGGATTCTGCTTTAGGGCTTCTTCCAGGGCTACAATGGCCTCTTCATGCCGTCCGAGCTTCCGAAGGGCCACGCCCTTTTTGTACCAATGAGTGAGATCTCCATGCGTGTTTCTTTCGGCGTTTTCCCAGGCGGACAGGGCCTTCTCATAGTCTCCCTGCGCATAGAGAATTTCAGCTCTTGCAAACTCATCTTCTGGCATAATAGCACCCTCTGGATCTTTGTCATCAGGCAGATGAAATGGTACAATAAACTATGGTTTTGGTTTTTGGGGTTTTGACTGAAAGCATCGAATACGTTTTGATTCATATCAGGAAGGTATATATTATACATATTACTAAAGTATTGATAAATGTCTGGGGAGGTAGTTTGGGAGGGGTTCCATGAAATCACAGAGGTCAGAGATATTAGGAAGAATGGTCAGGTTTCTCAATTTGGACACGGATGGTCTCAGGCGAGTTGTACTTGAGTCCATGGTGGAGGCGGGTGAGTTTACCGTAGCCTCACTTCATGAGCGTGTAAGTATGCGATTCAATGTTTCCCGAAAGGTGGTAGCCTCCATGATCGGCTATATTTGTTCGCGCCTGGGAATATTGCATGTTAACAAGAAGTCTTACCGTGCACCTAAGGCTTATGTCTTAAGGGACGAATACGCGGATATAGCGAGGGCAGTACTGGCAACCTTATGACCAATGTGATGAAGGCTCCCAGGACCGCTACTACGTTGAAGGTTCGCTCCAAATCGGAGTACGCCATAAGCCGTTCCCGCGATCCATACCATGAGCTTATGCTCCGGCTTTTCCAGGAAGAAACAACGGCGGAGCGCGGCCAGAAGTTCCTGGCACTGGTCGAGGAGAGGCAGAGGAGCGGTGATCCCCTGAAGACCCATGAATGGAAAGGGCTACTGGTGGAACTGAATGTCAGCCGATCTGCCTTTTACGCCATGAGAAATAAGCTGCTTGGGGCGGGCCTGGTTTCCAGCAAGGGCGGAGAGTACAGGCTATCGGGAATGTTCAGTCGCGATCTGATGGATATGGCACGCTGGTGGTGGACGGCGGTCTTGGCCAAAAATTTGGAGAACTTATAGCTCATAAAATATGATCAAAAAATTTTGATTAAAAACTATTTATAAAATAATTTCATTATAAATGGAAATGGATAAAAATATCATTGAGAATGGCGACTCATATGCAGGCTTTCAGTTCTTTCATCTGCTTCTCAATGGTATCCACCACTTTGGCATTCTCCATGTACTCCAGGCTTCCCTGACAGAAGGGACAGACGAAGTTGGCCTCGCTCGCCTCGTCGAAAATGAACCGGGCACATCCCTCTGTGCAGGCATAGAAGATATTCTCCTTCTCGTAAACCAGCCGCTCATCCAGTTTACGAAGCAACCTTTTTGCTTCAGATTCCAGGGCCTTGTCAAAGTTCTCCGGGCATAGTTGCCATAAATAAGTGAGCCAGCCCGAATCTGGATCGCGTTTGCGCCGGTATATCGCCAGCCTGTGCTCGTAAAGGAGATAGAGTGTGCGCCTCACAGTGTTCAGGCTGATCCCGGTGAGCTCCGCCAGCCGCTCATCCGTGATCTCTTCACCTGGAATACATTCCACAATGCGTAAACCTTCTTCTCCCACAAGTTTGTTAAGATAAGCCCTCTGGATAACTTCTTCGATAACTGCCAATGAATCACTACCTGGATATAGACTCGTTGATATATAATTATTGACGACCGTCGGAACGGCCCAAGACCTGACTTCCAGTGCTGTTGATACCGTTTAGATCATTTGCCGTCTCCTTGGTTTCTAGCTACATCTCCTCGGGCAATGATTCACATTGACCCCTGGTTTCCCTCAATTTATATTAGGTCTTCCTTCTATATATCCTCATCGTGATCATTTTTTTTAGGAAGTAACATCGAGGGATGCTCGGATCTATGAAAATTTTTCCATAAATATAAGGTTTGCTTGATAGAGAATTGCCTATGCAAATTCGTGATTTATGGACCAATTTTAGAATATTCAATCCTGCTCCTTAAGTGCCGGATTCTCGATAAGTCAGAACTCGCCAAACACATGAACCATATTCTTGAGTGTATGCGATTGGTGCGAGAGCTTGAGGCACAATAGAGCGCCAAAAAGGAATAAGGCAAAAAACAAAAAGAAAGACATATCCTGCTGTTCAGCTTGATCCCACCTCCCCTAAAAGGGTTTTCAGCTTCTGGATTGACTGCAGCGCCTGGTTAGCCTCATTCATCTTCTCCTCCTCGTAGTAATGGAGGATATCCTCGATAGGCGCCTTAAGACGGTAAACCTTCATGGGTCTGCCTGTGCCATCGCTCCTGCTGATCTTCTCTTCTACCCAATTGTTCTTGCGCAGCGTGCGAAGAGCAATGCTCACCTCTGGTTGGCGGAGATCGGACCCTCTCTCGATCTGGCGGGAGGTGGCCTCTGTTCCGCTGGCGAGATAGGCGATCATGTTGGAGACCTTTCTCGGCACTCCCAGGCTCTTCAAAGTCTCTACGACTTCGATATCCTTTTCATCAAATCTCATTACGAAAGATTCTTTCATGGTTATCTTCTCCCTTATTTTACACCCTTGTAATAAATGAAGTACGTTATGATATAAATAGTTTATTTATGTTAAATAAATTTTTACTATTATTATTACATTCAGTAAAGGCCTTGAAAATAAATAACTTTGTAAAAATTTGAATTAACTTCTTTTTATCTTCTCTATAAATCGCCTCTTTTTTTCCACAGCGTTCTTTGCTGCCTCGTCAACCCTGAGGGTCATCTCTGCCACATCGCGCTCTGCATCCTGGCCTACCACTTTTTTTATGGGCGTATAGGCAGCTTCGCGAAAACGAGGGCTAAAGTCGGCAATTTTGCCGTTCATTTGCAGATATGCTCCCTCCCCTTCCTCAACCCTGCCGATCTCATCCACGGCCACATTTGCCTCTCGAATGACTTTGGCGATCTTACCCGCTTCCGACGGAGGGGCGATGATGAGCAGCGCATCGATGGAGACACCCAGGTAGTCGATCTCTAAAGAGTCCAGCATCTGCAGAACCCTTGGGTTGACCAATTGGCGCATCTTCTCCTCCTCGAAGATGAGCTTCACTCCTGCGGTGTAAGAGATCTCCTTGGCGTCGCCGCGAATGCCTCCATTGGTCACGTCGGTCATGGCGTGAATGGTCAGATCCGCTTTCAGCAGCGCCTCACAGGCCTCCAGGAATTTGATGTTCAGAGTCTCATCCACAACCTCATGAAGACCATAGTAGAGGGCGGCGGAGCAGACCGTTCCACCTCCGGCTCCCTCGGTCATCATGATCACGTCCCCGGGCCGGGCGCTCTTTCTGGGCGTCAGCTTCTCGGATACGCCAACCGCTCCCACGCATCCGGTGAGCCGGTCGCCTATAACCATATCTCCGCCGATGCGTAGCGTGCTGCCTGTGATGAGTGGAACGCCTATCAGCTCCGAGACTGTGGCGATGCCGGCAATATGGTCGAAGAGCTTGGAGACGTCCCCGTCGTCTGCGAGATGAATATCCGATAGCAGAGCCACCGGTTTTGCGCCCATTACGTAGACGTCGCGCAGAGCTGCCCGTGTGACATGAAAGCCGGCCAGGAATGGATAGTCGCTGAGGCGGGAGTGCATTCCGTCCACAGTGACAGTTATGAACTTCCCTTTGGCCATAACCACACCGGAGTCGTCTAACTGGCGCGAGTCGACTACAGCATGGGTATTGCCGATGACCTCCGCAATTTTGGTGTGAGTATAAAAATCTCCTGAGCCGCGCGAGCCCACTCCATAGTCGCCCATGGTAACGCCCGCGCTCTGCAAGCTTGAAGACCTCGCCCCTGGGATTTAGAGTTGCTTCTGCCTCCTCTATCACGGCTGCAGCCAGAACGGCGGCCTTATCCTCGGGTATCTCTTTTACTTCTCTGATCAGTGAGATGAGCTTGGATTTTATTTCTGGGTCATTTCTCCTCAGACCCCGCTTGGCAAAACCTTCCAGATCCATGGCAGGCCATTATCTTGCCCCAGAGATAAGTTCATCTCCTCCCGAATAAGCGCTCCAATTGGTTTTGGTCTATTACCACCATCACCGGCCTTCCATGCGGGCAGGTGAGTGGATTAGTCGCACTCTCCCAGATCTTGCAGGAGACGGTTCATCTCCGCCATTGTGAGCTCTTTTCCCGATTTTATGGAGCCCCTGCAGGCCAGAAGCTTGAGGATATCATCCCTGTTCGTAGAGTCAGGGCCCACTTTGCCACGCAGGAAGAGGTCCCTCAAGATGTCATGCACAGCTTCTGCACTCTCCAGCCGTCGGCCTAATGCCGGAACTGCTCTTACGCTGTAAGTGTTTCCACCGAAGGGCGAGAATTCAAATCCTATGTCTTCCAGGGTCTCCTGCCAGGATGATATCATGATCTTCTCGCTGGGCGAAAGCTCAATGGCGATGGGTTCGGCCAGCTCCTGCCGGATCGACCTGCTTCTGGTAAAGCTTTCGTCAATCGCTCGAAACGAATCCTCTCGGCTGCTGCATGCTGGTCGACAAGCACCAGCCCCTGTTCGCCCTCCGCCACGATATAGAGCTTTAGAATCTGGCCCAGTATCTTCAGCTTCGTGACGTTCTTTGTTCGGGGCATTGCCTCCGCTGGTGCCATCTCGGTCATCTCTATGGGAAGTGTACTCTGCTCGCAGCTCTGGGCGATGGTTCCGAAGGTTCCGGGTCTGGCAGCGACTGCTCGCCCAGCTCGCCAGACGAAGCGGGCAAGCCTTGACGGGTTTGGCATGATCCGCCAGGGCCTCTGCGACCCTCTGGAAAAGAACTGAGCTGATCTCGTCCTCATGGAGGAGTCTAATCTCTCGTTTGGCAGGGTGAACATTGACATCCACGAGCTCCGGACTTATCTCCAGGGAGATTACGGCCATGGGGCTCTTTCCCAGGGGAATGATGTTTCGATAGGCGTCTCGCAAGGCGGTGGCGATAGCTTTGGAAGAGACTGCCCTGCCGTTGACGAAGATGAATATCCTGTCAGGACTGCTCCGAGGCTCAAGCGCGTCTCCTACCACTCCCGATGATGCTCCAGCCCCGGCCCTCTGCCTGCAGAGCGGCCATGCCCTGCAAGGTCTTCAGACCGAAGAGGCGCAAGAGCACATCGTCCCAGCTGTCTGATTTTGCGGACTTGAATAGGGTGCGTTTGCCTGTAAATAGATCGAACGCAATATCGAAGTGGATGATGGCAAGTTCCGTGATAATATCCGTGATATGAACCAGCTCCGCCTCTGCCCCTTTGAGGTGCTTTCTTCTGGCAGGGACGTTGTAGAACAGGTCCCACACGGTGATTGAGGTACCAACGGGACATCCGATCTCCTTTGTCTCCGCTATCTTGCCGTTCTCCAGGCGTAGATAGGTGCCTGAGAGCGAGTCCCGGGTCTTGGTTCGAACCTCGACGCTGCGCGAAACGCTGGCGATGCTGGCCAGAGCCTCTCCTCGAAAACCTAATGTCGCGATCTTTTCCAGATCCCTCGCGTCTCGGATCTTGGATGTAGCATGCTTTTGAAAGGCGAGAGTGAGATCCTCAGCCTCCATGCCGCAACCGTCATCCGTTATCTTGATGAAGCCCTTTCCGCCATCTTTGACCTCTATCAAGACCCGGCCGGCGTTGGCGTCTATGGAGTTTTCCACCAGTTCTTTGACGACAGAAGCCGGTCGCTCGATGACCTCTCCTGCAGCGATCTTGTTTATGGTGTCCTCGTCAAGAAGTCTGATCTTAGCCATTTCTCTCTCGATGCCTCTTCTGGTATTCGGCAAGATGGTTCAGGGCCTCGCGGGGCGTCAGGGAGTCCAGGTCCAGACCCATGATCTCTTCCAGAATAGGGTCCAATTTTGATGCTGCAAGGATCTTTTCGCCCTCGCCCGGGCCTTCAAAGAATATGAGCTGGGTGTATCTTGAGGCCCTTTTCAGCCTGTTGTTCTTGGAGTGGGGCTCTATCACCGCCTCTTTCTCTATCTCCTTGAGGATCTCATCAGCCCTCCGGGTTACGGCCTCCGGAACTCCTGCCAGGCGTGCGACATGCACGCCGTAGCTCTTGTCGGTGGCTCCCGGAACTACCGTACGCAGGAAGGTAATGGTCCCTCTCTCTTCCTTTACTGCGATGCTATAATTTCTAACTCCCGGCAGGATGCTCTCAAGCTGCGTAAGCTGATGGTAGTGCGTGGCAAAGACGGTCTTGCATTTGATGCTGCTGTGCAGGTATTCCGATATAGCCCAGGCAAGGGACAGGCCGTCGAAGGTGCTGGTTCCCCGGCCGACCTCGTCCAGAAGAACCAGGCTGTCTTTCGTGGCGGCAGCGAGGATGGTGGCAATCTCCGTCATCTCAACCATGAACGTGCTCTGGCCGCTAGAGAGGTCGTCGTATGCTCCTACCCTGGTGAAGATGCGGTCCACCAGCGAGAGCGAAGCAAAAGTGGCCGGCACAAAGGATCCTGCCTGAGCCATGATGGACGAGAGCGCTATTTGGCGCATGAAGGTGGACTTTCCGGCCATATTCGGGCCGGTGAGGATGATGAGCCGGTTATGATCTCCGTCCAGGAGAACATCGTTGGGGACATAGCCCCCTCGCATGGCTTTGTCCAGGACGGGGTGCTTGTTGCCGCGTAGAGCCAGCTTTCCTTCTTCATTGAATTCGGGCTTGACCAGGGAGTTTTCCACGGCCGCCGCGGCCAGGGCGAGCAGCACATCCAGTTCCGCAAGTGCGGTTGCCCTCTCCTGGATAGCTCTCGCCGAGCTCGCGATCTGATCTCGCACTTGATTGAATATCTCCTGCTCCAGGGAGGTCGCCCTCTCCTGGGCGGATAGGACTTTGGTCTCCATCTCTTTCAGCTCCGGAGTGATAAAACGCTCCGCATTAGCCAGGGTCTGCTTGCGGATGTAGTCCTCCGGGACAAGATGCAAATTCGTCCGCGAGACCTCCAGATAATAGCCGAAGACATTATTGTAGGAGATCTTGAGAGATTTGATGCCTGTTCGCTCTTTCTCGGCGCCTTCCAGACGTGAGATCCAGCCCTTTCCGTCTCGCAATAGTTCTCGAAGCTGGTCCATCTCCGGATTGAAGCGATCTTTTATCACGCCGCCGTCTCGCAAGTGGACGGGAGGATCTTCAATTATCGAGCTACCTATGAGGGAGACGACCTCCTCCAGAGGACAAAGCTCGCCAAAAAGGTCTTGCAGGTAGATGGATTTCGCATCCTTCAGGGTCTTTTGGAGACGCGGCAGCCTTTCCAGTGTGCTCTTCAGGACCACCAGCTCTTTTGGATTGGCAGACTTGCAAGTAACCCGGCTCACCAGCCGCTCCAGGTCGGAGGCGCCCTTCAGCACTTCGGCAAGGCTTGTGCGGAGCCTGGAGTCCAGGCAGAGCTCTTCTACGGCGTCCAGCCTTCTCGTGATCCGTTCTTTATCGAGCAGAGGCATCTGTATCCAGCGACTCAGGGTTCGAGCGCCCATGGCGGTCCTGGTCTGGCTCAGAAACTCCAGGAGAGTGCCTCGCCGGGAACGGTCCCGGATGTTTCTCAAGATCTCCAGATTGCGAAGCGTGACCTCATCCAGCACCATGTACTCGGAACCGGAGTAGAGCCGGATGTCATTCAAGTGCCCCAGTGCATCGAAGTGGGTGCTGTGCAGATAGGAGAGAATGGCTCCGCAGGCCCGCTGAGAGAGCGGCTTCGTCTCCAGCCGGAACCTCTGGGCCCAATCGGAGCCGAAGCGGCTCTCCAGGGCGGCCGTGGCACTTCCGGGCGAGAAGCAGGCCTCCTCCAGGATCTGCATTCTCGTGCCCTCCCAGTGGATCGGATTGGAAGCGATGCACTCGGCGGGCCGGAACCTGGCGAGCTCTGAATGCAATCGCTCAGCCGGGATCTCTGTGGTCAGGAACTCGCCTGTAGAGACGTCCACAAAAGCAAGCCCCACTCTATCTTCCTTTTCCACAACGGCGGCAAGAAAATTGTTGGAGGCCTCGTCCAGCATGGAGGGCTCGATGATCGTGCCCGGCGTAACCACACGGGTGATCTCTCGCTTCACCAGGCCTTTTGCGAGCTTGGGGTCCTCCACCTGGTCGCAGATGGCCACCTTGTGCCCGGCCCGGATGAGCTTGGCCAGATATGCATCCAGGGCATGGTAGGGCACACCGGCCAGAGGAATCTTGTTCCCCTCGTCATCCTTCTGGCGGGAGGTGAGGGTGATGTTCAGATCGCGGGCGACGATAACGGCATCCTCGGCAAAGGTCTCGTAAAAGTCGCCGACCCGGAATAGCAGTAATGCATCCGGGTACAGCAACTTTTCCCGGTAGTACTGCTCCATGAGGGGCGAGAGCTTAGATGGGGGCATTATGGTCCATTGATATTGAAATTCTTGTGCTCATTCTTCTTTCGATCTTTCCGCTTGCGACTGTTATGGCTTTCTTATTGCATTTCCGTTCCTTATCGCTTCAAGCCGTCAGAGGCAATTCATCGTTCAGCATTACCGTTCGACATCGTCAACCAAAAAGGCTTTGGTTGAGGCGAACAGGAGAGTTCCTCGATAGTCTGCCAAGAAGAGCCACGGCAAAGTGAATTGCTTTGCCTTTTGGCCAGCCGATCGTCATCTATTCTAGCTTTAGATAACACTAACGTTGCCTGTTGTATTGTTGCCTGTTGTATTCCCAGAGCCTTTTGCTGTTACCATTATCTGCAAGGCGTCATTGAAGGTTTTTGATCCGTCAGGTCCGGATGCAACAATAGTTGCATTATAGGTGCCAGATCCTGCGCTGGCATTCCAGATTCCGGAATATTCGTTCTCAGATGATTGATTGAGATTCACCCTGCCAACATCCGATCCGGCTGAATTCTTGAGGTCTATGTAAACCATCAAATTGGTCGAATCTGCCGCACTCGATGGGCCATCCCGGGTCGCAGAGTTATTGCTGATGTTCCCGAAGGCCGCAACTATCTTGACAGCATCATTGAATTTTGCAGGATTGGGTACAGCATACAAGTCGTTCAGATGAATGTCGAACATTGGAGTAGAGTTGCGCTCCGGCGTTGCAGCTATATTATTCGCGGTATTTGATTCTTCACTGGCTTTTTTCCTGGCATCGATTTGTGCATCCAGGAGTCTAGCCTGCTGCGCGCCATTCAGTGTTGATGGTGCGTCCTGTATGGTGTTTCCTTCTAAGAAAGAAGTTGCACTCTTGGTCCAGTCCGGTTGCTCTCCACTGCAAGCCGGGCATGTCGCCAATGTAGCATGAGCCGAACTGGATATGAACAATAGTGCGAGAATCAGCAGAATTTCTGAATTTCTCATAATATCTCCTTTCCTAAATTCTAAACCCAGGCCTGAGTTTATTACATCGGGAGCGCGGAGGGTCACGAATACCCCGACCTTCAGGTCGGGGATGAAGTGAACCCTCGCCCGTTCTTTGTGCTCTCTTAAATCGATAAAACGTTGCTTCTTTTAAAATGAAGGTTCTACTTGGCACCTTAGCCACAGGTGGTGCCACCCACCTATGGCTAGGATGTGATAAGCGTTGGAATTGTGCAGTTTCAGCCATGGCTATGGTCAAATCACCTACCACATCGTGCTGGTGCCCAAGTATCGATACGGAATATTCTACAATAGGCAAGTTAAAAAGGATTGCGAGTTGATCCTCAAAAATATTTGCATGGAGCAAGGCTACAAAATTCATGCCATGGAAATTGTAGCGGATCATGTTCACTTGTTCTTGGAATTCCACCCAAGCACTTCTCTATCGAGAGTCGTTCAATATTTGAAAGGAGGCAGTTCGCATAGGTTGTTCAAGCTTCATCCTGAATTGAAGAAACGCTATTGGGGTGGAAACCTATGGTCAAGTGGCAAGTTCTTTCGATCCGTAGGGAATGTGACTGCTGATACCATCAAGCACTACATTAAGGAGTCTCAGGGGAAACCGAAAGCGGAGTTCCAATCGTGCAGATCAAGGGGATCTGGGCAACAAAAACTCGACGATTTCTGGATTCCAGAAAACCGGGCGTAAAGGCGTGCGGCCCGAAGCATACCCCATCCTTTAGGGTGGGGTGGCCGCACGCAGTTTGATTTCACGCCCCGGCCACATTTCCTATCAGGTCCGGACTTATCTTCTTAGCGCTTCAACGCGCCAAGCCTAATTTCTACGAGCTATATGAGCGGACGAAGGGGAAATATGGAGTGGGGAAGGG
>CAWCSK010000018.1:0-90926 GCA_963798205.1 uncultured Methanosarcinales archaeon
ATTAAAGCCAGTCTGTGTGGAAATGATCATCTCTACGTTCTTGTATCCAACGCCCTTGACCGATGCCTTTTCGTACATATAGTTAGCTGCACCGGCCATGCCTACTACGGCCATGGCGATAATAACCAAAACAGCTATTAGTTTTCTCATTTCTTTCCCACCTCCTTTACATGAGGATCGAAGGCTGCTCTTGAACAGCAACAAATGATCCTTCAGTACATCACCCCGGTTGGATAGATATGCCCCGGATCAAAGATCCGGTTTTGTTCCACCATGAGAGATGAAACCGCTTGGTTCGGCTCAGTCTTGATACATCTGCCGAAAGCGTCAAATGCCATCTTATCCGGCGTGAGGCGCCTGGTCCCATGATTTTCATCGGGCATTTGAAAATGTTTTTCAGGCACAACCTTCCTCATTAGATTACTGACATATAAACCTATCGAGCAGGGATAATGCACATATTCGTCTTAATATTCGAGCATCCCGTGCTTGTTTTTCCCGATGACAGAGCGATACTCTCGCGATATTCCAGTCATATTGGGGAGATGAAAACCAACACAATGCAATTTGTGCATCCGTCACCCATCAGAATGCCGGTATTTTCGCAAAAGAAAGCATCCATGAAAGGTCATAAGTGACGAAAAATCGAAATATAATGTGAACTCCGGGCTATCTCGCCCGGAGCCGGATTCTAGTGTTGTAGTTTTATCTATTTACACGCAGGGCAGCCAGTCAACGCTGATTGCGCCGCATGTGGAGTTGCCCCAGAGCTGGATGAACTTCTCGATGGAGAAGACACCAGTCAGGTCCTCGACAGATCTGCCGTACTCGGCATGGCGACCCTTGAGCTGGTTGTCAGCGCTGGGATCCCTGGAGATCCATCCGATATGGGCAACGCCGATTACGTTGCTGTTCAGGTTAGCTTCAAGAACACCGGTGCAGCAAGCAGGGCATCCATTGTTCAATGTGGAGTATCCCCTGGTCTTGACTTCGGTGGTCTTCTGCAGGTGCTCAGCGTGGGTGTACATCTCAGTCAGCACAGCGCCGATCCTGTAGTTCTGGACGCAGAGTTTCTCGACCCACTTCTGGTCGTAGGTGCCGGTCTGGTATGAGACGGGCATGTACTCGAACTCAGCTTCCTTGGTGAAGTTGATGTAGTCCATGGGGCACGTTGTCCGGTCGGGAACAGGCATTGGCCGTTGCCAATGACGGTTCCATCGCGGTTGAGCTGCCTCTCGGCCTCGAGCTCAGTTCTCTCGGTGATTACGTTACCGGAGCCTGACTCCTTCTCTACCAGCTTCTGGCCGTTAAAGCCAGTCTGGGTGGAAATGATCATCTCTACGTTCTTGTATCCAACGCCCTTGACCGATGCCTTTTCGTACATATAGTTAGCTGCACCGGCCATGCCTACTACGGCCATGGCGATAATAACCAAAACAGCTATTAGTTTCCTCATTTCTTTCCCACCTCCTTAGTTTACCATCAATGCATAGATCTAAGCCGTCCGCAGAGGCCCAAATCCATTGGCACCATCCGACAACGAGCATAACCTTTGCTCAGCTTTTAGCCCGAGCACAGGCGTTGAAATGCCGCTGACGGTGTGGAGTACCTGACCCTCATGCTTCTCGGCTTATATTTGAGTATTTTGCTCAGGCACAAACTCGGTTTACCGGCCTATGGAATATAAACGTGTCGGGTACTTATGTGAAAAATCGATATGCATAGATCAACTATTTTATCCCGAGTTTGTTGAAAGCGAATGGTCTGCAGTTGAGGAAAGCCACAAAGATGTTTTCCCTCCCTTCTGCGATAGTCTTGATAATGCGCGCCAAAATGAATCCCACCCACCACCCAGAACGGATATCTGGTGGCAGGTTACAGGATTCAATGACTGCAGCCGTAAATCAACAGTAACCTGCCGCGAGTCAAGCGAGTTTGCACGAATCAACGCCGATTGTGAGGCAAACCATCCCAACGCGTGACCTCGTGGCATTATGATCTCGAAAAGATGTGGTAAAATGCTCCGGCCGGGATTTGAACCCGAGTCTTCGGCTTGAAAGGCCGAAATGATTGGCCGGGCTACACTACCGGAGCAATTGACTCTTGTATTATAAATCAAACTGCCTGGCCCTCTACTCAAGATACCGGCCAGATATATCTACGTTTCTGATGCTTTTGAGTTAAAAGTAGTCCCGGGCGGATTCGAACCGCCGTCGCGGGCTCCAAAGGCCCTCAGGATTGACCGCTACCCCACGGGACTATGATTTGCTATGCTTTTCTGGCTGGTCTGCAGTTTATGCATCCATCCGGGCACGTAGTTATCCATATGGGATATATATGGCCTTTCCCGGAGGATAAAGGGAGATGAAGCTACTCACCAGGGCACATATGAGCCAGCGCAGGCTCATAGAGATCCTCAGGGTTATTGAAAGCGCAGGCTTGCCAGTCGGTGCGAGAGCGATCTCGGATTCTCTCTGCAATCGCGGCTACGATCTGGGAGAGAGGGCAGTACGCTACAACCTCCAGATCCTGGACGAGCTGGGATTCACCAAGAAGAGAGGCTATAGCGGCCGGGTGATTACGCCCCTTGGTTCAAGGGAGCTGAGCGACGCCCTTGTCGACGATCGGATCGGTTTTGTGAATACCAGGATTGAAGAGTACATGTTCAAGACCAGTTTCGATCCTCTGACGGGCCTTGGTGATGTCGTCGCCAATACCAGCATCATAGACAAGGCGAATGCCGACGAGGTTTTCGAGATCCTGAACCGCGCCTTCGAGGCGGGTTATACTGTAAGCCAAAGAGTGCTGATCAGGGATGAAGGAGATAATATTTCCTCCCGCGTGATTCCAGCCGGATCCATTGGAGTGGCGACAGTATGCAGCATCACTCTTGACGGCATGCTCTTGAAGAAGGGAATTCCTGTCCTCACCAGCTTCGCGGGGCTGGCGGAAGTCAGGGATAAACAGCCTGGCGAGTTCATAGACCTCATCGCCTATGCCGGCTCGTCCCTCGATCCTATGAAGGTGTTTATGGGTCGCAGAGTATCGAACGCTGCAAATGCCATCTTTAGGGGCACAGGACGGGTTCTGGCCAACGTCCGGGAGGTGCCCGTTGCGGCAGCAGAACGTGCCTGTGAGCTCTTGGAAGATTTCCAGGCAGCGGGATTTGGCGGGCTGATAAAGATAGGAGGTCCGGCAGAACCCATCCTGGGATGCCCCGTAGCCTCCGGCAAGATCGGCATAGCATTCTATGCGGGCGTCAACGGTGTGGTGGCCGCCTGTGAGTTGGGTGCAAAAATCGAGACCGCGCCCATATCTATGCTGGTGGACTACTCCAGAATGTCATTGCTGAAATGATCGCGCGACATCTCTTTGAGACGCGAGCATGTTGAGGATATCATTTGGGTGAGAGAGATGATCTGCGAGAGACGAAAAGTATGATTTCGTAAACTTCTCTCCCGACAAGATAAGGTTTTATAGAGCATCGATCTCTAGACTCAAGTTACATTTACATTGATGAGGAAGAAAGATGGATTTTAGGGTTGTAGTCTCAGATCCCAAGAGCGGTAAGGCCTATCAGGTGGAGCTTAAGGATCCAGGAGCAGGCAAGCTTCTGGGAAAACATATCGGCGACAAGATCGAAGGAGATGTCCTGGGCTTGCCAGGCTACTCGGTGCAGGTTATGGGCGGCAGTGATCGCGAAGGATTTCCCATGCGCGGTGACCTCCCCGGCACAAAGCGCAGAAAAATCCTGCTATCAACTGGAACCGGATATCATCCTATCGCCGAAGGAAAGAAGAAGAGGATGAGCATCCACGGAAGGGATATTTCTCCCGATATTGGCCAGATAAATGTCAAGGTAGTGGAGTCTGGCGCCAAGTCCGTGGAAGAGCTGCTGGGCAAGGCCCCCAAAGAAGAGAAAAAGGAATAGTTTGGCATTGTCGGTCGGATGGTCGGGCCATCCTTCCGTTATGATCTCTTTTATTTTATATGAGATTCAGATAATCTGTCGCGATGCATTCCCGGATTAAGGATGTCCGGAACAAACCGTCATCAGTCCGTTTCGCGAGCTCTGAGCAGCAGAGGGATCTCTGCGCGCATTACCGATTTCATCTGGTCGGGGTTTAAGGCTGCAAATAGGGCATTCATGAGGGAATCGCTCTTCATAGACATATCCACAATTTTCCTTATCCGGACCGATCGCGACAACTCTATTCCAAACTCTTCGCGGATGCGCGACGGGTACTCCTGCAGAGGTATCCCGTCCTGCAGATGCCTGATGGCAACCTCGGCTGCGATCCTTCCGGCCACCATGGCCAATGGTATGCCTCCACCACTGGTGGCCATGACGTGACCGGCAGCGTCTCCGGCCAGCAGCATATTGCTCTTCTGAATCGTTCCTTGTGATCCGCCCGCGGGTACGAGACCGCGCATGACGGCCAATACTTCGCCACACGCGAGCTTCTTCCCGGCAACCGGGTGCTCACGGACAAACCTGTCCAGAATATCGGGAAGCTTTCGGCCTGAGAGGTATGATGCCCGTACGCCTATACCTACATTGGCCGTGTCAGGTCCCATAGGAATTATCCAGGCGTAGCCCCCTGGAGCATAATCTGCCGAGAAGTACATCTCTGCCGCATCGACGTCGATCTTTACACCCACCATCTCATATTCCAGGCAGAGGCCAAACTCCTGGACCGGATTTCCCATGGCACGGGAAACGATTGAATGCGGACCGTCCGCGCCGATTATTATCTGCGGCCGCAAGCTTCCCGAGAAGCGTCCGGAAAGCCGCAATGTTCCATCATTGAGATCCGCGCGCGTCGCGGGAAGAACTCGAACCCCGGCGCGAGCCGCCCGGCCGGCAAGGTATCGATCGAAAGCGCGACGGTCCAAGACCCGGCCCGCCACAGGAAACTCCTTGCCCTTTCCGGAAGGAGAATAGATGCGCTGCAACCGGGTGCGATGCATTATGCAGCGTTCTGGAATCTCTATTAGCGTCTCAGGCAGGCGGGCGCGGGGCATGAGCCGCTCCAGCTCAAAGGGTTCTGGAAGGAAGCCGCCGCACTGCACAGGGCTGCCTATCTCGCTCTTCTTATCAATGAGCACTACCTTTGCGTTTCTGGCGGCAACCTCCGCGGCAGTGCTGCCTGCAGGCCCCGCGCCGATAACGGCTACTTGAATTTCGTCCATCATGCCCGGATCGAGGACGCCGCGCCGAACTCTGCAGCGATCCTCTACCACCTCATATTCCCAAAGAGCTCATCTTTTATCTTTCGTTCTGTTTGGCCCCCCGGCTCGCCGGAGAGCCGGGGCCAGATCCACCTGAAATCACAGCGTACCATATTGACACGGGCCAGCAGCCAGCGCATTCGCCTGGTAGAGCCGGCTGACTATATGGCTTCACGTGGCATAGATAAGAAGGAGGGCATCTCCTTTCAGCTTCACCACAAACGGCATCCACTTCGGCCTCCCGGGCAGGAAGCACCACCGACTTTCGTGTGCGCGACGGCGAGGTTATATTGACGGCCACAGCCACCGGAGCCCGGATCATAGGATCGTATCTTATCTCCATCAGCTCTGCCTGAAGATCAATGGAAAGCAGAGATTTTTATCACAAATTGAAGATCAGCAACTACTTAAACGGAAAAGTGACAGAGGCTCAAACGAGGTTTTTGGATATGAGGAGCGATGTCACCAAAGTAGGCAGAGAGAGAGCGCCTCATAGGGCGCTCTTCAAGGCCACGGGCTTATGCGATGAAGAGATTCGCCGTCCCTTCATAGGCGTTGTCAACTCCTATAATGAGTTTATACCGGGGCATATTCACCTTGACAAGCTGGGACAGGCAGCAAAGGCGGGAATACGCTCAGCCGGTGGCGTGCCCTTCGAGTTCCAGACCATCGGCGTCTGCGACGGCATTGCCATGGGCCATAAGGGCATGAGATATTCTCTGCCCAGCCGCGAACTGATCGAAGACTCCATCGAGATCATGGCCGAGGCCCACCAACTCGACGGGCTGGTCATGATCCCCTCCTGCGACAAGATAGTACCCGGCCATATCATGGCAGCCGGAAGGCTGGACTTACCCACCATCGTGATAACAGGCGGGCCCATGATGCCTGGCTTTGCCTGCGACAAAGAGCTGGATCTGATCAACGTCTTTGAGGGATGGCAAGCAGGAGGCGAGACGCTGGACGCCCTGGAGGAGATGGCCTGTCCGGGTGCCGGCTCATGCGCCGGGCTCTTTACTGCCAATACCATGGCCTGCCTCACAGAAGCTATGGGCTTGAGCTTGCCGGGATGCGCGACAGCCCATGCAGTGGACGCGCGAAAGATCCGATTCGCCAAACAATCCGGCATGAAGATCATGGAGCTGGTGGAGCGCGGCATAACCGCCCGGCAGATAGTCACGAAGGCGTCACTTGACAACGCCATTCGAGTGGACATGGCCATTGGAGGATCTACCAATACCGTTTTGCACATGATGGCCATAGCGGCGGAATTCGGTCTGGATCTGGATTTGGACCGCTTCGACCAGCTGAGCCGGAGTACACCCCATCTGGTCAACCTCCGGCCGGGCGGTCCCCATCATATTCTCGATCTGGACCGGGCAGGAGGGATTCCGGCCATCATGAGCAGGCTTCGCTCCAGGCTATCCCTGGATGCACTCACGGTCACAGGCAAAGAGTTGGGCGAGAACCTGGATGCCTTCAAGCTCATCAACCCCAAAGCCAATGCCAGCGTCATCGCCACTCTCGATGCGCCGGTGCATGCCGAAGGCGGGATTGCCATACTGCACGGCAGCCTGGCCCCAGAGGGGGCAGTTGTCAAACAGACAGCAGTCTCCAATTCCATGCTCAAGCATTCCGGCCCTGCGGTGGTCTATGACTCCGAGGAAGAGTCCATGACGGGCATTGTAGGAGGCGGCGTGAAGCCCGGCGATGTGGTGATAATAAGATATGAAGGGCCAAAAGGCGGCCCGGGCATGAGGGAGACACTGGCTCCGACATCGGCCATCGCGGGTGCGGGCCTGAGCGAGTCTGTTGCGCTTATCACAGACGGCCGGTTCAGCGGCGGAACCCGCGGCCCCTGCATAGGGCACGTCTCGCCGGAGGCCGCGGTGGGTGGACCAATTGCTTTGGTCCGGCAGGGCGATATAATCCGAATAGACATACCTGCACGCAAAATCGATCTGCTAGTTGATGCAGCGGAGCTTGGAAGCGCGCCGGAATGCATGGACCGCGCCCGAGCCTTCGATAAAGACCGGGATCCTGGCCCGCTACAGAAATTCTGTGACTTCGGCCAGCAAAGGCGCCGTACTCAGATGACCGGAATCAGATGCTTTGTGGCTGTAGACCTCCCGGGAGAGATGCGCGACGCGATCGGGCGCCTGCAAGGCCAGATCGCGACGAATGGTTTGCGGCTCGTTCAGCCGGAACTGGTGCATGTCACCATAAAGTTCCTGGGAGATGTGCCTGAAGCTAAGGTGGAAAGCGTGACGGATGCCCTTAGCCAAGTTAAAATGGCGCCCTTTGCTGCACACGTCGCGAGCATGGGCACCTTTCCCGGACGAGACATACGCGTGGTGTGGCTGGGCCTGGAAGGAAAATTCGATGAACTTTTTCAGTTGGTAGAATCGGCTCTGAGCACCATCGGTTTCCAGAGAGAGGCGAGAGGATTCAGCCCCCATATTACCCTGGGTCGCGTGGGCCGGCCGGGAGCCGGAGACAAATCGCGAGATCCATTCAAAGATCACCGCCCTCAGTGGAGTTGACCTGGGCCGCTTCCAAGTCGACCGATTTTATCTTAAGAAGAGCACATTGACCCGCGGAGGCCCTATCTACGAAGACCTGGCAGGGTTCGCTCTCTGAAGTCCAAGATGAAGTGCTCAGAAGGGTCCGGCCAACTCTTGCCGAAAGAGCACGATTGGTCGAGACCTCAAACGCCATCATCGCCCGCATAGATCAAGCTCGCAAAAGAGCGCAAAATGATATTGAGAGCTATGCTGGTGGGCTCTGCCGCCAGAAACACCTGGCTCTCGCAGGATCACGATCTGGACATATTTTTGGGAGTGGCGCCGGATGGGGATCTTGCCGAGGCTCTGGAGGTGGCAAGGCTTGTCGCCGTTGATTATGAGGAGAAATATGCAGAGCATCCGTATGTTCATGCCTGGGTGGACGGCTTCGACGTCGACCTGGTTCCATGCTATCTGGTAGAGGATGCCTCCTGCCTGAAATCGGCTGTGGACCGAACCCCCTTTCACACCCGATATGTCAGCCACAGGATTGCCGGCAGGGAAGACGATGTCCTCCTCCTCAAGCAATTCATGAAGGGCATCGACGTCTACGGCTCGGAGTTGAAGGTGGGCGGATTTTCCGGTTACCTGGCAGAGCTGCTCGTTCTCCATTATGGCTCATTCAGCGGTGTCCTCCAGGCAGCATCCGCTTGGAGGCCGGGAACACGCATAGACCTGGAAGGCAAGGGCAAGAAGGCGCATGATGAGCCGCTTATTGTGGTGGACCCGGTAGACCCGAATAGAAATGTGGCGGCAGCATTAACCATGGATAAGATGCTCCAGTTTGTAGCCGTATCTCATACATTTTTGAAGGAGCCGGGACTCGATTTCTTCTTTCCCATGAGCCTTGGGCCTCTCACTGATGAAGAGATCATAGCCCGGATAAATGTGCGGGGAACGAAGTTAATCCTCGTGGAGTTTCCGGCTCCCGGCGTTGTAGAAGACATTCTCTACCCGCAGCTATGAAAAGCTGAGGAATCCATAAAGGCGTTATTGGAGCGAAATGGCTTCTCGCTACTCCGCAGCGACGTGGCGACTTATCGTGACAGGGCGGTGATGCTCTTCGAAATGGAGGTCTGGGAACTCTCGAAGGCAAGCTGCCGCATGGGTCCGCCAGTCTGGGAAGCAGAGCACTATCGCCCGCTTCCTGGACGCTCACCCTCAGCCTCTATCCGGCCCATACATCGCAAGAGGCAAAGTTGTGGTGGAGGAACCCCGCAAATATACCAGAGCGTGGGATCTCCTGGCGGCAGAGATAGGGAACCTCTCCTTGGGAAAGCATATCATCCCAGCCATTCGCGGTGGACACAAGATATACGTAGGTCGCGAGATGCTGGACATAAGGGACGACGGCTTCCGGATCTTTCTGGCCCATTATTTCAGGCTCGTGCCCCGCTCCGGCTTACTACTGCATGCAGCTCCAGTAGTCTTTCTGGACGTTCTTGACCTCATCGATTCTCTTGGCGACCCTGGGATCAAAGCCTTCTATATGGGGTAGGAGCACCCTGAAAGGCCTTTATCTCGGCCACAATCGCGTCAGCTCTGCGCCTCTAGGTTGTAGCCGCCTTCCAGGACGGCGGCGAGCCTTCCCCGGCAACAAGCATCCGCTATATCTTTAACAACTCCGGCCATAGCGCCAAAGCCCGCTGAGTTAGTCACATTCCGCCCAGTGGGTCTCTTTGTGCGGATCCTGGCCTGCCGAGACCAGGACTATGTCGGGCTCGGAATTCCAGGGCTACCGGCTTTAAGATCTCTCTGAACGCCATGAGGAACCCCTCATCGCCTGTTCCGGAAGGCAGCGGCACGTTGACCTTTGTGCCCTCTGCGCCGTCTGTTCCGACCTCATTCATCCTTCCCGTGCCAGGATAGTGGGGAGACTGGTGCGTGGAGAAGTACATTACCGATTTATCCGAGTAGAATATCGCATTGGTGCCGTTGCCATGGTGCACATCCCAGTCCACAATGAGGACCTTTTCGAGACCCTGCGCTTGGGCATGCTTCGCGGCGACAGCCACGTTATTGAAGATGCAAAAGCCCATGCCGCGGTTGGGCATAGCATGGTGTCCGGGCGGCCTCACAAGAGCAAAGGCGCAGTCATAATCGTCTGACTGCAGCGTCCACCGCCGCTATGGCCCCGCCAGCCGCCATCAGGGCGGCGTCGTATGAATGCCTGGAGAGAACTGTATCGATATCGAGATAGCCGCCGCCCTGCTCACGAGATGGCTTTGACCTGATCTATATACCTTCGTCTGTGGACGGCCGCTACCTGGTCGATGGTGGCGGCCTTGGAGTGTAATATATTCAACATCGAGCTTTTCTGAATTGATTCTTATCCAGGATTGCGATCAGAGCGCTCCTTTTTCTCCGGATGCCCGTCTGTCTCGTGCTGAAGATAAATAGGATGATAAACAAGGCCGAATCTTTTCATGCTTTAAGATGATATCGCCTCGCGTAAAACGGTTTTCCTTCCAGGTTTGGATCTCCGCACCGATCCCTGGCCCCAGATAGAGCTGATCCGGAAAAATGATATTGAGCTACGGTCACACCATATCCACAAATCTAGGCAAAATTTACGACATAATTTATGAATATTAGAAAATATTTAGATTATATTGCAGCTCTTTGTTCATAATAGTGCAGAGCATTTTCCTGAGATGCGCCCGAGCCCGATTAAACTTATCCAGATAGTTAAAATGAGATGAATCTTGATGTAACTATGCTTTGGTTCTATCAATCCAGATCGTCTCGGCGAAGAATAAGCTTTTAAATAGGTATGACAAATGCAGCCCTGAGCCTTGCAAAGCTCTTTGGATGACTAAAGCTCTGGAATGGGGAAAGACCAGTACCAAGCTGCTATTAGTGACCAAAAAAGATATAATAGGGAAATACTCTATCACTACCCTATAATCCCTTATGGGATTAGGAGGGTGACGTAGCTATATACATGTCTGAGAGATGCCAGGTAGCGATGGCGGTGCCAAGATGAGGCGTGCCACTATATGCAGCATGGCGATCGAAGACCTTATTCAGGGAATAGTTTTAGGAATAATCAGACTGTATGCTGCTGAAAGTATCGGAAAGGGAAAATAGGAGGTTAAAAGATGAAGAAATTGGCTGCAATTACACTTACATCGATGATGCTGTTTCTCGCAACAGCGATGGTAGTGGTGCAGTTCCAGTGTAGAGGTTAGGGGTGCAGTGGCTGGAACAATTAACGGCCAGAGCAACCTGTGCTGATAACACCTTTACATGGAACCCGCAGAACTTCGCCGGCTTTTTCTATGACATAAAGAATGACCTGGGCACTGAGAATTTGAAGTTCACCCTCACCGAGGGCAACAAGCTCAGTGGCGATAGCCCATACGGGATTCTTTACACCACCAACCGCCCAGAACAAGGCATTCGAGCGTGATCTATGGGGTAGCTACAAGATCATCGGCTTCGGTGCTAAGAAGTTCTTCGCCGGATACGATCCAGGGTCGTTGACGAAACATCCGGGTCCAATATATTCTACCATGAGTCCACCGACAAGAACTCGCTATCCAGCGAGCAGGTTGAAGAGATCCTGATGGATGACAAAGATGAGATGACCGTCACCTCCGGCACACCATTGAAGCTGGAAGAGGGCTATGAGCTCGCTATCAAGTCCATCGATATCGACGGCAACAAGGTCTACCTCGAGCTCTCCAAGAACGGAGCAGTAGTAGACAGCAAGGTCGTATCCTCCATCCAAGACCGGAGCGAATGAGGCCGACAAGACCTACTACTACAAGAATCCAGCCGTAGGCGAGCAGAAGAAGCTCGTGACCATCGGCGTTCACTTCAAGAATGCCTTCCGCGGCGCTGATTCCAATCTGGCTTCTATCGACGGTGGTCTGGCAGATATCCGACACACCCAGTGAAGTCAAGGCAGACACACAATACGACAAGATGACCATCAGGACCGTTGATGCCACCGCCGGCACCATCACCATGGACAACAAGGACAACGCCATAACCCTCAGCAAGAACAAGGATACAGCCCTCACAGGCGATATCAAGATCAGAACAGCTGATAACGATACCCTCAGGTTCTATATCTACAAGACCATAACACAGCCCGGAGACTACCAAGTCAGGGGAGCTGTTGCTGGCACAGTAAACGGCGCAAGCAACCTCGTTGATAACTCATTCTCCTGGGACCCGCAGACCTTCGCCGGCTTCTTCTACGATATAAAGAAGGACCTGGGCACAGAGAACCTCAAGTTCGTTCTCACCGGGGACAACAAGTTGAGCGGAGATACACCCTACGGTGTCACTATACACCACAACCGCTCAGAACAAGGCATTCGAGCGCGATCTCTGGGGCAGCTACAGGATCATCGGCTTCAGGGCTGACAAGTACTTCGCCGGATACAATCAGGGCGTTGATGAAGCATCCGGATCCAACATATTCTATGCTGAGTCCACCGACAAGAACTCGCTGTCCAGCGAGCAGGTTGAGCAGATCTTGATGGACGCAAAGGACGAGATGACCGTCACTTCCGGCACACCATTAACGCTGGGTGAGGGCTATCAGTTGGCCATCAAGTCCATCGATATTGATGGAAACAAGGTCTACCTCGAGCTGTCCAAGAACGGAGCAGTAGTAGATAGCAAGGTCGTATCCCCATCCAAGGATGGCGCGACTGAGGCCGACAAGACCTACTACTACAAGAATCCAGCCGTAGGCGAGCAGAAGAAGCTCGTGACCATCGGCGTTCACTTCAAGAATGCCTTCCGCGGCGCTGATTCCAATCTGGCTTCTATCGACGGTGTCTGGCAGATCTCCGACACACCCTTAGCAGTCAAGGCAGACACTCAGTACGAAAAGTTGACCATCAGGACTGTTGATGCCACCGCCGGCACCATCACCATGGACAACAAGGACAACGCAGATAACCCTCAGCAAGAACAAGGACGTCGTGCTTATGCCCGGTATCAGCATCCAGACCGCGGATAACGACACCCTCAGGTTCTTCATATACAAACCAGTAACCATTGAGGGCACGAACGCAACCACAACCACAACAACAGTCCAAACCACAACAACCGCTCCAGCTGAGAACGTAACCACAACAACCGTTCCAACTGAGAACGCAACCACAACCACAACCACAACAAACGCTCCAGCTGAGAACGTAACCACAACAACAACCAAAACAACAACCGCTCCAGCTGAGAACAATACCACCACCACAACTACCACGTAAGACAACCCCCGGATTCGAGAGCGTCTTCGCTCTGACCGGCCTTCTGGCAGTTGCCTACCTGGTACTGAGCAGGAGAGAGTAAGATAAAATAGCTGGAGGGCTTCGGCTCTCCAGAACTATCCCTTTTTTATACCAACTATTCTCTGTACTTTGATAATCTCTGCCTCTAGTTGGCGTTTACTATAGCTCAACCAAGCGCAAATAGAGGTCTTTGAATCAGCTCTCAGGGATTCGGTCTACAAAAGTATTACATCTAGCAGCTCCACCTATAATACAATAGATAAGCCATTTCTTTCGGTGATATCATGTCTATGGAGAGCACTCGTGAGGCCCAGTTCTGGGAAAAAGAGGAGGGTGCAGTAAAGTGCAGCCTCTGCTATCAGCAGTGTCGCATTAGGCCCGGCAAGAGGGGATTATGCGCCGTGCGAGAGAACCAAGATGGAAAGCTGATGACTCTGGTTTATGGAAACCTCATAGCCGCCAATATAGATCCCATCGAGAAGAAGCCGTTCTTCCATTTTCTGCCGGGAAGCCTTGCCTTCTCTATAGCCACGGTGGGCTGCAACTTCACCTGCCTGCACTGCCAGAATGCAGATATCTCCCAGCTACCACGGGAGACAGGGCAAATACCAGGACAATTCGTCCCTCCGGAAGAGGTGGTCGCGTTGGCCAATGCCGAAGGCTGTCAGTCCATCGCCTATACTTACTCCGAGCCCACCATATTCTTCGAGTACGCCTTTGACGTGGCAGGTATGGCTCGCAAGAGCAATCTTCGGAATGTCTTTGTCAGTAACGGCTACATAGGCGAGGAGGCAGCGCAAAAGATCATACCGGTTCTTGACGGCATAAATATAGACTTGAAAGGGGACGATCAATTCTACCGCAAGGTCTGCGGAGCAAAGCTTGAGCCGGTTCAGAACAACATTGAAAAATTTTGGAAAAATGGCGTCTGGGTAGAGGTTACAACGCTCATCATTCCCAGTTATAACGATTCTGAGGAGTCGCTTATGGATATTGCCGAATTTCTGGCAGGCGTGAGCCCGGATATGCCCTGGCACGTCTCCGCCTTCTATCCCATGAAATAAGATGCTGGATGTGCCATCTACCGGAATCGAATCTCTCCGTCTGGCCTTGAAGATCGGTCGCAAGGCCGGTTTGAAGTACGTTTATGCGGGCAACGTTCCGGGCGAGAGCGAGAATACCCTCTGCTCTAACTGCGGAGAAGTCCTTATCCAGCGCCAGGGATACAGGATACTGAAAAATTCCCTGAAAGACGGGCATTGCGGCAAATGCGGCACAGCTCTGCCGGGCGTCTGGTCCCAACAAAACTCTTAATATCTAACAGAGCCGATTTCCTCTTCTATGCCATTTTGCAGCGTGGAAGAGGCGATCCAGGATGTGCGATCAGGTCGCTTCATAATAATATTGGATGACGAGAACCGGGAGAATGAAGGCGACCTGATGATGGCGGCAGAGCTGGTTACGCCGGAGGCTATCAACTTCATGGCGCGCTTTGGTCGCGGACTGATCTGCATGCCCATGACTGCGATTCGCCTCCGCGAGCTTGGTCTTCCGCTCATGACCAGCCAGAACACGGAGTCCATGGGCACGGCCTTCACGGTATCCGTGGATGCCAGAGCCAATACCACCACCGGCATCTCCGCTTTTGATCGATCGACAACGGTGCATACTTTAATCGCCCCCGAGACGAGGCGCACCGATATTGTAACTCCCGGTCATCTCTTTCCTCTTCAGGCCAAGGAAGGAGGAGTATTGCAGCGCACAGGACACACTGAGGCCTGCGTCGACCTGGCCCGTCTGGCCGGACTCGAGCCGGCAGGTGTCATTGTCGAGATCATGAATGAAGACGGGACTATGGCCAGGCTGCCTGAGCTGGAATGCTTTGCAAAGGAGCACGGCATCAGAATGGTGACCATTGAGAAACTGATACGCCATCGCATGCAGTGTGAGAAATTGATACGCAGGGTATCGGTTGTGAGCATGCCCACAGAATACGGCTACTTCAAAGCCATTGGCTATGAGTCCATTCTGGATGGACAGTGCCATATTGCCCTCGTTGCAGGGGACCCTGCAAGCGACGATGCATTGGTCCGCGTTCATTCGGAGTGCCTCACTGGCGACGTCTTCTCATCAAAGCGCTGCGACTGTGGAGAACAGCTTCGACAGGCCATGCGGCTTATCAGTGAGAGAGGAAATGGAGTTCTTCTCTACATGCGTCAGGAGGGCAGAGGTATAGGCCTTGCCAATAAGCTACGCGCCTATGCTCTGCAGGATGCGGGCTCAGATACCGTGGAAGCCAATAACGAATTAGGCTATCCCGCAGACCTCAGAGACTACGGCATCGGCGCCCAGATCCTGGTCGATCTGGGCATAAAAGAGATTCGTCTCTTGACCAACAATCCGCGCAAAGTAATCGGTCTGGAAGGTTATGGTCTCAAGATCGTGGAGCGCGTGCCCCTGGAGATAGAGCCCAATAGCGTCAATAGACGGTACCTGGAGACGAAGAGGGACAAGATGCACCATCTCCTTCTCCAAAATGAGGGAACGTAAAGTCATTCAATGCTTATGCGCTTGCGGGAGACGATCACAACTTTCGGCAGGGTGACCTCCAAAACGCCTTCCGCAAGGCGGGCCTTGGCCTCATCCATCTTGACGTCTACTGGCAGCAATACCCTGCGCTCGAACTTCTTGTAGGTGCGTTCGCGTCTGTGGTAGTTCTTCTCAGCCACCTCTGCCTCACTCTTTCTCTCGGCTACCACATGCAACTCATCGTCCAATACAGTGATATCGATGTCCTTTTTGTCCACCCCGGGCAGATCCATGGTTATGACTATTTCCTCTTCTGTCTCGTGGACGTCCGCCAGCGGTTTTATCACGCCCCACTCCACTTCCTTATTCTCCACATCTTCCATGAGATCGCCCATACGCTTTTGCATGCGCTCCATCTCTCAATATACCTGGACCCAAATCATCAAGACCAAGTTCTTCTATGAGCCAGTTCATCCTCTTCTGCAGCTTTCTCAATTCATCCGCCGGAATCCATCCCGCCATTTCAACACCACATAATAATATGCATGGTCCGCTTATATTTATTCCGATAGATATGCCATTTGAATCCTGACCACCTCAGCCGAGTCCCTGGCAGCAGCGTACTCCGCCAGAGGTTCACGGTTGAGTTCCAGAAATACGTGCCCCCAGTTGAATTTGGACAGTATCGATTCCGCCTGGTTTTTTTCACCCAGTATGACCAGCCCCGCGGCCAGGGCTTCTACCGTGGAGAGCTTGAACGGCTTTCCAAAGTTCACGGGATTAGCGGCCACGAGAAAGGGAAGAGCCCTTTCCTGAAGCCGGAAGTGCGAGAAGACCTCCTCGGCATGCGCCCAGCTGCAATCCAGTGCCGCAAGCCCCCTGGTTCCTTTATCCGCTGGCGAGAGCGCCTTTTCTGAGAAGGGACTGAGAACCAGGAAAGGCCGGAGCTGGTTTATATGCTTTGTAAGACGGACGAGCTCGAAGCGGGCCAGCTTCTTTCCGGAGCACTTCTTGGGGTCGCATTGATTGGCATGGTAAATTATCAGTTCCATCTTGCCTATAGTCTACCGATAATCCTATTAACATTGTGTTCAACTCCCCTAGCAGCCAAGAAGCCAGGAGTTTTAGATGAGCGAGGTCTCCAAGGAGTACAACTTTAGGCAGGTAGAAGAGAAGTGGGTGCAAAGCTGGGATAGTTCAATCTATTACTTTGACTGGGAGTCGGAGAAGCCTCAGTACATCATCGACACTCCCCCGCCCTATCCGACGGGAAACTTCCACATCGGGAACGCCCTCAACTGGTGCTACATTGATTTCGTGGCCCGTTACAAGCGCATGCAAGGCTACAATGTCATGTTCCCCCAGGGCTGGGACTGCCACGGGCTTCCCACAGAGGTGAAGGTGGAGCAATTGAACCACATCACCAAAAACCAGGTTCCGAGAGAGGAGTTTCGAAGGCTCTGTGAAAAGCTGACCGATGAGGCGATCGTCCGTTTCCACGAGTCGATGGGCAGATTGGGCCTGTCAATCGACTGGTCCAACGAGTACGCCACCATGAAACCGGAGTACTACGTCAAGACGCAAACCTCGTTCGTGCGCATGTATGAGAAGGGCCAGATCTACCGAGAAGAGCATCCTGTAAACTGGTGCCCTCGCTGCGGTACGGCCATAGCCCTCGCTGAAGTGGAATACGACTCCCGTACCTCAACTCTGAACTACATGCGATTTTTAGCTGAAGACGGCCATATAGAGATTGCCACCTCCCGTCCCGAGCTCCTTCCTGCCTGCGTGGCAGTAGCTGTGCATCCGGAAGACGAGCGCTATCAAAAATACATCGGCAAGACCGTCACGGGTTCCTATATTTGATTACGATGTTCCTGTGATTTCAGACCCTGTTGTAGACGCAAATTTTGGCACAGGATTCGTCATGATCTGCACCTTTGGAGATAAACAGGATGTCAGATGGTGGATGGAGCACCACCTCCCGCTCCGCCAGGCCATAGACCGCAGCGGAAGGCTTACAGATATCTCCGGGCCTTACAGGGGCCTCTCCGTTGATGAGGCCAAGAAGAAAATAACCGAGGATATGCGAGACCAGGGAATAATCTTCAAGCAGGAGCCTCTGGAACAGAATGTGGGACTTTGCTGGCGATGCAAGACGCCTATTGAGATTCTCTCTGAGCAGCAGTGGTTTGTCCGGATCAACCCCGAGGAGATCAAGAAGACGGCAGAGGAGATCGAGTGGATACCTCCGCACATGCGGGTCCGGCTTGACAACTGGGCAGACTCCATGGAATGGGATTGGTGCATCTCCCGGCAGAGGATATTTGCCACACCAATCCCCGTCTGGTATTGCCGTGATTGCCAGGAAGTTCTGGTAGCCGACGAGAAATGGCTTCCATTGGACCCCAACCAGATGCGTCCTCCCGTAAAATGCAAGTGCGGCTCTGAGGACTTCATTCCCGAGCAGGATGTCCTGGACACCTGGATGGACAGCTCCATCTCAGCCCTTGCCGTGGCGGGCTGGCCGAATAGGAAAGACCTCCGCATGCCGACCCAGCTCAGACCGCAGGGCCATGACATCATTCGCACCTGGGCTTTCTATACCATATTGCGGACGAAATCCCTGGAAGGAGTCAAGCCCTGGGACTCCATTCTCATCAACGGCATGGCTCTGGGTGAAGACGGGCACAAGATGTCCAAGTCCCTGAACAATTTCATCCGTCCCGAAGAGGTCTTCGAGACCAATGGAGCGGATGCGCTTCGCGCAGTGGGCGGCCATTGGCGGCAGCCCTGGAAACGATATCCCGTTCCAGTGGAAGGAGATAACTGCTGCCAGCAGATTCCAGCAGAAGCTCTGGTCGATCTTCCGCTTCTCCCGGCCCTTAATCGAGAAGGTGGAAGCGAATCCCGGACAGGTGGACCGCTGGCTCCTGGGAGAGCTGGATCAGCTGGTTGTCAATGCAACCAGAGCCATGGACGGTTTCCAGTTCGATGAGACCATGAAGGCCATAAGGGCCTTTGCCTGGGATGTGCTGGCCGATAACTATATCGAACTGGTCAAGGCCCGGCTTTACGGCCCGGATGGACCCCAGAAAAGAGCCGCTCAAAATACGCTTTACACGGCCCTGGAGACGATTGCGAAACTTATGGCCCCGTTCACCCCCTTCCTATCTGAAGAGATCTATCATTCACTGACGGGAGAGAGCGTGCATGTAGCGAACTGGCCCAAAGCCACGGGATACGCCGTAGATCCGGCGGGACAGGCCATAAAAGAGATTGCAGCAGCGCTTCGCCGCTACAAGGCCGAAAAGGGGATGGCCCTAAATTCGCCTCTGACAGGAATTGTGGTATATTCCGAGATGACCCTGGAGACCTTCGATCTGGTGGGCGTGGCCAACTCCCCGGTCGAGAGCACGACAGGTTGCCCCAAGATCGAGATGAGGCCAGTTGCCGTCAAGCCGCAGATGAAGGTCATCGGCCCCAGGTTCAAGGATAAGAGCCACAAGATCATAAACGCCCTCAGTGCCATGGACCCGGGCGTTGTAGCAAGCCAGAAGACCGCAGGGCTGATCCGGGTCGAGCTGGAGGGTGAGGTCATAGAGGTTCCACCTGAGGCCGCGACCGTAGAGATAGAGACACTTTCCGCAGGAGAAGCCGTGGATATCCTGAATTTGGGAGCCGCCACCGTGCTGGTTCGAAGATGATCGAAGTCGAAGTCAAGGCTCGCGCGCAAGAGGATACGCAAGAGAAGATCACGGCCATGGGGGCAAAGCCAATGACCGTGGAGAACCACCATGACCTCTATTTCAATTCGCCCTTGCGCGACTTCAAAGTGAGTGACGAGGCGCTGCGTATTCGCATCAAAGAAGAGGGCGCACGTCTGACCTATAAAGGACCCAAGCTCGACCAGGAAACCAAGTCACGGCTGGAATGGACGGTAAAGATCGACGACCCTGTGCAGATGGAGCAGATCCTTCTTGCCTTAGGGTTTAAACTATCTGCAGAAGTATGCAAGCGCCGGACGAAGTATTCCTTTGGCGATATCGTCATCGCGCTGGACGAGGTTGAGGGGTTGGGCTCCTTTCTGGAGGTGGAGGCAGCGGGGGATATCGGTTGGGAGATGCAGAGGACGAAAGTGCTCTCCGTGTTGGCCGGGCTTGGCCTTGGCGGGTCGATTCGCAGCTCTTATCTGGAATTGCTGGAAGAGAAAAAAGAAGTCTGGGGGCACAGGCACAAATAGATTAAATACTTGGCGGTATAACCACTGTTGCAAAGTATTCACATTTCCAATATTGAGATCCGCAAAAGATATATTCACGAGAGCAAGCTCTTGAAGAATATCTTGATAAATATATAATATATATTAAAGTTATAATACTACCTATATGTCCGAAAGTTCAAAGATTCCGGTGCTGGTCATGTTGTTCTTTGTCATAGTGGTGCAGATTCTAGCTCTGGCCATCACTCCTGCGATCTCTGCCAGCGGCAACAGGGTCTTCGAGGACCCCACGTCGATCGCCAACCCCTTTGCCTATATGCTCCTCATCCTTGTATTTACAGGCATTCTTCTCCTGGCCATGAAACTGAAGAGGGGATGGATCATCAGTGGCTTTATACTGCTTTCCATTGCCGTCAGCATTTACTACGTTATGGTGGCCTTTATGTCGCCATTGCTGGCAATTGCGCCAACGCTCGCCATAATGCTATTGCTACACTTCTATCCGGAGTGGTATATAATAGACGCCTTCGGAATTCTGGTATGTGCCGGCATCAGCTCGCTTTTTGGTGTGAGCATGACCATTCTTCCTGCATTGCTACTATTGGTGGTTCTGGCGGTCTACGATGCCATATCCGTCTACAAGACCCGCCATATGATCTCCCTGGCAGAGGGCGCTATCAAAATAAAGGCCCCACTGCTCTTTGTGGTGCCTAAAAGCCGGGACTATAGCTTCCGCATAGACCAGGAGATTTCTAATCCGTCCGAAGAGACCAAGAAGAGGGGTGCCTATTTCCTGGGTCTGGGCGATGCAATCATACCTACAATTTTGGTAATATCAGCCAGCTGGTCGCTTCCTGCCGGAGGCTTCTATGGACTGAGTTTGCCCGTCCTCGGAGCAATGCTGGGCACATACATTGGCTTTCTCCTTTTGATGACGACCACAAGGGATCGGCCCCAGGCAGGACTGCCTTTCCTCAACTCAGGAGTGATTCTGGGATTCCTGGCGGGATGCCTCGCCGCGGGTGTACGACCCATATGATCACCGACAACTTTTTGCCCTATCCGGCCCTGAAAGCAAGGAAGAGGAATAATCGATGGCTGATGAGGACCTGGAAGTTCTGGACCATTACGTGCCCTTCTGCCCCAAATGCGGCAATGAGTGCGAGCATAAGGAGCTTAGGCGGGCCCTGGATGCTGAAAACTGGAAGAAGATCATAATCGAAACCATATTCTATTGCAAAGATTGCGACAACTACTGGAGCGATGGCCTGGTTGAGAAAGGCTATAAATGATCTATCTATATTACAGCGACAAATTTCAGAGCTACAACTTCGGGCCGGAGCATCCCTTCAACCCGACTCGTTTGATGCTCGCCTGCAGGCTCATGGAGGAGTTGGGCCTCATAGACGGTCTCGTATGCATGGTCGAGCCCAATCCAGCCTCTGAAGCCGATTTGCAGCGAGTGCATACAGCAGAATACCTGGCCGCCGTGAAATTGGAGAAGCCGGACCTTGCCTTCGGTCTCGGCAGCGATGACACTCCCGTCTTCCCGGGAATTTACGACGCTTCGCGCCTTCTCGCGGGAGCCAGCATCGACGCCGCTCGCCGTATAGTCAGAGACGACGGTAGCGCCTTCAATATAGGAGGCGGCCTGCACCATGCCATGCCATCTAGAGCTTCGGGATTTTGTGTTTTTGACGATCCGGCTCTTGCCATCGCAGTCTTAAGAGAGCGGTTCGATAGGATTCTTTACATAGACATCGATGGTCACCATGGAGATGGAGTGCAGCAGATATTTTACATAGATCCCCACGTTCTGACGGTCTCCCTGCACGAATCAGGATTGTACCTATTTCCGGGCACCGGTTTTATTGACGAGATCGGCATAGGTCCAGGGAAGGGGTACAACGTGAACATACCCATGCCCATGTATGCAGGAGATGACGAGTATGCCCGGGCTTTTGAAGAGATAGTTCCCAGGCTCTTTGAATGGTTCAAGCCAGAGGTCGTGGTAGCTCAGCTGGGAGTGGATACTCATTACTCCGACCCCCTCACCAGCCTGAATATGACGCTCAACGGCTATACAGATCTCGTTCGCCGCATCATCGAACTTACAGGCCTGCATTCAGAGGGCCGTCTTCTCGCGCTTGGCGGAGGCGGATACAATATGGAAGTTGTACCTGTGGCCTGGGCGAGCGTTCTATCTCTCATGAGGGGCGAGGTATTGCCAGAATATCTGCCGCCCTATTGGGTAGAGTTCTTTATGAATCTGACAGATCGAGAGCCTCTTGCACTTCCGGATATTGAGATGAAGGTGGGCAAAGAGACCCAGAAAAGGATAACATTAGAGCTGGCCACAACACTGCAAGGCTTGAAAGAAAAGATCAATGAAATCCACAAGGTTTTTTAGTTCCCAAAGTACTCTCGGACGAGATCATCGATCCTGAAATCGAGCAAATCTGCCTGAAGTCGCAGGACCTTGATTTATGTTCCAATCTTCACAGTCTCCACAATGCTCCTCAATGTGGCGATGGCTGAGAGCGCCGCCAGATAGCTGGTTCTGGGGTTGCGAGGCGAAGGAACATTCTCCACTCGGGTTGAGATCCTTCCAAAGTCGCCTTCCACCTCTATCTCGTGACGGTTAACATGAATGTTTGGATCTGCCACGACTGCAACCCGCACATCGCTCTCGCCCGCTGCGAGGTAGAGCGTTGCAGCAACGTTTACATTAGCAGGGAAGGCTTTTACCGCCTCGGCTGCACTTCCCTCAAAGATCAAAGTCGGTCCGGTCATTGCATCGAGGTCGATCTTTTTCTCCAGGATGTAAGGCGCGCCCTTGAGACCGCTAGGGTTCTTGGTAGTAGTAAGAGACACCTTTCGAATAGTCCCAATGCTGGCGGACTTGAGGGCATCCAGGCCCGATATCGCACCGGAGGGAATGTAGACCCGCGAGTCGTGCTCTTTGGCCAGATTCTTCACTTCTTGGAAGAGTTCAGGGCTGGCCAGAGCGCCCACGCTCATGATCATGAGCTTTTTTCCCTTCACCAGCACGGCCCTGGCAATGGCCGGGACGGCCTTTTGAGACGCCGCCTCCACTACCACATCGGAGAGGCTCACAAGATCCTCCAGCCTGGCCTTGACCGGCTTATGCTGCAAGCTTTCGATGAGAGCTTTAGCCGTTGCCGGATTATGGTCGCATACCGCAACCAGATCTGCATCTATCACGCCATTATCTATCGCTTTTGCGATCTCGGCCCCAATGGCACCGCACCCGACAAGCCCGACTTTGAGAGGCATCGGAGGCTATAAATCAATTGGACATCAAAATCCTTGCGGTATGCTAAGGTCAGAGCTGGAGCGATTTGTGGGCGAGGACCTGGGCGAGTGGGACGATTCCAGCAGCCTCGTTCCCGAGATTCCGGCCCGAGCCGTCATCATCGCCAAAGAAGACTGCATCATCTCGGGACTGGCGGAGGCAGAGGAGATCTTCGATTATTTTGGTCTTGAGGCCGAGCGACTTTTTGACGAGGGCGAATTCGTCCCCGCTGCAAGTACGGTGATCACCGTATGCGGCAGCGCCAGAAAGATCCTGCAATCCGAGAGGCTTGTCCTGAATTTCATGGCGCGCATGAGCGGCATATCTACCGTCACCCGGGAGTGCGTGTTACGCGCAGGCGGCCGCGCGCGCATTGCCGCCACTCGCAAGACCACCCCCGGATTCAGACGATTCGAGAAGAAGGCAGTCTTCCTTGGAGGTGGCGATACCCACCGATTCAATCTCTCCGACGCCGTGCTCATAAAAGATAACCATATAAAGATTCTGGGCTTGGAGGAGTCTCTTTGCAGAGCCCGGAAACGGGCCAGCTTCACCAAGAAGATCGAGGTGGAGGTAGAGAGCCTGGACGATATGCTCAAAGCTGCGACCGGCGGTGCAGATATTATCATGTTCGACAACATGATCCCCGCAGAGATTGCTGCCGGAATAGAGCTTCTCCAGAATTATGGTCTTCGAACACGAGTGCTCCTGGAAGCGTCAGGAGGCATAACCCTGGATAATATCAAGGAATACGCAGCATGCGGAGTGGATGTGATATCTCTTGGTGCACTCACCAGAAACGCGAGATGGATTGATTTAAGCCTGGAGATCGAGAAAGATGCAAGCTAGCAAATTGGAAAAAATGGCTCCATAAATCCCTCTGATCCGCAAGATAATGTTATACAAAGCTGATAGATGCGGCATTTGACCTATCTGACGATCTTTGTGCTGCTAATTCAAGCATTCTATTTTGGTGCCGTCTATGCCAAAGAGAGCAATGACGATCAGGTGACTTATACAGATTTCACCCTCAACATAGGCGACCGCATTGATATCGGCGACTATCAGGTGGAGCTTATTGAGATACAATCTATAAAAGACGGGATAGTAGTGATGCGGGTCATCCAAGGTAGGAGGAGCCCTGGATGAACAACGAGCCTTCTTGCAGAATCAGCGCCAATAATTTTGATGGAGGCTCGGAAAATAATGGCATCACCATCACAGTAACCGATATCCCGGATGATCAGTCTGCCAAAGTCCGGATTGAATATCAAGAAGGCCTGGGCACACCCAGAAGGCATGCCTCAGAAAGGCCTGCTGCGCCGCTTGATAAGCCCATTTTGTCCGTGCAAGAGAGTTTCGACCGGAACCAGATGAATGTAGGAGACGAGGTCAAGGTCACGATCACAGTCAAGAACATAGGCACGGGACAGGCCCTGGACATACAAGTGGAAGATACACCGCCGCTTCCGGAGTTCTCCTACATCGCCGGCTATCCGCCAAAGATTAAAGAGACATTAGATCCCGGGGAATCCGATTCAGCGGTATATTTGATAAGTGCCGTTAAAGAAGGGTCCATAAGGGTTCCGGCCATTCAGGTCAGCTATACGGACTCGAAAAAGAATGCCAAATCAAATAACTCCGAGCCGTTTAATGTCTTGATAAATCCAAAAAGCAAAGCGAATCTGGCAATAGAGCTGACCGTGCCCGGACCGATACCGGTGGGCGCCATGGGCGTAATGAACGTCAGCCTGTCGAATATGGGAACGGCTAATGCCTCCAGGATAGAATTGGAAGGCGAGATCAGGCCCCCCGAGGGACTGGAGGTCACAGGACTTGATAAGAGCTTCTTTGAGATCCTGCCGGAAAAGCGGGTGAATTACTCAGCCGTGCTTTCAGGCAAATCTCCAGGAAACTACACAGTACGCCTTAAAGCCAGCTACGATGGCGGAGATGGGGCCATGATCCAGGAAGGGACGACGGAAGTGGTCGTCCTGGAACAAGAGTATAAATATCAATATTTACTACTCATAATCCCAATCATCGTTATCATTGCGTGGATGTATAGGAGATACAAAGTGTATAAATATTAAAGAGAGTAACTATACCTCCTAACTGGAATAGCTCCATTCAATTGCGATCACAAATTAAGTTAAATTCCAAAGTTATGAGAGATTTGATATCATGCTTAACGTAATCATGCTCGGCGTAGGCCAGTGCGGGAATCGAATATTGGACGCAATAAACAAAGCAGTCCTTTGGAGGCGGCGGAGCCTCAAGGCTTGCCAAATATTGTATGCGACCCAAGTTCCCCAGTCGAGTGGAGACCCTGGCCATCAACACGGCCGTAAATGATCTTAAGGAGTTGAGGTTCACCACAGCCAAAGACAGATTGCATGTCCCGAATCTGCACGGCGTGGGAGCAAACCGAAATGTGGGCAAGCAAGCCTTTATGGATAACCGCGACATGATCATGGGCGAGATCGAGAAGAGAGGCGATTTCGATTTAGCTTTTGTGATTACCTCCACATCCGGAGGGACGGGTTCCTCGTTCTCACCTTTGCTCATAAACGAATTAAAGAGGCAGTATCCAAATATCACCGTCATCACAGTTGCAGTCCTGCCCTTCCGAGAGGAGGGCTCCATCTACCTTCAAAATGCCGCATTCAGCATGCGGGAGTTGATGGAAGTGGATGCAGAGGGCATAATTCTGGCGGACAACCAGTACATGAAGAGGTACAGTGGAGATATAGGCTCTGCCTATGACAAGATCAATAGCATGATCGCCCAGCGCTTGCTTTTCCTGATTGAATCTCTGGACAGCGAAATGCTCTCGGTAACTGATCTTGGAGACTTCAAGACCGTCATGAATGGGGGCCTGCGCATAGGCACCATGGGATTCTATCAGGCAGACGGCAAGAATCAGTCCGTCAAGGATGCCATTGAGAATAGCTTGAAGCCCGGCAACTTGCTTTATCCTGCGAATGTCTCGGACGACGCTGCCCGTGCAATGATTATCATTCAGGGCTCTCGGGAGTACCTGGATGTGGATCAGATCACCAAAGAGGTAGAGAAGCTCTCCGCCAGCGCAGGTCACGTCTTCAAAGGAATTGTCATCAAGAAAGGGTACCCGAAGGTCCTCTCCATCTTCACAATGGCCAGCGCACCGGAGCTGGAATCCATCTATGCCCAGGCGGCGCGAGGCATGCAAGACGAGAAGGAAAAGAGGTCGAGAGCCAGAAAGCAGCTGGACGATGCCTTCGCTCACATAGAGGACCTGGAAGAGATCTACTGAGAGATCTACTTAGACAATTGTGAGAGATAGGACGGTCCAATTAGCTACTAAATTGTTTTTCGGTGCCATTTCGCCATTTTCATAGGCTGAACTTGCGATACATCATAGCATAAAGCGGAGAGAGCTCCAGTACTTTTGCCACACGGATCTGCTCGGAAGAGCTGAGCGGCTTAGCCCGGGCTGGCGGCAGAGGCTTGCCCTCTTTAGCATAGACCGCCCCGCCCCTCATCCGGGCGCAGGTGAATTTGCCGGCATCACCTTCTACGAAAACCTCGCCGCCTCGCATCTCGGCTCCAGTGAAGTCGCCGGTCTTTCCCCGTATCACTATGCTTCCGCCTTGACTGAGCACGCCCGTATTGCGATCCGCATCTCCCTGCACCATCGATTTGGCCGGATTGCATGAGTATGCCCGTGCTCATTCCCGCATCACCTTGCAGGCGAACTGCCTTATCTGTGGGGTTTCTTGCGCCAAGAGTATCCCTCAATACGCCATCACAGATGGTCAGACCGCGTTTGTCCAGAATGTTCGGCTCCAGGACCTCTATTCCTTTTTCCAGAGCTTCTGTTATCGAGACGAACTTCCTGTATCCTGTCAGATCGCTTTCAACCTCGATCACGTTTCCCAGAGGAGACTCGACCCGGCCAGTAACATAGATCGAACCACGCAGCATGCTTATGCCCATGCGGCTGCCTACATTGCCATCTACTACAATCTTGCCCGTCGTCTCAATAGGCCCGCCCTTTCCCCCCAGCCGGAGCAGGTCCACGCCCAGGCTGGAACCCAAACGGCTGCCCACATCGCCCAAAATTTGAATGGTCTCGCCCTGGGAGAGAGCCTCCACCATTCTTCGAAAGCTGATGCCGCTTACCGTTTGATCCTTGTCAAGCCTTGAACCCTGATGCTGCCAGTAAAAATCAAAGGTAAAATCGCCCAGGCACTTCTCTCCCGAGGCTTGGATCTCGATCACTCTGAATCACTTGGCAGCCGGGATAGATTTCTCTGTAGCTATGCGCTTGGATATATTGACACCGACAACGGTTATGAGGATAGCGACAATAGCCGATATGGCCAGGTACTGGACAGATTCTGCCATGCCTATGCCGAAATTCAGGCCGGGATCATTGGCCAATATAACGCGGCTGGCAGACCAGATGATGAGGCCGGTTGCCAGTACGAAGAAAAGGCTGGAGATGGTACGAGCGTCTCTAACCCCCTCCAGATACATATCCATGATCTTGCCCATATTCACACAGAGGGCTGCGGCCACGTACCACCAGATGCTCTCATAAAGATAGATCATGACCAGCTGGAAGTATCCAGGGGATATGGGTTCATGATAGTATTGCCAGAAATAGGCAACCCCGTTGACTGTCGCTATGACCACCAGCATGGCGGCCAGAATATAGGTTACGAATGCGATCTTCCCGGCATACAGGGATTTACTCAAAGTCTGTTTGGCCTCCTCCATGGAGTCGTCCAGGCCCAGACCCCGGAAGAGGAGATAAAGGCCCACCGCTCCGGTGATGAACCCCAGAGCAAGGTTGGGATTTCCGAGGAAACCCGCGATGGCAAACATGAGCAAGGCTAAAGCCGGCGGAATGAATACGGTATGGCTTATCTTGGGATCGGTGAAAACCTGCTTGAGAAGGTAGTAGGTGCTCTCCAGGTTGGGGCTCTGTTTGATCAGCACCCTGCGCACGCCGTTGACCTTGATGCGAGACTGGATGATGGGCAAAATGGCCTCATCCTCGGCACCGTCCGAGACCACAATCACGCCATCAGGATGGAAACGTGCCAAGAGATCCTCCAGCTGGGCGGCGAGCTTGCTGTCCGATACCAGTCCGACCTTCAGGTCTCCTGCCAGGGAAGCGATCTCCACGTCCTTGCCGGAAGCAACAAGCTCATCCAGCGCCTTTATGCCTCCGAATATAGTGTTGACATCCGAATCCTCCGGATCGGCCATGCCCAACTTGAGGGCGGCATCGATATTGGCCTGCCTGCCTACCACAGGACTTATGACCCCGCCCTTGCGGCCCAAATCGTTGTCTCGGTCAATGCAGAGCACAAGGACATCCATAGGCTACTTATTTGAAAAGATTGTACTTAAATGATTCTGTGGAACAATGCAAATACATCCTCAGACCATCAATTGGGAATCCATGCACTCAGGCGAATGAATTGTAAAATGGGCGGTCTTTGTCCGAAAGAAAAATGGCGCCCCTCTACTACATGTTCATCGTGCTCAATGGCAACTAGAGACACCGAACTAGGGAAAATCAAGAAAAACCGCCACAAAATATTTATTTTAATAGGAGAGACCACATCGTATGATAAGTCGTATGATAAGACGAATCCTGTCAGCAGCAATTTTTCTCATGCTCTTAGTATCATTTACCAATGCTTTTTCGATCGATATGGCCGAAACGCAAAAAAATGTCGATACCTATAACAAGAATATCGACAAAGCTCCTGCCATTCTGAAAGGCATTATGGGCAATGAGAAGATCAACCTGGATATAGCCAAAAATGATGGCAGCGTATTTCTCGTGGGGTTGGATATGAAAGAAGGAAGGATAAACAAAACGGTTGTTGGTGGTTGGAATGATCCATCTATCACAATAACTGCCACAGAGAACGCCATAAACGACACCAGACGATCAAAGGATCCTATCACTACATTCCAGAACGAGAGAGACAAAGGCCAGATCACCTTCGAAGCGAGCGGTTGGACCAAAATCAAGCTGGATGCAGTTCTCTCGAGCACCAGCGTTCTCCAGTTCGGCTATAGCCTATTCTTTGGCTAGCGAGCAAGATCTAAGATCTATTTTCTCTTTTATTGGATTGAGGAGAAACGTGAATCATTTCTTTGCAAATTTTGTAAATGGATAGATGAGCCTCTTGCTCCAACCAAAGCTATACTGACCACTTAACCAGGACTTCGGACTTCTTGAATGACTTAATCGATTTGCGATATGATTATAACCCCAAACTCCAGTTACTTCATAGATCAATCTATTTGCAGCAGATGCTTTTTGTTTATCTAAAACCAATTCTCTCCAGACCATATCGTAGTCTTTTTCTTCCATTATGCTTTTCGCGGCAGCATATCCGCTTAAGAGCGCATACTTCATGCCAAAACCCAAAAAAAGGTCCTGGAAGCCGGCGGCTTCTCCCACGACCAATCTCTGGTCCTGTTTATTGCTCTCATTCATGGCAAAAGTTCCATAGCCCGCAAAGGATCGCCTGTTTTCAATCTTCAATCTCTTCAATTTCAAGAATGCTTCAATGCTATTTTTAAAACATAGATTCGCTTTTGATAAATCTTTGATTACAACCGAAGCCAATGTTGCTTTTCCGTCTGCAACCAGCAAATATGAGTACCCTTTGAAGGCGCATTTATCATTTAGAATCAAAATTGCCGAATCATCGGCATCGGTATCAAAAACGATACCCTTTACTACGCCGACCGGTTTTTTGCCAGAGACACCTGTCGCGATTATATCGCATTCTTCACGGGCCATTTTTGAATTGAATATTATTTTCACGCCGGCATCAAGAGCTTGGTTCTTTAGTGCTTCATCCAAACTATCAACGGGCCCTCTATGCACCAGATAAAAAAGGTTGTCCTTATCTTTTGCGATGAACTCTTTTTGTAAGTCGGTATAAAAGGAAGCTTTTTTAAATCCTTTGTACCAGAAGTTGGTTTCGAGCGACAAATTTTTAAAAATTTCCAAAACATCCATCTCATCGCTCCAATTCTCCAGGCCCTGAAAATCGTTATGGAAACGGCTTCCTACTGTGGGGGACTTTTCAAAAACAGTAACATCGAATCCTTCCTTGGCCAAATTAATCGACGCGGTCAAACCGGAAATTCCCGCGCCTAAAATCTTAATTTCGCCAGCCATCATGAGCTAATTGAACTGAAAGCTATTTTACCTTTTTGACTTATACAACGATTGTCCTTTAAAAGAGGATTCAGGTGAAGACTTCACCCGTCCTCACCTTGCCGGACTTCTCCACAGCGGAGACGAAGATCCTGCCGTCTCCGAACTTGCCGGTGCGCGCTGAATCGCAGATGGTCTTCATGACCGAATCCACGGCATCATCCTGGACATAAAGCTCGAGCTTGAGCTTGGAGAGGAGGTCGACATCCATGGTCCCTCCCCGGTACTGGAGTTTGATGCCTTTCTGCTCGCCCCTGCCCAGGACCTGGATCACAGTCATGCCGACGATGCCCTTCTCTTCCAGAGCTTTCTTGACCTGCTCCAGCCTCTCCGGCCGTATTATCGCCTCAATCTTTTTCATTCTTGTTACCACCTTCAGGCATAAGCTTTCTCGCCGTGCTGGGAGATGTCCAGTCCCACGTATTCCTCGTCTTCTGTGACCCGCAGCCCCATGACTGAATCCACGATTCGGGCCAGGATGTAGGTCATCACGAAGGCGTAGATCACAGATGCGCCTGCAGCAATGATTTGTACCTCGAACTGATGAAAGTTGCCATAGAGGAGGCCGGTGTAGTTGTTGACCGAGGCCGTGGCAAATATGCCTGTGGCAATGGCGCCCCAGAGGCCGCCCATGCCGTGCACCGCCCAGGCGTCGCAGCTCTCATCCAGCCCGCGACCGACGCGGAAGAGCAGCGCCATGTAGCACAGGACACCGGCTACGCCGCCGATGACAACGGCGCCCATGATATCGACATAGCCCGCGGCAGGCGTTATGGCCACGAGACCGGCTATGGCTCCGCTCACCATTCCCAGAGCGCTGGGCTTTCCTTTATACCAGCTGGCGAAGAGCCAGGTCAGAGCACCGGCCGCCGCAGAGGTGTTGGTGACCACAGGGCCGAAGCTGCCAGGCCGTTGGCGGCCAGGGCGGAGCCCGAGTTGAATCCAAACCAGCCGAACCAGAGCAGGCCGGCGCCGATCATGGCCATGGGGATGTTATGGGGCTCCATGACATAGGATCCGAAGCCCATCCTCTTGCCGATGACCAGAGCTATGGCCAGAGCCGAGAAGCCGGAGCTGATGTGCACCACGGTTCCGCCGGCAAAGTCCAGGGCGCCCATCTGAGCCGACCAGCCGCCCGCCCAGACCCAGTGGGCCAGGGGATCATAGACCAGGGTGGTCCAGAGCAGGGCCAGCACGATGAAGGAGCTGAGCTTGACCCGCTCCGCTACCGCGGAGGTCAGGATGGCCAGGGTCACAGCTGCGAATACCAGCTGGAAGGCCATGTAGATCAGATGCGGTATGTTGCTGGCCAGCGGGGCCTGCTCAGTGCCCACGCCGCTCAGAGCCACATAGTTCAGGCCGCCTATAACTCCGGAAATATCCGAGCCGAAGGCCAGGCTGTATCCGAAGAGGACCCACTGGAGGCTGGCCAGGGCAAAGGCCAGGAAAGAGAGGCCGATCATCGAGACGACGGTCTTGCTGCGGACCAGGCCGCCGTAGAATAAACCAACGCCTGGCGTCATCAGCATTACCATTGCTGTTGCCGCCAGAACCCATGCTGTGTCTCCACTGTTTATTGGCAAACTGCATCACCCTTGAATATAATATGAACGCGAAAGATATTCAAGTTTTTGTATAGATCATCCGGACCTTTGCGTTAGATCCGATCCGGCATTCGCTGAAAAATCCTGGTCAGGGGGATTAAAAAGGGTATTTGATACAAATTCGTAAAAGCTATGAATAATTCATATCCGTTCATAGATGTGCATAATCTACAGTTCTCTTGTTGAGGGCGGATTATTTAAATAATTTTTTGAGGTATTATCCCACTTTTGCTTAATTGGGAGGGGAATGTATGATTTTGGAAAACGAGAGGATCATATGAAATATCGTATTAATAATAATTGTATGATAGACCTATTTGCGTTGAAAACATTGAAAGGGCTGTCCTAGATTAGAAGAAGATGCGGAGCAGCTAAACCGCCCCGCACCCCCGCTCCTTCGTCCTGACCCGCACCACGTCCTCCACAGGATAGACGAAGATCTTGCCGTCCCCGACCTCACCCGTCTGGGCCACTTCGCAGATCAGGTCGATGACGACCTCAGAGTCCTTATCCTCGACTACCAGCTCCAGCTTCATCTTCGGCAGGAACTCCACTTTGTAGTCTCCGGCTCGCCACTGAAGTGTGATGCCCTTCTGCCTTCCCCTGCCCTTGACCTCAGTCACCGTCATCCCCGAAAAGCCCTTCTTGTCCAGCTTGTCACGCAGCAGGTGGAGCTTCTCGGGCCGAATTATGGCTTCAATCTTCTTCATCTCAACTCCCTCACATGTAGGCGCCTTCACCATGCTGGCTGATGTCCAGACCCACAGATTCTTCATCATCCCGGACCCGCAGACCCATGAGTGGCATCAATGATCTTGGCGAGACCAAAGGTGACCAGGAAGGAGTAGCCCCAGGTGACTCCAATGGCTATGATCTGCACCACGACCTGGTGGGAGTTGCCCGCCAGGAGGCCCGTGGCGCCGATGGTGGCAAAGATGCCGGTAGCCAGAACACCCCAGGTGCTGCCGATGCCGTGGCAGGCCAGGACGTCCAGAGAGTCGTCCACCTTTTTGCTGCCCCGTGACCAGGATGATGGCGTAGTAGCCGGCAATAGCGGCCACGACGCCTATGGGAATCGCCGCCAAGGGCGTCACGAACCCCGCAGCCGGCGTTATCGCGGCCAGACCAGCTACGGCTCCGGTCACGATTCCCAGGGCGGAAGGCGCTCTCTGCCTCCAGGAGAGGAGCATCCAGGTCGTCGCAGCTGCAGCGGCAGATGTATTGGTGGTGACAAAGGCATTGGCGGCAATGCCGTTCGCGGCCAGGGCGGAGCCGGCGTTGAAGCCAAACCAGCCAAACCAGAGCAGGGCCGCGCCCATGACGGTCGTCGGAATATTATGCGGCTCCATGGGGTCGGTTCCGAATCCCTTGCGAGCACCGATTACCATGGCCACTGCCAGGGCCGAGACACCGGCAGTGATGTGCACCACAATTCCACCGGCAAAGTCCAGAACGCCCATCTGCTGCAGCCAGCCGCCGCCCCAGACCCAGTGGGCTACAGGATCATAGACCAGAGTGGCCCAGGCCAGAGAGAAGACCAGGAAGGAGCTGAACTTGATGCGCTCCACATAGCTGCCAGTGATCAGGGATACAGTGATGATGGCAAACATGGCCTGAAAGATCATAAAGGTGAGCGAGGGGATTGTCAGGCCCTCTTTCACACCCATGCCCACACCGTTCAGGCCCAGGAAATCCAGGCCGCCTATGAGGCCGGATATGTCCTTTCCAAAAGCCAGGGTATAGCCGTATAAGATCCACTGCAGGCTTATGATGCTCATGACGGCGAAGCTGAATATGATCGTGGAGATGGCATTCTTCTTCCTGACCATGCCCCCGTAGAAGAGTCCAACCCCCGGAATCATGATTAAGACCAGAGCCGCACTGATCAGGACCCAGGCGTTGTCTGCAGCATTTATCGTTCCCTCATCTGCAGAAGCCGTGCCTATCAGCAGAGCTAGTAATAGTAATGACCAGATTGCACGCATGTTACCACCAAACAGTTAAGACAAATGCTTATTTTATAAGCGTATTTAGGAAAAGATATGCGGAGTTCCTAATCTGTGTGAAAAGATCATAACAACGAACAGGACGATTTGCCATTTGAGCAGGACTGTTTGTGACCCATTGAATTCAAGCTCTTTCGGCATATTGGAAAAAGCATTAAGAATCCATTTGTTATTCAGGGCTAATCTGAAAAAATCATAAAAATTATGAATAAATTTTAACTAGATTTATATACATAATGAAAGAGGTGTAGGAATCAGTGCTGTGCAGATCAATATCGCACAGATCAGTGTATCCACAGGAAGGGAATTGAAAATGTTACGTAGAACACTATGGAGAGTCAGTTTATGTCTCATTGTTGCTCTGCTGGCGGTCTCGTTTATCTGTTCGGGCGAAGAACGAGCACCAGATGCGAGTGGAACAAATACTGGAAACGTCAATGATATCTCTGCCGCGTCTCCCGGCCAGCCCACCCCCCTGGAAGTGGCTGATGCCGTAGGTCACAATAAAGTGGCCATCAATATGATGTGGACACTGCTCACAGGATTCCTGGTCATGTTCATGCAGGCGGGCTTCGCCATGGTTGAGACGGGCCTGTGCCGGGCCAAGAACGTGGCCCATACCATGGCCATGAACTTCCTGGTCTATCCCCTGGGCATGCTGGGATTCTTCGTTACCGGGTTTGCCATCATGTTCGGAGGCTTTGGCCCCATCGGTACCATGGGCGGCTTCGCCGGGCTTAACCAGGAGTTCACCCTCAATCTGATGGGCCACAGCTTCGGGCTCTTTGGAACCAAGGGCTTCTTCCTGGTAGGCGTCTATGATGTGGCGGTCTTCGCCCTATTCCTGTTCCAGATGGTATTCATGGATACGGCGGCCACCATTCCCACGGGCGCCCTGGCGGAGCGCTGGAAGTTCGCTTCCTTCTGCCTCTTCGGCTTCTTCGTGGGCGCTCTGATCTATCCGGTCTTCGGCAACTGGGTATGGGGCGGAGGCTGGCTGGCGCAGCTGGGCGTGAACTTCGGCCTGGGACATGGACATGTGGACTTCGCCGGCTCCTCGGTGGTGCACATGACAGGAGGTGTCTGTGGCCTGGTGGGCGCCTGGCTGATCGGCCCGCGCATCGGCAAATTCAACAAGGACGGCAGCGTCAACGCCATACCCGGCCACAACATTCCCATGGCCCTGATCGGCACCTTCATCCTGGCCTTCGGATGGTTCGGCTTCAACCCCGGCTCGAGCCTGGCGGGCACTGATTACCGCATCGCTGTGGTCGCCGTGAACACCATGCTCGCTTCGGCGACTGGCGCCCTGGCCGCCACAGCCTGGATGTGGGCGGTAAGAACCAAGAAACCTGACCCGAGCATGATGGCTAACGGAATGCTGGCCGGCCTCGTGGCCATTACCGCACCCTGCGCCTTCGTCAACGCCCAGGCGGCCGCCCTCATAGGTCTGATTTCCGGTGTTCTGGTGGTAGAATCGGTCTACTTCTGGGAGAGAAAGATGAAGCTCGACGATCCAGTGGGTGCTCTGTCCGTGCACCTGGTAAATGGCGCCTGGGGCTGTCTGGCTCTGGGCCTATTCGCCGACGGCACCTACGGAGAAGGCTGGAACGGCGTGCCGGGAACTGTAACCGGGCTGTTCTATGGAGATGCGGGGCAGTTCGTCGCGGAAGTGATAGGCGTCGTGACTAACGTCGTGGTAGTAGGGCTGCTGTCTCTGATGGTCTATAAAGCGATTGGACTTGTCACTCATCTGAGAGTCGATGCAAACGTAGAGCTGTGCGGTCTGGATGTACCGGAGATGGGCACAAACGGATATGTGGGTGAGTCAATTCCCGAATGCCCCAGCATGCCAAATAGAGAGGTGAGCCAATGAAAATGATTCAGGCCGTATTGAGGCCTTCCAAGCTGGAAGAGGTCAAGAAAGCGCTGGAGGATGCCAGCTACACCAGCCTGACGACCATTGAAGTGAAGGGCAGAGGACGCCAGAAGGGCATCAAGCAGATCTGGCGAGGTGAGGAGTATGTGTTGGACATGCTTCCCAAGGTCAAGTTGGAGGTAGTGGTTCCTGATGAGAAGGAAGATGAGGTGATTGAGATAATCCGAAAGGCTGCTTATACCGGAAATATCGGCGACGGAAAGATCTTCGTCCTGCCGGTGGAAAAGACCATCCGGATCAGGACCGGCGAGACGGACGGAAAGGCTCTGTAGCTCGCATTATGCCATCGGTTCCGGCTCCATCGGAATCGCAGTTTTTATTTTTCGATTATTTTAGTTATTTAGATTTCTGATTCCGCTTTTGCATGAGTCATGACGGAGACAAAAACAAAGGCCAAAGTATTGAGCGATCCCGGTGCAGATGAGCGATACATGTATGCCAAGGCAGGCCAAAGTGGACAATGGCCGGTGAGACGGCAAAATTGCTTTACGCGGTCCAACACAGCCGCTCATGCCCGGCCAGAACGTCACGCCCTCGGGCGCACATCTCAACCGCAGACCAAAGCTCTCGCGAATCGTCAAGGGCTTGCCGTCCGTCGTAAGTCTGAGGGACGCGCGGGCTCTCTTGAGTAAGACCTTGGCGTCGCAGAGGATTGGCAGAAATCACTCGCGCTTCCAAATGCGGATGATGAGCACAATTCCGACCAGGTTTATGGCCAGGATGAGTATGATTCCGATCATCTTCTTCATGTCGCCGCCTGGCGTCGCCGTCTTCCCTGCCAGGTCCATCGTCTGGTCCCCGTTCACCAGAACCTGCCATGACCCACCGCCTGATTTGAGTGTGTAGAGGCCCACGCGGCAGGCCCCGGAAGTTGTATCACCCGATCCCGCGCTGGCGTCGGCGACCAATGCTTCGCCGCGCCACAGCTCCACGCCCGCGGGCGCGCCTGCCACTCGCAGGTCGTAGCCCTCGCGAATGGGCAATGGGCTTGCCTTCTGCTGTGAGGTTCATGGAGATATTCAGCAGACCGAGCACGGTAGGAGCGATGTCCATCTCCGACCAGCGGCCGCCCAGGTTCAGCTCCTCCACGCCCGGCCCTTTGAAGACGAGGGGAACGCGCAGCGCCTCCAGCTTTGCCGAATACTTCTCTGCGGAGTGGCCGCCCTTACCCTTCGCGTCAGGAAAGACCATGCCGTGGTCGGCGGTGACCACCAGAAGCACGTTGTTCTTGCGGCAGACTCAGGGCCAGCTGGCCAAGGGGCTCATCCAGTGCCTGCACCGTTTGCAGGTAGCCGTTCGCACCCAGGTTCTGCCCGGCGCTATCAACGGCGCCCACATTGACCAGCATGACGAAGGGCTGGCCTGGAAGGTGCTCGACTATATCAGCGGCCGCATCCAGCCCCCAGGCATCGTTCCCAGCGTAGCCGGGCAGGCCCCCCGGGGCGGTGTACTCTGCGAATTTATCCCGCCATTCCTGGAAGAGAACTCGTATGCCTGCGGGCACATTGTCTCTAAAGCCGGGCGTGGGCTCCGCCCCGTGCAGGGCATTGTCGCCCAAATAAAGAACGGCATCCATCTTTTGCAGAACAGGCATGGAGTCGCCCCGCTCCAGAACGGCCAGACAGAGGTAGCCTTTCCGGCGAGCTGCGTCAAAGATGGTGGGGCCGATGGCTTCCGGATTGACGCTCTGAGTTGCCGGTAGATGAGAACGCTGTGGCTTTTTGTCGTCTCCGGGACGGGAACCGTCACATCCACGGCGCGGGCCCCGCCGCCGGTGAGGTTGAAGAGCACGGCCCTGCCCAACGGGGAGCCATCCAGAGCATAGGCGCTGTGCTCCGGATAGACGTAGGATGAGCCCAGGCCGTCCACCACTACGATCACAGCTCCGCCTGGCGAGGCCGCTGGCCCCACTTGCACATCGACAGCGCTGATGCTGCCCGGTAGCAAAATAAGAAGCAATAAAAAAAGAAGAGCGCGGATCATCCCACTTTAGCGTCAGAAGTCGGTCATGATCCTGTACTGGTCGATCTCCGTCTGCTTCAGGCCTGTCAGGAACTGCTCGGCCATGTCGCGAATATCCCGGGACCTGGTTATAGCCCGGCCCACGACGAGAATGTTCGCGCCCGCAGCCAGAGCCGCGCCCTCGGTATCCACGCGAATGCCGCCCGCCACGGCCACAAGGAGCCTGCGGCCGTCTTTGGCCAGAGCCTGCATCTCAGCGATGTTCTGCCAGGCATGCGCGCTCTTTTCATTATCAATGGCCCGGTGCAACTCGACCACGTCCGGCAGGACATCCAGGCCCTTCAGGACGGCCAAGCGGATCGGTCACATTGAGCATATCGATTATGGAGTAGATGCCCGTCTTTCTGGCCTCATTGATGGAGAGCTCGAGCGTCTTCTTGGGCGCGAGGCCAGAGATCACCACGGCATCGGCAGTGGAGTCTGCAGCCAGACGCACTTCCAGATTGCCCGTATCCAGAGTCTTGAGGTCCAGGATGACAAAAGCGCCCGGCCGGATGGCGCGAATCTCCTTGACCACATTGACGCCCAGCATCTTCACCAGGGGGGTTCCTACCTCGATCAATATGTGATCGCTCTCAGGCAAGGCAGTGAGCACCCGGCGCACCTCGGCCACATCCACCAGGTCGAAGGCCACCTGCAAGTATGGTGGGTCCCAGAGGCGTGTGACGCGGAATCCCATGATGGGATGCGTGGAGCGGTCCTTCTCGTAAAGAACCTTATCGATATCCGGGAATCCTGCCATGGCGCGCTGCAAAGCCAGCTTCGTGGCCCCGTAATTGTAGCGATAGATGGCATCGTAATCCTTGGCCTGCGGATGAATGAATACGGATACTATTACCAGCAGATCCTCTGCCTTCTCCCGAGGTATGATCCCCTCGGCAACAGAGTCCGCCACAGCCTTGGCCACGGCCATCTGTGCCGGGCCGAAGATCTGGGCTGCTTGATCCATGTTCTTCACAGTCACTTTGGGAACGATTAAAGTAGAAGGCTTGGGTGGTAGATTCGGCCGAATAACACCCAAAAGCGGCGTATGCCCCGCCGAAAGCTGTGTGAGTCCCGAGGCAAAAGCCGTTCCAACGGGTCCCTCTTTATCTCCTATGATCAGATCGATATGAGCTATCTCAGGCTCCTTTCCTATGAGAGCCTCTCCAACCAAAAACAAAAAGATTCACCTCGCCGATCGTTTGGGCAATCTCAATTTTTCCTTTTCGTTCTGCAATCCATCGATCATTTGCTCCAATCTTAAATCAGCTGCCAGTAAATGAGCGGCGCCAGTGCCAGCAACATCAGGCCTGTGAACAGCCTCATTCCCACCCGGTGATCTTTGCGGAAGTTATCCACCTGCCCAGGGCTCATCCCCAGGGCCAGGAAACTGCCCAGAACGAAGATGGGCAGAATTACTCCCAGATTGTAGAAGAACAGATATGTAGCACCATCAAGGTAGCTTCCTGCCGAGATACGATCCAGTATCGCAAGATAGACGCCACCTACACAGGGGGCTTTTACAAGGGAGAAGAGCGCGCCGACCAGGAAGTAGGAGCTGATGCTGCGCGTCTCAACCCCGGCCTGGAAATACCTGAGCGCCCAGTCTGTACGGAAGAGCGAAGGCTTTCCCTGCTGCAGACGCATTGCGTCCAGAACCTGAGAGAAGCCGGCCACCAGGAGCAGAGCGGTCACAGCATAGCGGAAGTATGTGGCCATTGCCTCAAAATGCAGCAGCCTCTGCATGCCCAGGCCAAAGAGGAAGTACATGGTGAAGATGCCGAAGGAGAAGAATGCCACCATCGTCAAAAGATCGCGCCTCTTTCCTTCAGTGGAGAGGATGGATGCTGCCAGGAAGACCAGAATGGCCAGGGCGCAGGGATTGAAACCGACCAAAACGCCTGTTCCGAGGACAGCTAGGATAGTAAGAATGGAGATCTTCTGCAAATCCTGCCCGTTCACCATTCCGGGACCGTTTCCCTCGCCAGAGGTCTGGCTCTCATTGCTGGGCAAAGATATTGCAGGCTTGACATCAGAACCCGGGTTTGCCAGAGCCTCTAAGATAAGCTGCTCCAGTTTGGAATTATTCCCATCATAGTCTCTGTAGTTTATAACCCGGTTCCCAATGATAATGGCGGGAACATCCTTGGCATGATATTGCTTTATGATTCGATGGCCTTCGTCAGTGTAATAATAATACCCCGTGACATTCAGGGGCACTGTTTGCCCAACCTTCCCGAGCGTTCTATCTGCGGCAGCGCATTTTGTGCACCCTGGAGACTTGATGATGATGACCTCTGTTGCCCCTTTGCTTGCCGCGACAATGCTATTCGAAAATACCAGTGCTGTGCAGACGAGCAGGATGAGACAGATAACTCCAAAGGGAGACTTGAGAGAGAGCATCAGCAACCTTATGATACCTAAGAGATATAAAAAGAAGGCACCAATCAAAGAGGCCGGAGCCCGTGGAGAGGGGAGGAAGAACCACCCCCCTGCCAATCAAATTCACTTTGTATTCATCCGAGCCCAGGAGCTTCACTCTTCCGTGGCATACTCAAGGGTTGGCTTATTCTCACCAGGAGCTCTGCTGGAAGAGAATCCGACTGATGCCTCGCCTTCTGCCACGAGAACTATGGTGTAGGGACACCCTTCCGTGCAGGTTTCGACAGCCTTTTTGATAATGGGTGTCACATCCAAGGTGCAGTTACCCTCCTTTTCTATGTCCAGGGGTATGGATACGACACTGCTGTCATATTCACTTTTATCAAACCAGTTTACATTATCGAATGTCGCTCCATGTAAGAAGTAAGCTGTGACCTTGCCCGTCTTTTCGACCTTGGCCGCGTCCAAAGAGAGCGTCGCAGACTTGATCTGATCCGGCTTGAAGATGCTCTGCGATCCAAAGAGGTTAACAAAACTCAGATACGTCTCATTCACAGGGGTTCCATTAACGGACGTAACCCAGAGGAGACTGCTTTCTTCATAGCTCTGGTTGACATTATTCGCATTTACATAAGTATTAACATCCATGTTTGCTGTAAAGCTCCCCGCGGCGGCATTTGCTGCCAGCAGCAGGAAAAGGCTTATGAGTGCATACAAATATCTCAAATTCAATTCCTCCGCTAAAGTACATAGTCAAACGAATAAAAAGTCTTACCTTCATATGTAGCTTATGTTAGGCGACCTTGGTCCATATGAGCCATGCAATTAAATGCACCGTATTCTATCTGAAACAAGTAGTCTGCAGGAGCCCCAATTTCATGAAAACAAACTGCATTAACCAACTGCGCGGAAAAATCCGCTACGTTAGCTTTATTAACCTCACCACTGCTCTTGGTCACGGTGGTCGCTTGAGAAATATAGTCTTTTGCATCTTCTGCGCCGCCTTGCTGATAGCTTCCGTCGCGGACGGTGCCACGACACATGTAAGCTCAAATCTGCAAGCTGCGATAGATGCGGCCTCCGCGGGCGATACTCTCCAGGTAGCGCCGGGAGCTTACGACAAAATAACCATACAAAAGAGCCTTAACCTGGTGGGTGACGGTGCGGTTATCCGGGCAGGAAATAGGGATGCCTGCGTAAATGTAGAGGCGGACAATGTTCGCATAACCGGCTTCATCGTTAGGGACGGGTTTTATGGGATAAAGCTCAATAGCGTTACGGGTTGTGCTATTGCCAACAACACCGTCATCCATTGCACTCAGCCCGGCATTGCCCTTATCTACTCCAACAGCAATGCCATCACGGGAAATAATGCCAGCTTTAATGGCCTCGGCGGCGAGGGTTGGTACGGAATATATCTCTCCAACTCTAACGACAACCTCATCACGAATAATGTGGCCTACGGAAATGGCGCTTACGGCATAAACCTCTTCCCGTCCTGCAGCAATAATACCATAAGAGGCAATGTCTTGCAGGGGAATATGTACGGGCTCTACATGTTCACTAATTGTGCCAAGAATATCATCGAATTCAACGATATGTCCAGAAACACCAATTCTGGCCTGGACCTGCGCTTCAATTGCACCGACAACCTCATCCTCAACAATAGCATGGTGGATAACGTCGTTGCCGGTCTGTCTCTCCTGGAGTCGGGACAAAATACCATTGAAGGGAACCTGATTCGGGGCAATGGACGCTACGGATTGCAGATACAGAGCAGCTCAGACGGCAATACGATCATCGATAACAACATATCAGATAGCCAGACGGGAATATACCTGGATTCGAGCAGAAACCGGATCTACGGAAACAGCATCGCAGACAATGTAATTCAAGCAGAAGATCGGGGAATAAATGCCTGGAATGCCGGATATCCTGTGGGCGGTAACCTCTGGAGCGACTACCAGGGCAGCGACGATATGCAGGGGCCTGGCCAGAACGTCCCCGGAAAGGACGGATTTGGAGATACGCCCTACAAGATAAGCGAGAGCGCAAAAGATGGATATCCCGTTATGGGCAACCAGGTCAAACAGATCAGCCTTGTAAGCCAAGATCTGACACCCACCATGGTTAGGGTGGGCGACAGCATTGCCGTAAAAGCAAAACTTAAATCCAGGTATGAGCTCTCGCAAGTGACGGCACACGCCTTTCAATCGGGGAAGGAGGCAGAAGGCTACTCCAGACTGGTTAAGTCCGGAGATTCCTATCTCGGTTCCTTCTCTACAGCGCTCCTGGACCCGGGGAATTACGAGATAGTTCTGAGCGCAACAGATGCGCGAGGGTTTGAGCTGCGAGAAACTCTGGGCACAGTATCGGTGACCTCAAGGGGCGGCTTTTCCTGAGAGTAATAGTATTGAATGTATTAGTATCTGATGTATTAAAAAGGGGAGATAATGACACTATTTAGATCATGTTTAGCTGGAGTGGGAATAGTCACAGTTATGGCGTTATTGGTGCTGGCAAATGCGGCACATGGGGGCGAAGCCTATTGCGATGCATGCAAAGGCGATTCAGGCTGGTCAGGAGATAAAGCGCTCGACCAGATCGGCAACCCCAGCGCCGGAACGGCAGAAGTCATGCCGGGTCTGAGCACGGCTCAAAAGAATAGAGTGGGCATATGGAAAGAGCCTCTCTCCGGATTCACCAATGACAATAAGACGGTGCCGGCCAACTCTGTCCAGGACAGTAATGCGTCCGTTATAAATAAAGTCGCAAAAACCGTTGTACAAAGCAAACCCGTCCAGGATAACACCGCGATCGTGCGAAGTACCGGAGCCAGGGGTTTGCTCGTCCCAATAGAGAACGTCTCTGCCACCGATATCTTGCTGGACATCAGCGAGAACGCCACAGAACACATTCAGGGATCAATTGCTATCCCCTATACAGAATTCATGGATAATGGAAGCTTGTTGTCTGTTGCAGAGATCTCCAAGATGCTGGGAGACGCAGGAATATCCCGAACGGACCCCGTCGTCGTCTACGGCGAGTGCATGCCTTGCGGCGGTGGGCCGGCTCCGGCGACTTATGTTTACTGGATCCTGAAATCCATGGGCCAGGAAAACCTGCGGGTGTTAGACGGAACTGTGAAGGATTGGGCAGCCGCGGGAAAGCCTGTCGCCAAAGAGACGGCCATAAGGCCATCCAAGAACTATACAGCACAGTTCACAACTGATCTGATTGCCTCCTACGATTACGTGAAGAGCGGGTCCGCGCAGATCATAGACGCAAGAACATTGCAAGAGTTCGGAAACGGCTCCATACCAGGATCGATGAACATCCCATACGAGAGCGTTATCACAGGCAATAGCAGAATCAAGGATGAAACCAAACTTGTCAAGGTATTCTCTATCCTGAATAAGAACCAGCCGGTAGTAGTCTACACCGATACGGGCATCAAAGGATCTGTGGAATGGTTTGCGCTGCAGCTTCTTGGCTATGATGCCAAGCTCTACAGCTATGCGGACTATTATCAGAATAACCAGATAGCTACAAGCCAGGGCAATGCAAACAAGGCTACAGCTTGAATGGTATGAGGCAAAGATATGAAGAGATTTAAAATTGCTGGGTATACCCTGCTGCTGATTGCAGTGCTCGCGGGAACGGTATCCGGCGTTAACGGTGAATGCACCGCCTGCAAAGGCGGATCGCCCACCGCTCAACAGGACGTGCTGAATAATGAGTGGTCAGCATTCATGGGGGAAGGGAACGCGACGCCAGCGACAATTACCACCGCCACCGGCCTGACCACGCCCCAATACTCCAGAGCGAACAATCAACTTGTTCAGAACAGCGGAGCTGCATCGGATAAATCAGTTAACAGTCCGGTGGCCGACCCCAGTCCAACGAGCGGCACAAATTCCGGTGCGGAGGCTTCCAATATTAAACCAACCCAAGAGAGAAGCCAGAAGTTCGCGTCTGTTCTGGTTCCTCTGGAAAAAGCCAATAATTCGGGGATAATTCTGGATATCAGTCCCAACTCCACGGAGTACATTCCTGGCGCGATCAACATCCCTTATACAAAATTCCTTGATTCGAGTGGAGCCCTCTTGCCCGTATCCGAGATGGCTCGAACACTGGGCGACGCCGGGATATCCCAGAGTGATGCCGTGCTAATTTACGGCGAATGCCAGCCCTGCGGCGGCGGACCGTCGGCAGCAGCTTATGTCTACTGGATCATGAAGTATCTGGGACATGAGAATGTCAAACTGCTGGACGGGGGCATCGACGACTGGGTGGCGGCGAGGCTTCCAACAGTGACAAAGCCCGCGATCCTCCCGAAAAAGAGCTATACTCCAACCATAAAAGCCGATCTTCTGGCCACTTTTGAATACATGCATAGCAACATGCCAGTGATCATCGATGCCAGAACTCCGATCGAGTTCAATGCCGGATCGATACCAAATGCGGTTAACATCCCCTATGACAGCGTCCTGGACGGCAAGAGGATCAAGGACGAGGCAACACTGCAAAAGCTATTCTCCTCAATGCAAATGGATAAGCCCATTGTAGTCTACACCAATACCGGCGTCAAGGCCTCCATGACCTGGCTTGCGCTGACGCTCCTGGGTTATGATGCCAGGATTTACTCCTGGCAGGATTGGGAGGCCAATCAGCCCAAGCTCAACATCGAATTGCAGGAAGCAAAGGCAACGCCTAATCCTGCGAAGATCGGAGATGTTGTCCAGATGACGGTTGTATTCAAAAACCAGAGCACTAGCAGCGCACCCGTTGAGGCCAGCAACAAGACGGTCTTGACCATCAAAGGATGCGCCACCTGCGGATTCGGATCGCCCCAGGGTTACGCTGATTTGAGCAGCAGCGGTGGCGTGGTGAAGATAGGCTCCTCGTCCCAAGCCCAAAAAACCGCTGCGAACAAAGGATTCACCGTCGCGGCTCTAGTAAATAGCCCAAACGGAGATCAGGTGTCCAAGGTGATAGTGAAGCGGATCTCTGGAGACGAGTTTGCAGGAATTTGGAATGCAAATGTTGCTGCAGGAATCTATAAGGTCGACATTGTGGCATCTTTGGAAAATATCAATAAGACGTTTCCGGATGCACTGGAGATCGAGGTCGTTTGACACCAGTAAATATAAGAACATTGGGAATTAATAGACGGAGTTAAGTGTGAACTCCCGCTTATTGCTCTATTTCATTCTGGCGGCCTGTCTGGTTAGCAGTGCGGTTGCATTTCCCATGCAAAATGCACTCGATAATAACAAGGCTACTATTTGGTTTCAGAAGGAGTATAACAACTACTTCAAACCAAACATTAATGACAGTACGCCTCCGACCATTTATGGGGTGAGCGTAAGTCCCTCGGCCCTGAAGATCGGTGCGCCCCGGAGTGAGATCAACGCCTTAGTCTATGACACCGGCGGCATTGAGACGGTTTATGCCGATGTCGGCAATCGCATGAACCTCATGCTGGACCTGGATCACAATAACCGATACACTGGATACTGCGGGTCTAATTTGCCTCCCGGGGTATACAATGTGACAATTGTAGCTATCGACAAACGAGGAAATGCTGCAAAGGACGAGTCAAGAAAGCTCACTATTCGCGACCCCAATGACCTCAACGGAAATGGAATCGAGGATAGCCTGGAAAAGCAGGGGCCCGGGGATCTGAAAGTAATCGTCCTGCATAGCGGCAACCTGAGCAATGTTGCATCAGCAAAAGAGGATAGTTTCAGCATTCTGCCAGGGAGCGCGTTAACGGTATCCTCAGACAAGCTGGAGAAGTTAGCCAAGACGAATGGTGTCAAAGGCATCTACAAGGACCAGAAGTTGAAGGTCATGGCAGAGCAAAGTGGCGGTTCCGGCAAATCTTCGTCAGTTTCATCGATCATCAATGATCCGAGAAAGAATGTTGGCCCCAGTGGAACTGGGGTGACCGTGGCACTCATTGATACCGGCGCGGATATAGATCACGAGAGCTTAAACCACAAGGTAGTAGCCTTCAAGGATTTCGTGAACAATCAAACCGTAGCCTATGACGACAATGGCCATGGAACTCATTGTGCCAGCCTCATTGCAGGAGATGAGGGTACGGGAGTGGCACCCGGAGCAAAGCTGGTAGTAATAAAGGTCATGGACAGGGATGGGGCATGCTATCTCTCCGATGCGCTCAAAGCGCTGGACTGGTGCCTGGAGAATAAAGATCGTTATGGAATAAAGGTGGTATCATTTAGCGTCGGTGGTGAGAACCCTTCTGATGGATCGTCTCTGTTGGACGAAGCATGTGACAAGATGGTCGAAAAGGGACTTATCATGTGCGTCGCCGCCGGGAACTCGGGGCCTGCTCCTTCGTCCATTGTCATTCCGGGCGACGCCCAGAATGTGATTACGGTAGGGGCGATAGACGGTTCCGGCTCCATCTTCGACCTATCTTCACGCGGCCCCACCTCCAATGGTGAGACCAAGCCGGATCTGGTCACGCTGGGCGTGAATGTGGTCTCGGCCCTGGCAGGATCGAAGAACGGCCAGAGCTCAGTGAGCGGTACCTCAATGGCGGTCCCTCAGGTATCAGGCGCCTCTGCTATATTGCTGGAAGTCCGGCCTGATTTGGAGCCGGCCGATGTGAAAAGGATACTGCTCAAGACTGCGGACGACCTGGGACAGGCCGGTCAAGATAATGTTTACGGCTACGGAGCACTTAATTTGACGAGGGCTCTCGCTACTATTGCGGCCTCGCCTGCCAGGCTATCGCCACCAAATCTCGAGGGGATAAAGCTGAACCGGGAGGAGGCCTCTGCAGGTGAGCCGGTCATGATCGAGGCAGAAGCCTCTGGGGATATCAAGACTATAATCACAAACATCAAGGGACCAGACAGAAAGCTCGAGATTCCCATGGATGATTTGGACGGCAACGGCATCTACTCCGCCCGCTGGGAGACGAGCTTCTGGACGCCCGGCGACTACGAAGTTGCTGTCGATCTAGAGGGAAAATTCGGAGAGGTGAAATCAAAGGCGGTCCCTTTCCATTTGGGGAAAAAGACGTGAGGCTGTCATGTCTTTAGCCTGGCAGGAGATTGCGAAGTTCGGCAAAAAAATGGTGGCCTCCGGCCTTACGAGCTCTCGGTTCGGAAATATCAGCAGGCTTCAAGGGGAGGAGATATCCATCACCTGCACGGGCTCGATGCTGGACGAGCTGGATCAGTCCAATGTGGTTGAGGTTGATCTGAATTGTGCCTCCGACCGGGATAGAACAGCCAGCAGTGAGACCTGCGTCCACCGCGCGATCTACCAGAGCACCGCAAATAAGGCCGTCATCCATACCCATTCTCCATACGCGGTAGCACTATCTTTGCTGGAAAAGGATTCGTTAGAGCCTCTCGATAGTGAAGGTATCCTCTTCTTAGGAGCCATGCCGATTGTTGAAGGCCATTATGGATCGGATCGGCTCGCCCAAGCCGTATCCATGGCATTGCAGGGCCACAAGGCCTGCATAGCTCGCGGCCATGGGGTATTTGCCTCAGGAATGACCTTGACCGAGGCATTCACCGCAGCCAGTATGGCCGAGCATAGCTCTAAAGTGAGATATCTGGTAAAAGCCAGGTAATTTCAGGATAGAAATGAGCAGGGTAAATGAATAACGAATAATAGAATAACATATAGTTTTATGATGTAGCTCATATTTGTTTCATAGCTTAATTCTCGAGCAAATTATCCCAATAAGCATCCCCCATCTTTCAGGGGAAAAATTTATATCTTTATCGCCACTCCTTTAATTTGAGCGGGTAATTCTAGTTTTTAAAATCCACACTGAACCCCCACTCTCCTACCCGCTCACTTAATAAATTAATGGAGATTGAATTCCGCCAGGGGATAGTTGTTCAATAGTACACGTCATCAAAAGATCTATTAATGCCGGGGTACTAAAGTTCTTAGAATGAACTCCTCACTACAATTGGGAAAGATAATGGGGATACCCATCCGGCTGCACTGGACTTTTCTTCTGGTCATCCTTTATATTGCCTGGGCCTTTGCTTCTATCAGCGAGCAGGTCATGGGCAGAACTTATGGTTTGGGAAGCATTGAGCCTGTCAGCCTTCGATGGACCTATTCCCTGGTCTTCGCCGTGGTGCTCTTCGCCTGCGTGGCTCTGCATGAGCTGGGCCATTCCTATATCGCCCATAAGAACGGCATAATCATAAGGAGCATAACGCTCTACTTCTTTGGCGGAGTCAGCGCAGTTGAAGAGATCCCCCGCAATCCCCGCCTGGAGCTGCAGATGGCTTTTGCCGGTCCGGCAGTCAGCGGCGTCATTGGATTGATCTCGATTCTCTTGGCCTCTCTGCTCCCTGAAAGCAGTGCCGCAGCCATCATGCTCTGGACCCTGGGACTTATGAACATCATCCTCATGGTCTTCAATCTCATCCCTGCCTTTCCCATGGACGGCGGGCGGCTCTTGCGGGCCTGGTTTGCCACCCGCATGCCGTACATAAGAGCTACCAGAAATGCTGCAGGCATAGGAAAGATATTCGCGATCCTGATGTTTGTGCTCGGCCTGTTCTCCTTCAACTTCATGCTGCTATTTGTGGCGTTTTTCGTCTACGTCGGCGCCTCGGAAGAGGAGAAGGCGACAGAGATAATTGTCAGCCTGGAGGGCATCAAAGTCAGAGATATCATGTCCGCCCAGGTGCGCACCATCGGCCCGGATATGACACTCCGGGAGCTGAAGGAGCTGATGTTCAGGGAAAAGCATAGAGGCTATCCGGTCATGTCAGGCGATGAAATGCTGGGAATTGTCACCTTAACCGACCTGCAGAGCGTTCCGGATGAGCAGCTTGACCATATAACTGCCGAGAAGGTAATGGCAAGAAAGTTATATGTGATTGCACCTTTGGAAGAGGCATCAACTGCCATGAAGATGATGAACGATATGCAAATTCGTCGTTTGCCTGTGATGGACAACGGCAGGCTGGTGGGCATTGTCTCCAGGGAGGACCTGGTCAGGGCCCTTGAGCTAAGCTCCGGGCAGGATACGAAGAGGTAATCGATTTGGAGAACTTGGAAGAAAAGAAAGAAGAGGCAACGCTTCCCTGCCAGATAGTGGAGCCGATGGCTTCCGGGAGCCTGACCGAAGGCGAATCTCATGAGATAATCATAGTAGGAACGGCGCATGTATCAGAGAAGAGCGTCCAGGAAGTAGTCAGCAAAATAGAGGAGGCCCGGCCCGATATCGTGGCTGTAGAGCTCTGTCCTGCCCGCTACAGGGCTCTGACGGGCCAGGAAGAGGAGAAAGAGATCAAGATCAGTGAGCTGTTGAGTGGCGGAAGGCTCTCTTTCTTCCTGGTGCAGTTGTTCCTGGCCTACATCCAGAAAAAGATCGGCGATGAGATGGGAGTCAAGCCGGGCTCGGAGATGCTGGCGGCCATTGAGGCGGCGAAGAGGACGGGCGCGCGCGTCGCTCTCGTGGACAGGGATGTGGGCATAACCATTCAACGCTTCTGGGCGGCGATGGGATTTTGGGGTAAGGTCAAGCTGATCGGTTCCCTGATCCCGGCGGCCATCGGTTGGGGCGAAGAAGAGATTGATATCGATAGCATCACCCAGGAGGATATCGTCTCCCAGTTGATAGGGGAATTTCGCAAGATCTCACCGGGTGCCGCGAATGCGCTTGTCGATGAGCGTGACGCCTACCTGGCAAGAAACCTGATTCTGCTCTCAAAACAGGGCCGGGTGCTCGCCGTTGTGGGAGCAGGTCATAGAGAGGGCATCACCAAACATTTGGCAGCATCCCGAAAATATACCCGCCATCGAAGCCTTGAATGAGAAGCCGGGCAAGAAGAGGATAACCTTCATCAAGGTGTTCGGGGTACTGATAAGCCTGCTCGTCCTGGCGATTGTCGCTCTGGTTCTGATAGTCGCCCAATCCAGCCATAACGGTCTCCAGGCGGTTGTTATCTGGTTCTTTGTCACGGGAGGGTTATCTGCTCTTGGCGTTCTGCTGGCCGGGGGCCATCCGCTCTCCGCGCTGACGGCGCTCATGGTGGCATGGCTTACGACTCTCATTCCCTTCATAGCAGCAGGTTGGTTTGCCGGGATGGTCGAGGCCTGGAAGATCAAGCCAACCGTAGCGGATCTGAAACGGCTGGCTCAAGCCGATAGCTTTAAGCAGATGATGCAAAACCGCCTCGGCAAGGTCATATTGGTGACAACACTATCAAATTTAGGCGCCATGGCCGGGGTGTTCATTGCCGCAATCATCTTTCAGCGAATGGGGCTTATCGATCCGGTTCAGATGTGGAGCCTGGCAAAGGGGATTCTGACAGGGATAATATCAAGAATATTCGTATAACCCCCTCATTTTTTGTGGTCATCTACCAGAATTAAGTATCAGTAAATCCGTCAATTCTGGGTCGAATAGTCCAGTTACACTCAAGTCAAAAGTTAGAAAAAAGAGATCGAGGCCCGGGCTACTTCTCAGATACTATGGTTATTCCTGCCTCCTTGATCTTGTTCTTGCGGGCCACATTGAGCAGCATGGGAGTCAGGCTTTCCACCAGAGCAGAGGCCGCCAGAGGGCCTACTTTTAGCGGTCGCAGGCTCTTTATCTCCCCTGTCAGGCCCACGACGGTATCGACGGCCTCGGCATCGTCACCGCAGATGAGAACATCTGCCTTAAGCACCCGGTCCCTGGCTTGCAGAGCCGCAGCGCATATGGTATGGTACGCAGAGACTATCCTCATGCCCTCTGGAAGCAGCGACTTCGCCCGCATGGCTGCGCTGCCTTCAGCTGGTGGATTGAACTGGAAGAACTTGCCGTTGTAGCTCATGGGAACTACTGGAGAGACTACAAGCTGGCTGTTGTAGGATGACGATAGGTCCGATGTCGCTGAATTCAGATGTTCATAGGGCACGCAAAGCACGACTGCATCTGCAGCGGCAACTGCGCTGCCGTTATCGGTGCCCCAGACGTTCCCCTTGGGCCCGACAAGTTCATTGATCGCATTGGCACTTTCCCGGGCCTTATCAGCATTGCGTGAACCGATAATTATCTCATGATTTTGCATAAATCGTACGGCAAAGCCTGTTCCGATATCGCCGGTACCCCCAACAAGAGCAATCTTCATGCCAGGGGAATTATCTCACCAATATTTTACAGTTTTGCGCCGATTAGCAAAGCTCAGGGAGCCGGAGTCCTGCCAGAAGAAAATGTCGCAGATTCAGGCCCAAGGCCAGGTCAAAAAAGATATAAATGGATTTGAATAATTTGATAGAATGTAACAAGGGATGGCACGAGATGCGAAAGGGAGTAGCAATGAAGGGGGTAATAAACGTCATCCCGTGCCGCGAATTCCTGCATTACCGTATCATAATGCAGCTATCACTATTACGTCTCTTCTCCTTTATTAAGTTTTAGGTGGAAAAAAGGGACTAACTTTTTATAATTTTTAAAAAATTAAGCAGGCTTTGAGGCCACTTCAACCTCCTGAAGGGTGGCGTCTGTCTTTATGCCCAGCCCATTAAAATGGGTGCGGGAAGCCTGGCGGCCATTCAATCGCAGCCTTTCTACAATATCGTCTATCTTGCCGGGGGTGATGTTTAGCCTCTCGCAGATACTATGATGGTCATAGTACATGGGCGCCTCCACCTCGCTCGCGCAGGTACGAAGGAGCTTTTCGGCCCTCGGGCTCAAGCCCTGACAGGCGAGGGCCATATGGATAATATCCGGCTCTTGTATCCTGCCGAGCCACAGGGGCCCTGCCAATGTAGTCGCGGCATGACAATGAATGCATTCACCTTTTGGATATGGATCACTGAGCAGGACAAAGCCGCCGCAACTCCTGCAGTGCTCGACATAGCCCAGGGATTCCAGGCATTTGTCGGCTGCTTTTGCGCCTTTATCACGCGAAGGTAAGTGCGCACATAGTGGTCGGTAACGTGGGTTAGCATGGGAACCAGGCTCTTATCCAGCCGCGCGAGCTCCCTTGCCGCCAGGCCGAGCAGGACTCTGGCCCCCATCTCCCGGTGATAGTCCGTGCGCAAAGGCACTGTCATGTACTTGCGTATCCCGCTCTTGAGGTGGGCACCGCATAGAGGAGCAGTATCAGTGGCGGTGATGAATAGATAGTTGAGAGCGGATCTGCTGGCAGCAGGAAGATAAGGAGAGGGCGAGCCGAAGGGGTCCAGGTCCACAGCCTGAAAATGCTGCTCATGCAGGAGGATATTGGCATTGCAGCAAGAAACGGTGCAGGCCAGATCGTTTCGGGCCACATTTTTCACAAGAAGCTCGTAGGCCTGAGGGCTAACGTCGTTCAATGCAACTTTCTCTACACCCGCCTCTCTCGCCACCCGCAGCCCGCGAATGCCGCTGGCTGACATGGCATCCAGATACTCGGTCAGGCCCAGGGCCCGGCTCATCGCCACGCCGATATCCCGATTGAGCATCATCTTGGGATTGTAGAAGGCCCCCTCGGTCTCGAAGGTGATGGCACCTTCCGTGTGTAGAGTCATTTCTTAGAAATCCGGCTCTTTTTGGAACGGCGGAATTGTCACATCCAGTGGGCTTGATTCCGGCCATTTGGGTGGAGGGCCTGACGCGCGGGAGGATATGACCGTGACTCCCTGAACCTTTCTGGTAAGCGGAATCACTTCGGGGGCCGGCCCGAACGTGGCGTATTTCCTCACCGCATCCCTGAGCGCCGCAAATCCCTGGATCGCCCTCCCGGTTGGGACGAATCAGGGGCCGGTAGTCGAAGGACTTCGATTCGGGACCCGGCAGGGAATAGGGCTTATCGCCGATGCCGTCTCCGTTCGCATCTAGTCCGCGGTAGTCGCTGTAGTAGTTGCCGATGGTTGTGTTCCAGACATTGAGGCTGGTATTCTCATAGGCATTGATATCGTTGTTATAGAAGTTGTTCCCGAAGATGAGGTTGTTCCTATTCTCGTTGAGCCTTATGCCGTGCGAATTTTCCGAGGCGTTATTGCCGTAGACGGCATTGAACTGGCAACCCCGGGAGACCTCCAGGCCGTTGAAGTTCCTTTTAGCAGTGTTTCTGATCATGATGTTATAGCTGCTGTTCTCTTGCAGGCTGAAGCCGATTCCAAAGCCCTTCACGATCTCGCTTCTGGTGTTATCCAGAGCCGAATTATCCGTGATATTGTTGTAGTTCGACGAGGATGTCACCAGGAATCCATAGTAATTATGATCTGCCAGGTTTCTTCTCAACTGGTTGTATGACGCATTCCAAAGGGAGAGACCGAATGTGTTTGTGGAGAAGACATTATCCTGAACCGTGCACCCATCTGTCGCCTTTAGGAGGATTCCGCCATTGGTGTTGTTTACGATGCTGTTATTATCAAGCACCGCATCGCGGGACTGTTCGATATCAATGGCATATTTTTTGCAGGTGGAAATCTTGCAGCCCTCCACCTTTGAGGCGATGCAGCCGGTGAGAGACGCACCAGTATCGCAGCCGTCTATGGTGGTATTTTGAAGGAGGAGATTGTTCACATTCTCAGCAAGAACGCCCACCTGGGATCCGAAGATGGCGGAGTTTTCGAGCCTGAAGTCGTTGCCATGGACAATTATGGCGGCATTGGGCTCGTCGAGACGCTGTCCTGCCGCGGCCAGGGGATTTTGCATATAGTAGTTGAACTTGGCATTGGTATCCTTGCCCACACCCTGGACCCTGAATCCAGAGATGGTAACGCCATCGCTGTTTACCTTTATGGCAGGCATCTGTATACCGGCATGAAGCATCGGCCCGCCCTGCCCCACAATAGTCAGAGGTTGGTCCACATCGAAGTTGCCATGGTCTCCCGGGCCTACTACTATTATGTCTCCCGCCCCGGCTGAGCTTATGGCCTTCTGGATATCCTCGCCCGCCTGGATAGTTTTTCCTGATGCAATCACAAATAGAATTGAATTGAAGAGCAATAACGCTAGAAGCGCAATTGACACCAGGGCCCGCGCCCTTACCCACGCCTTCTGACCGGGTTTAGTGCCTGAAGTGGCGCATGCCCGTGAAGACCATGGCCATGTCATGTTCATTGGCGGCATCAATCACCTCTGCATCCCGGATGGACCCACCGGGATGAATTACTGCCGTGGCTCCAGCCAGGAAGGTCTGATCCAGGCCGTCCCGGAAGGGGAAGAATGAGTCTGTGGCAGCCACGGTTCCCCGGGTGGACAGGCCATGCTCTTCTGCCTTCTCCGCCCCAAAGCGGGCTGAATCCACGCGGCTCACCTGGCCCGATCCTATGCCGATGGTCTGGTTCTCAGTGGTGTAGACCAGGGCGTTGGACTTCACATACTTGGCAATCTTCCAGGCAAATCGAAGGGCTCGGCTCTCTCGAATCCGTGGGGGCCCGTTTGGTTACGACCTTCCACTCCAACATGTCACCGGTATCATAATCCTGGAGCATCATGCCGCCGAAGATGCTCTTTTGGTAATAGCCTTGATAGAGCTCATTCTTCCTTTGCAGCATATCTCCTATATCCAAAACTCTGCGATTGGGCTTCTTCTCCGTGAGGAGCCTCAGCGCTTCGGGCTCATAACCCTGGTGCCAGCAGAACCTCTACGAAGCTGTCGCCGATGGCTCGAGCCGTCTCTATGTCCACGGTTCGGTTGAAGCCGATGACTCCACCGAATGCGGATTTTGGATCAGTGGCAAAGGAGAGCCGGTAGCTATCCGCTGAGACTCGCCATAGGCCACACCACAGGGATTGGCATGCTTCACGATGATCGAAAGCGGCTTCTGGACAGGGACTCCATCGTACTCCGATAGGTCGATCAGCATCTCCAGCACCGTTTCCGCATCGACCATATTGTTGTAGGACATCTCCCGGCCGTTGAGCTTTCGGGCTTTCGTCAGGCCCAGATCGTTCTCTTTCCGGTATAGTGCCGCCTTCTGGTGCCAGTTCTCTCCATAACGGAGATCCTGCACCTTCTCGTAGGCTGCTGCAACATAGCGAGGCAGGCCATCCCCTGCCTGCAAGTCGGCCAGCCTTTGGGCGTCGCTTTGCAGGCACTTGTAGAGAGCGTGCGCCTCCAGGTTCGTTCTTCGTCTTTGACGAAAGGCCGCCCGTCTCTCTGATCTCTTCCAGAACAGCGATGCCTCTGCCCGCCATCTAGAAGGACAGCACATCCGTTGCCCAGAGCCTGGCGCAACGACCAGGGGCCGTTCGGAGTCTCGACGTAACCAGGATCGCATACAATCAGGCAATCCTTGCCGATACCGTTATCCTCGAAAGAAAAGTGGTCACGAATACAAATCTGCAGGCCAAGCTGCTCCAAGCCGGAAAGAATGGAATCTGCCACCTCGGTCTGACCTGTCAGGACGACGATTTGTTTGATCTTCATCGAACCTCTGGACTTTCGTCGCTGGCGCTATTTTAACTTGTTGCCAAAACGGTCGCTTGGAATTAGGAGGCCCTCATCCCGCTTCATGATCCGATACAACCTGCAACAAGCTTTAAGCCCCAAGCCCCCACTTGGGAATGATGGACCAATGCCCGGCGGTCGAGCCCCATCCTCTCGGCTGCATCATCCGCTTTGAAGTCGTGCCCGGATCCTCCCGGCTGGCTGTGCCATCCGGCTTCAACCCCTGGCGGCGATCTCTGGAGGCCCGGTTGACGGAGGAGGCCTGCAAAGGAAGAGCCAATCGCCAGCTTGTGGAGGAGCTGGCTAGAATTCTGCTGCATATCCGGGTCTGATATAGAGCTATTGAGCGGACACAAGAACGCGAGAAAGGTTCTGCTCGTGAAGGGCGTGGAAAAGGATAAGGCCATCTCGATCTTGAAGTCGATATTGAAGTCAACATTGAAATTGAAAGATGGTTAGAATGGATAGATGGGCAAGGTGAATCGACCCCGGAATTGAGCCGGCGAATTTGGGCTCTGAATTTGAGCTGGTGGATGAAATGGTTTGGGGAAGAGCGTCCGAAGAGTGTCGTCCCAAAAGGACCTATGATCTGGAGGCCCTGGAAGAGCTGATCGCCGCCCTCCTGGAGGCATCAAGTCTTGGTGCTGCGATCATTGTGGAAGGAAGGCATGACGAGCTGGCCTTGCGGGCCCTGGGCCTCTCCGGGCCGGTGATAATGGCCTCGCACCGTCGGGCTCTGGATCTGGCAGAGGAGGCCGCCCGAAGCTTCTCGACGATCGTCCTCTTAACCGACTGGGACAGCAAAGGCGACGAGATGGCCAGGAACATCGAGCACCACCTGCGCTCCATGGGCTCGCGCCCGGACGCAGAGCTGCGAAGCCGTCTCAAGAAGCTGGTCAAAAAGGAGATAAAGGACGTGGAAAGCCTGAGCCATTATATGGAGAGGATGAGGGAGCTGTATGGTCCATAGAATCGCAGTCACAGGTCACCCCGGCATCGGCAAATCCACTCTGGTGCAGAAGGTGGCGGCATTGTCGGGCGCGCGCGTGGGCGGCGTTTTGGCCCGGGATAAGCGCTACAAAGATCGGCGCATCGGCTTTGAGCTGCTTGATCTCGGCTCCGGGGCCACGGGAATGCTGGCCGATGAGACCGGGGACGGGCCGCAACTGGGAAAGTACCGGGTCCGTCTGGATGACCTGGATCAGGTAGGTGCGAAGGCCATAGAAAGCGCCCTGAACTCCGACCTCATCATCGTGGACGAGATAGGGCCCATGGAGCTATCCAGCCGCAGGTTCATCCTGGCGGTGGAGAAGGCTATCGCCTCGCCGAAACCCATGCTGGTGGTGCTGCACGAGTGGTCCAATCACCGACTGGCCAAGAAGATCCGCGGCTCGTTCAAGGTGATAACCGTGACAGAGGAGAACCGGGATGCACTGGTCGAGGAGATTGCGAAGGAGCTCAAGGGGAAGAGATAGGGATTTTGGGGACTGGCTGCCCACGTTCGTTATTCACCGCTTTGATATGATCTTGAATCCAAGGCCCGCCTGTTCGTAGTGAATATCTCCAGTAAACGCCTTTGTTATTCCCAACTCTTTCATCACTACGAATGAAGATAGATCTGTAAACGAGAAATCTGGTTTGTCCCGATAGATCTTTCGAAGCAGCCAAGCAGAATGGAACCGCTCTTCATCGATCCTCTCCAAAATAATTTGGCCTGAATCTGCGGCTTCTAGAAGCGCTTGAATGAACTTTGTTGCCTCATCAAATCTGACTTCTTTGAATAAAGCAGTAATCGTTTCATCGAGGACATAATCTGTTGTAACAAGCGAAAAAGACCTTTCCACAATGGATTCATAGCAGATTGAAGCGATACTGTGGAAGCTGTCTCTTCGATCGCAAGCGCCAGCAAGGCCCACGTATCCACAAAGATCGCATTATTCATAGGCGTATTTATCGTGCCTTTCAGCAAGATCTGCCGGCCCCTCACAGATACCAATGACTGTTGACAGAAGATCTCCTTTCGCCCTTGATTCCTTTTTGCTCATTTCATCCATTTGATCAAGGAGATTTGCCACTTCACTCAAGCGTTCTTCGGAGAGCATCCTGATTTTATCAATAATTTTATCTCTGCTAGCCATTTCACCCACTTCGAATCGCAATAATTACTACCTATTTCGGCTTTGGATTATAAAAATTTATTCATCATCTCTCCAGAATTGATTAATCCTAATCGGGTGACAATATGGTCTCACGCTCAGGCGCGACCCAGGGACATGGCTGCAAATGGAGGCTATCTAGCGCCGGGTTCATCCTGGCGGCGGAGAAGGCAATCGCCTCGCCAAAATCCATGCTGGTCGTGCTGCACGAGTGGTCCAATCACCGACGGGCCAAGAATATACGGGGATCGTTCAAGGTGATAACCGTAACAGAGGAGAACCGGGATGCTCTGATCGAGGAGATTGCGAAGGAGATCAAGGGGAGAATACAGGGATTGGGGGAAGGGAGTTGGCGATAAGTAGACTAAACAGCTAAATGCCTGCAGGATCAAAATTTTGTTGCATATCTCTCATTCCGGCCATCTTTCTCCAAGGAACTTCAGGATGCTCATCTCTCAAATCATCCGGAAGAGTCTTCACCGCCTCACCGATTATTTCAATTCTCCGGATAATCATATCTTGCAGAGATGTTGAAGCTATAAAGTCCTCCAAGGTCTTTCCATCCGAGTAGCCTTCAATCAGGCTGATGCTCTCCAAGATATGATGTACGAAGATCCTTGCATCTTTTTTCATAGTATCGGAACCAGGCTCCGCGAGTATCCTATCTTTGAGCATAGGATGCAGCGATCTGTATGTGAGAAGATCTACCCGCCTTTCCAGAGCATCCTCCAAATCGAGCTTCAAGCCGGCGAGGTCGAGCAGGCTCATTCGTCCTTCGAACTCAACAAGGATATCTATATCGCTTTCATCGGTCATCTCACCTCTCACGATAGAACCAAAGAAAGCGGCGCGCCTGATCCCGTTTTGCTGCAAGATCTTCTGCACGGTCTCGCGTGCTGCCCTCATCTGCTCGTTCATAAATCTCCAAATTTTCAAACGCATGGACTCAAAGCATAAGCTTAAGCTTACCCTTAATGGATTCCTTTAGTGAGAAAAATTTATCGGTAAGAGCCGTTATCAAGAGGTGCGCAATTACAGAAAGGCGGAGATACATAGGATACGCAGATTCATAATTGTTCCCCGCGAACGCGGGGTTAGGGGGGCCGCCACGGCCTGGAGTGGACCCCGTCACCCCAGCGCGTCTAACCGCGCGGGATCCGGAAGATGATGGAGGAGATTTCGCCATGGTTGGGGGTGCCTTTCCCGGGCATTTGTCTATCACGTTTGAACGCCATATCGAGAAGTGGGCGTTGCCAGAGTTCACTCTCGCTGTTAATGGCAAATTGACTCCGTGGAACTGATGTTTTCAGCTTAAGATATCGTTGTAACCAGCCGGCTCGACCATTTAGAAGTGGCTCCTTTGCTATCCGTTGCCATGACTTTGATCTGATACGTCCCTGCCTTGCCCCAGGTATGAGATGAGCTTGCACTTGTGCCCGATTTGACCGACCTCGTCACGGAGGTTACTCCATCGCCCCAGTCGAAGGTGTACTTCAGCGTATCTCCATCAGGATCAGTAGCAGACGTTGTATATCTATACGTTCTTCCGATTTTTCCGGTGTCTAGGACCAGATGGCATGATCGGCATATTTGGCGGATTGTTAACTGCGGTGCTCGCCGGCCACAAGCTTGATACTGATGATGCACCAGCATTGGAGCTGCTGTGATTGCCATCGTTACAGGGACAACCACCAAGAAGCTATACCGACGCCGAAAATTAGAGCGATCAGCATCAAGAGCAGATACTTGCTTAGACTCCCATGAACACACATACTCAAATACATACTCGAACCACTCCGTATCACAACTATCTTTATCTTTCACAATATTTATATCTATTCATATTCATATAAGGATGTGTAGTCCTGAAGGTTTCGGGACTATACAAGCCAAGGCAAGAGCAAGAAAGATTATAAACAAGGGCGACAGAAATATCAGCAGATGGCAGACGAGGCAGGAGATTTCGAGGCACGCCGGGAAAAGCTGAAAGAACTGGAGCGTCTATTGCAGCAGGGCGAAGTGCCAATGTTACATCGCAGTGAGACAGAGGGATTTGATGACCTTCCATTCCTGCTGGTGAATGGAGCGCATTACGAATCTTGCCTCCCAGGGACGGTTCATGCCCAGAAGGGTTTAGAGCCCGCATTCTCCCTCGAAAAAGCTTGTGAAATATCTCCCAATCATATTCATATCAAGATTCCCGGAAGGAAACCCGTCTGTTTTGCAGATATCAGTGACGCCGAAACGATCGGAACGTTGACAGAAAAGGTTGCCGAGAGTCTGGGAGTTGACAAGCGAAATTGGGGCTTTTATGCAATGGAGCCCCAAACACAACTCGAATTTCTCCCTAACAGCGCAAAATTACGCGATATCAGGATCGATCACGACAGGAATTTGCATTTTCTTCCAAGAACGGCGATCAGATAAAGCAGGGGATACAGCCAGCACTATTTTAACCATTCCAGCAGGAGCTATTGTTGCCCATTAACTTCAGCAATATGGATGCAGTCATCCCTTATAACGTCGTATTTTATGAAAATGCGGACGCCAAAGATGTCATATTGTTGGATAGAATAGATGCTATATAGATTCAACCAACCTCAGCTAACCCGGGGCAATCTTTTAGAGACCAATTCAGCGCTCATCTGTAGATTCGATATCCATTTTGTCAGATGAACCATAAGAGTTATATTCTTCAAAGTATTAATTCGTTGATCGTCGTAGAAGGCAGGCAAATATTATCGCCCGCATTCCCGAAGGATATATGATTTGCTTTGCCATAAGAGCAATGAGGCTGATGTTTTGATGAAGCAAATTTGCAGGTCAACGAAGCCCGGGAAACTTATCAGGATCTGCAAAAATTCACATCAATCAGATCCAATATTGCTTTTGACAATTGACATTTCCTGCTGGCAACAGCCTGGCCGCAATCTTGAAGCTCAGGGAGGGGTTGAGTGATCAATGTCGTAACGTCTGAAGGTATAGTATCCGAAGAACTTCTGGGCCTGACCGAATACTATAGTTGTATTCTCAGCAACACAGAATTGCTCAAAAAGGAGTGCGAGTTCAGATCAAAGAAACTTGGCTTAATCCTGGATTTCATCAGAGCCATCGAGATCCCGGAGAGTCTTGAAAGCGAATTGACAACTGCCATCATTAGATCGTGGAGGCTGAAGATACCGGAAACGACTCTTATTCATCTAGAAAATGAGCAGAGAAAGATGATGGGATCCATTAACAGCATTAAGAATGTTGTCCGTTGGATGGAGAGATATAAAGCCCCCACCAATTCATTGCATCTCAATTTTAAGGTGCTATCGAGCCTCCCCCTGGCTCCGTCGGATCTTCAGCCAATGGATGCTCCAAGGATCTATAATCTGATCAGCCTGATTATGGACGGTTGCACATCGTTTATGGAGGATGGGCTCAATTACAGGCAAAACACCGGCTCGCCCTGATTGAGAAACGAGGCAACATTGATTAAATGAATTGTGACGTAAAAAAAGTAATATAAAATCCTTATGTCGTAAATCTATATGCGATAGTGTTTGCCTCGATGGAATTGGGCGAAGTTGTGCTCTTAAACTTATTTGACACGGGGGTTATGCTCATGGGGTTCTTTATGGCAACTCCGTTACGGCCCATGCTCGTCGCATTAGTCTCATTTGAGACGTTTTCCTGACTTGAGATATTCTTGGTCAAACTCCCGAGGAGAAGGACTTTTTCTTTAGTTCCACCCACCTGTACCGATTCCGCCAGGCCAATTATTATTAAGAGTATCAAGATACCAATTAGCAGCCTCATTGATCAAGCCTCTAACCAACTACAGGAATCTCTTACGCAAAAAAGCTTTAGGTCACGACCTGAGGCAGAGCCCGTCAGGGCATGATTGCACGCTAGAATAGATTCGCCTGCACAAATAGGCAAAGCATTCACTTTTATCAGCCTCTATTATGGGCGAGAATATGTATAAGATGGCTAAATAAATGAGCTTGAACGATAGGCCGTATTATTTTCGCTAATGTCTTTATTACTTATCAGGCCAATCAAGAAAAGTTAAAGTCCAAAACATTAACAGATGCTATAACGATTTCGGGTCGGAAGGTATATCTTCTATTATGACCTTTGTAGTAGTTTACTCGGTCCTCGTCTGTCCTGGCTGAAAAGGCTAACAATAAGCACTATGATACTTGCCGCGAGAGTGTTGGCACCGGCCTTCATTCGACCTGTGCTTTGTGTCACGAGTTAGCTGCAGTTGGGTATATAAAGATCGAGTAGGAATCGGTGATTGGTATGAATCGAAATCTGATATCCCTTGCATTAGTACTGGCTGTGATATTGTCCATGGTTGCGGTGTCTCTAGCACAACCCTTGCCGAACAATGGCCCATATCCATCGGGACCAAGCAATTATCCCTATGGGCCGGGCAATGTTCCGTATCCACCTGGACAGGGACAGGGCAACGTACCATACAATGGTGGTCCGTCTTCGAATGGCGGACAATCTTCAAGTAATAGTGGTCAGGGCTCTCAGGGAGGGCATCCCCAATCTGGTCCTTCTTCAAGCCAGCCCCAGAATACTCCCCAGGCCTCTACAGGAAATATGGCCAAAAATTTAGCCCAAGGCCAGCAGCTCACTCAGCAAGAGGTAGCCAATATTGGAGGAGATATTTCTAGCGGGGCTTCCAGCCTAGGCGCCAATTCAGGTGGCTCAGGAGTTAAGCGCTTATTACTGGTAGGGCCAGGATCTCAGATACAATATTGGGCCCTGTATAATGGACAATGGACTAAAGGGCCCTCGGCGATCTACTACAATCAGCAGATGAACACATTATTCTATAACGACCAAGGCCAGTATCTTTGGTCCTATGAGCTATATCCCAATGGCTATGTAGATTGGCAAAATCTGGGATATATGTATCAGGGATACTATAATATGTGGTTCTTGGGTGATGCCACAGGCTATCATCAGACGGCAATCTGGGGTAGCAACTCCGGATGGAGCAATGTACTCTGGATCTATGTTTGGTAGGTCATCCGTTTAGAGGTTTTGGGGTCCTCCATTCGGACCCCCTTTTTAGACATGATCGTAAATTCGCAACAAGTCGATCTTTGAGATTTAGACGTCGGTGGCGTACCCCGCCTGGCTTGTAGCGGGGTCTCCTCTTTTGCATATAAATCGCATATTCAGAAAACATAGAAGGTATTTTTAAATAGCACCTTTAGCACGTTAGAACACCCTTAATGGGGGGAAGAGGTGTGTATCGATGCATTCTTTCACGGGCTTAAGCTTAAGAAAAATTTGACCAAGTAAATTGGTGCTGAGAACTTGAAAGATATAGAGGACGGCATGAAGGACATGTTCGATACTGGACATCTACTGGACGCTTGGAAGATATGACACAGTCGTGTCTTTTGAGGCCCAAATAAGGCTATTCATGCGAACGCTATCGGATCCAACAATTAAATCACTTGGTGCATAAAATACGACGAGAATCCTGATATACTCCGCCTGTCCAGAACACCTGATGTTGTTAGGAGATAAGTCTTTAAGCATAATGTATATTGACGATATCCTATCGGATCAAGAAAAAATGCCTAAACCTGATTTTAATAAGATAAATAGAACAGACGTGGCGCTGGCAATGATGGCCTTTTCTCACGCACCTGGTGCTATGCTCACAATCTCTGCCATGCAACTCTTGATGGAATGCAAACGCTGTGGGGGATGCTGTCAATACTGTAATCCCATTTCACTAGACAATCATGATTGCCAGGTTATCGCCAAGTTCCTTGATACAACGAATCGGAGAATAAAAGACGAATATATTTTTGAAGATAAAAAGAAGAAGAGTTTTGCAATAAAGAAAAAGAAAGAGGACCACTGTCCTTTCTATGAGGAAGGCATTGGCTGTAGCATTTATGATGCCAGACCATCTGCATGCAGGACATTCCCTTATATTCAAAACAATATTATCGAATCTTCAGAGATTAAAGGCAACATCCCTACCATAAGTAATTGTCCGGGCTCAATTGAGCTAAGTGCCAAGGTTAAAGCTTTCAGCCATGCCCTCAGAGCAAATGCAGATGTTTACGCTTATGCCGAATCTAAGATAAACAACCTAAACGGCATGTTAATTTATATATTAAATCTATATTTAAGAGGTGCTGAAATCAATGATGGTCCTGAATTTATCTTGCAGGGACTTAGTATCCTTGGAATGTCAAGGTCAGCGACCAATGAGGAATTAGAACGGATTTCTCTGCTATTCTGCGGGTTAACGATTAATTACAAAGAGTAAATGATATAAATGATAATACAGCAACCCCAATTAGCAATGAATCGATAAGTCCAAAGTTGGACATGAATCTACGAAGGCGAACCTTTTCAGATTTCAAGAGATCTATTTATTTGAACAAGGCCCTCAAGATCTTGGATCGCGCAGGCTTTGACTATGAATTGGTGGAGACCTGAAGCCCTTTATAGTCAGGCTATCCAGGTGCAGCAAGTATACACCGCGGTTCTCGGAATTATTAGCCTAAATGGAGACACCTGATTAGAGGATATCCTTGTGAAGGATACGCATAGGTTCACGTCTCCGTAATGAGGGCACGATTTTTAGTTCTAAAGAATCTAAGGCCAAAAGTTCTTATCTATTCAAGTTCAATAAGGTTGATCAATTGAAAGGAGAATTTGAATATGAAGATGCATGGACTATTTCAAGCCCTACTGGTTATAATATTGTTAGCCTGTATATCAGGAGCCCAGGGGCAGTACAGTACGCCCTCAAGCGGATATTCGACCACTGCACCGATTTCCAGTGCGACTCCAAGTACAACACAATACTCACAGTTCTATCAAATGCTCAATGGACCGGCTCCAACCTACCATGTTGGCACGCCTCTACAATATAATCTGACTGGCAATTTGCCGTCTACCGTTCTCTTCAGCAGCCAGGCGCAACCGGTTAATTATCCTGTGTATGCTTCCAGTCCTTCGTTTACCGGAGCCAGCTCTCTCTGGATACAGGGTTCAACCAGCTGGACACAAAGCGTTGTGGTTCCCCAGGGTGCTACCGTTAATCTACTGGCAATCACACCCACGGCAGGGAGTGGCTACCTGCACTTCTTGGATGCAGATGGCCAGACATATACCTACAACTACTACTTCTATCCATATAGTAGCATGACCTTCTACGCAGATAAACCGGGGCGGCATATAATCTCATTCGTCGTGAACGGTATGGTCAGCAACCAGGTGATAATCGATGTAACAGGCACATACGTACCGCCTACCAATTACTTACCGCCTGCCTATTATCCTGGTTATTACGGCTATTACCCTGGCTACTTTGGTGGTTTTGATTATTTCCCGACTTCAGGTGGTGTAGGAACAACAACCGGCGGCCAGGTGACTGGCGGTAATACCGGAGGCCAAGTTGGCGGTGGAGATAATGGCGGCAATACCGGGCGGTGAGAGCGGAATGGCGGTTCCGGAGACCACGAGCAGTGGAGACAATGGCGGTAATACCGGAGGCCAAGTTAGCGGCGGAGATAATGGCGGCAATTCCGGAGATCATACGAGCAGTGGAGGTAAAGGTGGCAATTCCGGAGACCATACGAACAGTGGAGATAAAGGCAGTAAGAATAATTAATGATATCGAAAAACAGGTAGTCTCCCTATTTTGTGTTGTCACGCTTAGGAATTACGACTTTCATCAAAAGTTCCTCGATAGTCCATACATGATCGGTTAATCCTGCCGCCATAGCTGCAGACCTGGGTTGCCATCGTCGCTGTCCATCATTAACCTCTAAGCGCAATGATTTAACAGGTCGTGTTAAGTTGTAAACCCAGTCTTCCAAAGCGCAAGATGCTTTAAGCATCTCTTTATCTTTGGAAAATGATAGAGTCTTTCGGACCATTCTTCCATTCATCTGTCGCGAAGTCAGATTTGTTCTTTCGACATAGGCTGTATTGAGACCCATCAGAGCAGGAACCTCTTCTGGATCTCCATAGACTACTCTATATGTGATACCTATGAGTCTTCCACCCGATCGATGTTTGGTCACTTGAAGGCATTTCCAGCCAGGTTGTGGTTGTTTACGAGTTGGAGGTCGTCCTCGACCAGAGTATTCGGGCAACTTTCCCCAGGTATCAAGCATCGCTTCTGGATAGCTGTCGTTTCCATCACTCGATATTGCTGGAGGATCAATAGGGTTACAATGATCCCTGATTTGCGACATCATTGCCATGGCAACCTCTTCTTCGTTTTTTCCGATAGCCCGTCCAACCCTCAACTTCGTATCAATATCTATGGCTGTGCCTCGCCAGAAGGTGCCTCGATCGGTCTCTTCGAGATGGCCACTTTTTCCCCTTTATGACCCACATAGGTCCACATGGCATCAAGTTGAACACGGGTCAAAGGATGGTTAGCCAACAACAATCCTTCGATCTCTTCTATATGATTAGCGGCTTCACGGAGCCAATCCATAACGGTCTCTTCTTTGATTCCCTTGATCCTATGAATAGCAGCAAGACTGTTTCTATCGGCAAGCATGGCCAAGCATTCTAGGATTTCTTTAGGACTATGATGCCTAGCATAGAATACAGTTCCCTTGTTCATCACGAAGACTCTCTCGCAAGTTGTGCATTTTAAACGTTGGGTGCCTTTTCCCGTCTGGCCGTACTTAACTATATTTCCATGATCCGTTATGCCATAGTCTGGACAATCTTTGTTCCAGCAAAACGAACCAGCCAAGACTAATCGATTCGCATTCATTGCTTTCCCCAACTATGTTATGCAATAAATAGTGATATATAAACTTAGCTAGGGTAACGAAAAACAGATGAAGATCCAAAGACTAATTCGCAGGTCGATAACGGCCTATCGGCTGCCTGTTTGCTGATGGGCTCTAAATCCTTTTTTAGTCATAATTATGTGAACCTTGGTGCAGATAGCTTGAGTCTATCAAATGCCTGGAAGTGACATACCTTTCGCCTCACAGCTGCCATCTGTGCATCTTTTGCCAGGAAATCTTCTACTGCCTTCTTGCCCCATGCAGTAACTGTTGGCCTCAGTAGACTGCTTTTCTAAGGCATCAAATTAGCTTTATTGATCGCCACGAACAGTCAGCCAGCGTTCGAACCTCTTCAAAGCCGGATTAACATCCTTAATAATTTGGCGATTCCAGTTCACCCTTTATTTATGTCATTTCTCCACCGAACCCTGGAAGGGAATACTCTACCCCGTCGTCCTCGGTGAAGACTCGAATATAACCGAAATAGGATTTGGCTCCTTTCTTCGCCCATTCTCCATCTTTGCTCCGTCTAGTTTTAGCTTCATCTCCGCGAGGCGTATCTCTTTTAGCATGACCTGGATCGGAAGTGATAAAGGATGCATCCTGCATGATTCCTTTCTTCACCTTGAGTTTCATAGCATCAAGTTGTCTCTGCAGCTCGTCCCAAACATCTTTGTCCTTTCCGCTTTCAGCGAGGCGTTCTCTGAATTTCCAGATAGTGGTGGAATCAGGAACGATTTCTGTCGTTCCTAGGAACATCCTGAAGGAGATGCGATCAGCCATTTCGCGTTCAAGCTGTTCATCGGAGAGGCAGTAAAGCTGCTGTATGAACAATGTAACCCGTTCCAAGATGCTTGCCGCACCTTTTTAGCAACGCTTCAATATTGTCTCGGAACTTAGACATGAGATCTACTGAAGCACCATCGGGAATCGCATAGATTCACATCTCCGCAAAGCGTGCGACGATTTTTAGTTCTAAAGAACCTAAGACCAAAAGTACTTATCTATTCAAGTTCAATAGAGGTGATCACTTAAAGGAGATTTGATTATGAAAATGTATGGACTATTTCAAGCCCTGATGATTCTGATTCTATTAGCCTGCTTATCAGGAGTCCAGGGACAGTACAGTACGCCGACCAGCGGATATTCGACCGCTGCACCGGTCTCCGGTGCAGTTCAGACTTCACAGTATTCGCAGTTTTATCAAATGCTCAACGGGCCTGTGCCAAGCAACCATATTGGTGTGCCTCAACAATATGATATAATAGGCAATTTGCCATCCACGGTTCTCTTCAGTAACCAAGGGCAACCAGTTAGTTATTCCCAGTATGCGTCCAGTCCTTCGTTTACTGGAGCCAGCTCACTCTGGATACAGGGTTCAACCAGCTGGACACAAAGTGTTGTGGTTCCACAGGGTGCTACAGTTAATCTACTGGCAATCACACCCACAGCAGGGAGTGGCTACTCAAACTTCATGGATGCGGATGGCCAAACGTATACCTACAACTACTACTTCTATCCCTACAGTCTCATGACCTTCTACGCAGATAAACCGGGGCGGCACATAATCTCATTCGTCGTGAACGGTATGGTCAGCAACCAGGTGATAATCGATGTAACAGGCACATACGTACCTCCTACCGATTACTTACCGCCTGCCTATTATCCTGGTTATTACGGCTATTACCCAGGCTACTTTGGCGGTTTTGATTATTTCCCAACTTCAGGTGGTATAGGAACAACAACCGGTGGTCAAGTGACTGGCGGCAATTCCGGAGACCATACAGGCAGTGGAAACAATGGCGGTAATACCGGAGACCACACAGGCAGTGGAAACAATGGCGGTAATACCGGAGACCATACGGGCAATGGAAACAATGGCGGTAATACCGGAGACCACACGAGCAGTGGAGATAAAGGAAGTAATTCCGGAAACCACACGAGCAGTGGGGATAAAGGAAGTAAGGATAATTAATGATATTGAAAAACAGATGAAGATCCAAAGACTAATTAGAAGGTCGATAACGGCCTATCGGCTGCCCGTTTGCTGAGGGCTCTAAATCCTTTTTTTTAGTCATAATTATGGTGAGACATTGCTTCAGATAGCTTGATTTAATTTATCAAAAGCCTGGAAGTGACACACTTTCGCCTTACAGCCGCCATCCGTGCATCTTTGCCAGAAAATCTTCTACTGCCATCTTGCCCATGAGGTCACCGTTGGCCTCCGCAGACTTCTTTTCTAAGGCATCAAATTAGCTTTATTGATCGCCACGAACAGTCAGCCAATGTTCGAACCTCTTCAAAGCCGGATTAACATCCTTAATGATTTGACGATTCCAGTTCACTCTTCGCACTGTCATTTCTGCCACCGAATCCTGGAAGGGAATACGCTTACCCGTCGTCCTCGGTGAAGACATCAAAAACAGAATCAATAAAATAAGGGCTAAATGGCAGGCCCGCCAGCGGTTGCCCTCAGACTCGCGCGCCAGTTAATCCCGATGCGTCCTCCTCCCCTTATACCTATAAGCGACAGTTACCCGCAGTAGGTCTGCTCCCTTCCGGGCCTGAACCGGTTCCTGCAATTATGGTACACAAACCTTCCTTCAGGAAGACCCATGGACCGGTGCTATCCCTACAGGACGGAGAATCATTGTCCGCAACTGGACTGAACGCGCAGCGCCCAAATTCTTCCGCCAGCTTCGCCCCCCGCTTGTCGACGATTTCGGGTTATAGGTGACGCCGAACCACCCGGACTGCCCGCCACTTTTAACATTGAGGTGAGTAGCTATAAAGCTAACGCAAATGAGGATAAAATTATGGCAGATGACATGGATGGAATTATGGGTTTCATAATGGGAAACAAGCAGCGAGAGAGGGTAATCCAGATTTTGGGCGCCAAGGGCAAGATGGCGGCAGACAAAGTCGCCAAAGTCGAGCACATCCCGGCCCCCACGGTCGCCAAGATCCTGGCCGAGATGGCCGAGAAGAATCTCGTCGTCGAGAACGATGGCATCTGGTGCCTGACCGATGCAGGAATGGAGATCGAGAAGGAGATGAAGAAGAGAGGGTGAACCCCGGGTCCCTCCACTTTTAGTGTGGATTCGTGCGCGGATCACGGGAATCCGACATTTTTTCATAGTACTCTCTGCACTCCGCGACTCTGTGGTTTCTTTCGTAACCCCCCTGGTTTGATCTATCAGCCACGAAAATTGACCCAAAGAGGCAGAGTTCACAGAAAATGCACATATGGCCAAAGGCCAAGCAAGCTCTACTGATCGCGATCGGAAAGCAGATACTCCAGCTTTTCCACGCAGCTCCAGGTCAGAATCAACTGGGCGAGACCTATGGCGTTGACGTACTCCTGCCTACGGTCGCTGATGACGGCGTTGGTTCCCAGGGCATCTCCCAGCTTCTTCTCGAGACTCGCAATCATGGACTGATGAATCTCGCCGTCCACAGTCATGATGCCCACATTTTTGCCGTAGTAGTCGTCCCGCTGAAACTCGATGGAGAACTCGTGCTCGGACCTGTGCAGTATCTTGGAGAGATCAATGGTCAAGTCAACCTCTGAGACGGGCTGGTCGAGGGTCGGAAGTATCAGCCGTACCGAGTACCAATCGACCTTTGGCCCCGCTTGCAGGGCTGTTTGAATAAACCGGGAATCCTGGATCTTGATCACGATCTCGGCATAGATCTTCTGGATGTCTACGTATAATTTGTAGTCCGGCTCGCGCTGCAAAATCTCCGCCATCACCTGTGCCGGGTCATATCCCCGCTCGCCCACATCCCGTCTGACTTTCCAGAGCCGTTTCACAGACCGGGAGGGGTCCACGAATATCTTGAAATCGATGAGACTGCGCAATCGCTCCGTGTAAAGCGGATGAAGCCCCTCCACGATTATCACCGGAGCCGGGCCAAACGGCACCGTCCCACGAACCGCGCCTATGCTGTGATCGTAGACAGGCTTGTTGATGCTCTCGCCTCGGCGCAGCGCCTCCAGGTGATCTGCCAGCAGATCGAGGTGGTTGGCATCCGGGTGCAAAGGCGTAATATTTCGCTCTTTTCGCTGCGTTCTATCCAGGCTGTGATAGTCGTCCATGGAGAAGGTGGCCACCATCTCTTCGCCCAGTATTCTCTTTATGCCGCGAGAGATGGTCGTCTTCCCTGAGCCGCTGTCCCCGGCAATTCCAAAGACGAATACTCTGCCGGATTCTTTGATCCTGTCCATGAGAGATTTCATAAGAATGCAATGCCCCGAGGAGGCACTATGGCGAGAGATGAGATGAATGTATGCATCTGCAAAAAAGCGGTCAATCGAAAACGTCAGGCGGAACGATACAAAGAGTACTGTAGCTTATCTCTTATCTGGGCGCAAAAATTATCCTGCCTTTTCTTCTGGGTTCCGCACGGGCGTTACGCGCTGGAGGGGCAGGGCGCACTCGAGGCCGTGCGGCGCCCCCCTAACCCGCGGCCGCGGGGAACAAATTATGAAGCCTTGCCCTCTATCCTTGAACAGGATCGAGAAGGAGTTCCAATGCAAGGCTGGGGCCAGGAAGGAGATATGACTACGCCAGTCAAGCAGCTAAGAACACCCCCGGCGAAGTAGTCTATTAAAAGAGATTTGTATCACTAAATATGTCTGCAATTTAGCAGCCGTCGCTTGGCCAGGCCCGCAGCCGCCGGACTCGCGGCAGCCCCGGAAGAAAGAGTGGAAAAGCTGTCCTTGCCATCATCTACACAGTCCCGCCTGCAGTTGAATGAGATTCACAGGTTTTCCATTGGCGCAAAAAATATCCTCCCTCTTCTTCCGGAGGTTCCGCGCGGGATTGACGCGCTAGGGTGACGGGGCCCACTCCCGGCCGTGGCGGCCCCCCTAACCCCGCGTCCGCGGGGAACAAATCATGAAACTCCGAGAGACGGATCAAATAGGGAAGAACCAAAAATCAAGGATCAGATCCCGGATCATTTCATCTCATTACTTCACTTATTCTGCTTCTCTAAGACCAGATCCTCGAAGTCCCGGGTCTCGTCGATAGTCTCAAGCTCTCGCTTCTCAATGAGGGCGGTCTCTTCGATGCACTCCAGCTTCGTCTCTCCGTCTACTATTACCACCGACTTGGTCCTGGCAATAGCCGAAAGGCTGCTCATGAGCCGGGCCTTCTTGAGCATGCTCTGGGAGAACTTGCTCACCCCGGTGAGCACTACCAGATCCCCCAGTCTGGTTATGGCATTGAAAGGTGCCTGCCCCGTGGGAACAACATCAAAGCCGATCTCCAGAAGCAGGCGCAAAATCGTATCTGTCACCGGCCCTTTGTCCTCCTCTACAGTTCCATGGTGAAAGGGATCTACCGGCTGGATCAGCTCCTGCTCAAATATCTCCTCCAGCTTCAGCGCCACATCGACCGACGTATCCATGTCTTCCACTTCATACTTGCTTATGGTTCTGCGGGATACACCCAATTCGGAAGCCAGCGCCCCCAGAGATATGCCGCGCTCCAGGCGGAGCTGCCTCATTCTGGTGCCGTCGATACGCACATACAGCCCCCCGTGCGCCGCATAGACCAGAGGCAAAGCCTCATCCAGGAGGCAGTCCGCCAGAGTAAAAAGACTAAGCGTAGGTATGCCATAGCGGAAGTAGACCGCGCCCCTTTCCAGGTATTGATCGCGTGTCTTCTCACCCACCAAAATGGGGCTTGCTAAAAGATGCTTGGCCAGACGGCGCACTTCCAGAGCCGTCTGCTCATTCAGGCCGTCGATGTTGGAGAGAATCTTCAGAAACAGAAACTGATTTCCCTTTCTGGCAGCGAGGTCGAAGCTTCTGGGACGGAGATAGCAGCGATCCGAGGTAGAGAAACCGGCCTGCCTTAGAACCTCCTCCACGCGCTCGGCGAGAAGTTCCTTATCCATCATTATATATGTCGGTTTGACGGCTATTTAAGGTTGACCATGTTCATTGGAATTGATGATACCGATTCTGAGAAGGGGCCTATGCACCACGTATCTGGCAGCGGTGCTCATGGAGAGGCTCGAGCCTTATGGAACGATTATAGGTCTGCCGAGGCTTATTCGGCTCAACCCCTGCGCTCGCTTTAAAACCCGCGGCAATGCAGCTCTTGCCTTCCAACTGGAGAGCAATAGACTGGAAGAGGTGAAGGAGGTAGCCCTGAAGACCGTCCTGGAGCTATCCGACTTCACAGGAAGAAATACCAATCCGGGTTTGGTGATAGCAGTTGAGGTGACGGCACGAATGGCGGACTTCTATCGCCGTGCAGTTACGGAGATTCTGGAGATCGAGGAGGCAAGGAGACTACTGGATGAAGAGGGGATCTGGTACCGGGGCTTCAAGAAAGGCCGAGGCCTCATTGGAGCATTGGCGGCAGTTGGGGCTGAGCTGCCGGACTTCACCTATGAGCTGATCGCATACAGGGAGCGCAATCGCTGGGGCACGCCGAGGAGCATAGATCCGGCGTCCGTCTGGAAAGCGGATGCATTAACCTATCCCCAGACCTGGGATACGGTAGATTATCATAATAGCAGAGTCGTCTTCGCCCCTCATTCCGGAGATCCGGTCTTGTTCGGCATAAGAGGCTCCGACCCCGGGGCAATTGTTGAAGCATTCCAGACCATCAAATCTGAGCCAGCCGAGAGGAGAGTGCTCTACCAGACAAACCAGGGAACAGACGCCCATATCCTGGCAGGCGAGATCGGAGACACCGTGGACAGTCAGAGCTACAGGCTGCATGGCCGCGTGGCGGAGATGGCAACAGCTATTGAGGGCGGCCACCTCTTCTTCATGCTTCAGAATGATACAGCCCGCCTGAAATGCGCCGCTTTCGAGCCTACCAAGAACTTTCGCGATATTGTGAAACGACTTATCCCGGGCGATGAGCTGGAGGTTTACGGTTCTGTGCGAGAGGGTTCGCTCAACCTGGAGAAGATCAACATCTTCAGTCTTGCCGAACAGGAGGAGATGACAGTGCCGCTCTGCCCCCAATGCAAGAGGAGCATGGAGTCCGCTGGCAGAGGGCAGGGCTACCGCTGTAGGCGCTGCAAGACGAAGTCCCCCGGTCGCGAACGGGAAGTAAAATCCAGGGATATAGAAAAGGGCTTCTACGAGGTTCCACCCTGCGCCCGTCGCCATCTTTCCAAGCCGCTGGTGCGCTTGAAAGGAGAGCTGGTGCATCCCAGCCGATGAGCCCGGGATTTTGCAGTTGCCAAACAAAAAAAGGTGAAGGCGGCCGTCAGGCCGCCAAAATACTTCGCAGGATTACTTCTTGAAGGCGCCTTCCAGGGGCGGGATGACCTGCTTCTTCCTGGAGAGAACCTTCTCCTTGTAGATGGAGTTATTGGCGAGCTTGCCTCCGAAGGCCTTCTCGAAGCCCGCTGCCGCACTGGCATTTCCCACAAAGAGAATGTCGCTGGCCTCTTTTATGACATCCGTGAGCATTAGCACTACCATGTCCAGCTTCTCTGCCTCCTTCATCTTGTTCATCTCGTCAAGGATGGCCGCCCTCTTGGGCTCCAGATCCTTGAGGTCCATGACTTCGATCTGGCCGACGCCGGACTTGGTGCCGGAAAAGTCGAACTTCTTGAAGTCGCCCATAAGGATGTCCTTGGCGGACTTGGAGGAGATATCGCTCTTAGCCTTGAGCAGCTCCATGCCGAACTTCATGGGGTCGACTCCCGCGATCTTAGCCAGCATCTCCACGGCCGCTTTGTCGCGAGGAGTGCAGGTGGGAGACTTGAAGAGCACGGTGTCGGAGAGGATGGAGGCCATCATTAAGCCAGCCATCTGCTTGCTGATCTCCTTTTTATTCTGCACATAGAGATTCGCGATGATGCCGCCTGTAGCGCCCACGGGCTCGCAGAGGATGAATATGGGCTTGCCGATGGAGAGGCCGCCGATCTTGTGGTGGTCCACGATCTCGACTATATTCTCTACATCAAGCTTGTCGACCGCCTGGGCCATCTCATTGTGGTCTACCAGAATGACCTTCTTACCAGTCGCATCGGTAAGCTTCTCCGGGTAGGGAACTTTGAAGTAGTCCAGCACGAACTTGGTCTCACCGTTAAGGTCTCCGGCGACTGCGGGTTTCGCCTCACTCATTCCAAGGGCATTCTTCAGGTTGGCATAGGTTATGGCAGATGTTACAGAATCGGTATCAGGACTCTTGTGCCCAATTACATAGATATTTTCGGTCAATGAAGCACCTCAGCATTGTTAATGTAGAACTTCGACTTAAAGCTTACTGGACATAGGCAAAAACAGCAGAAACACTTTATCGCAAAATTAATATATCATGGATGGAAAACTTTATAAGTAACAGGCGCATTCTACTTTTGTCCCTTTAGAGGGCTGGCACGAGCATAGAATTTGTTCTGCCGTGAGTGCTGGTGCAAGAAAGGGACTACAGGCCGCGTTGATAGGTCCTTATGGTAGGATACTGACTATCTGTCTACCTATGACCATGAGACAACCCAAATGCGGTACAGACGCCCGCTGCGAGGGTTACTGGACTGACTGCGGATACCCATCGGATGATGTCTCAGAGTTAGTATCGGGCGACAATCTACAAATTACCCTTTTGTTTGCAAACCATCCCGCAGCGATAATTTAATCTCTTTTCAACCTATTCCAAGTGATGTGTCGGGCCAACTCATCACTCTGGAAGGCATAGATGGCTCAGGGAAGAGCACTGCCGCCAAACATATCGCTTCAAAGCTTGCGGAGCTGATGCCAAAGAGAAGACTGGTGCTCACAGCAGAGCCGACAACGAGCGGTGCCGGCAAGATCTTGAGGAAAGAACTTGCACGAGCCGACGCCGGTGAGACGACTGCAGCCCAGCACATGGAAGAGCTCTTCCTATTCATGGCAGATCATGCCAGTCATCTGGCAAAGACCATTATTCCGTCCCTCGAATGCGGTGCCATTGTCCTATCCGATAGATATACTGACTCTACCGCCGCGTACCAGGGTGTAACACTGAGAAATGTCCTCCCGGACCCGGTGCAATGGATCAGAAGCCTCTATAAACCCTGGAATTTGCCACCGGACAGAACACTGCTCTTTGTCCTGGACCCAGGGATTGCCCTGCAAAGAATGCAGTCGCGCCCGGGTCGAGAGAAGTTCGAGAGGTTCGATTTTCTGCAGTCTGTAGACGAAAACTTCCGCATGTTGGCGGCTCTGGAGCCGGAACGCTTTGTATTGATAGATGCAGGCAAACCCCAGGAAACGGTAGCTGAGGATGCACTACTGGCCATTCTTGAGCTGCTCTCCAGGGGACAGGTCCGTAAGTGAAGCCACGCTCCATTTGCCGCTTTTTCACCTTAAAGCCAGATCGATCAGCCTTTTGGCCCAGGCCAGCTTCCGTCTTTTGCGGGGCGTGACGGAATCATCCTCATAGTCAAATCCTACCAGTTTTATGGAGGCCGCGCCCAGCTCTTTTGCCAGGAACACGCATCGATCCCCATCCGTGAATCCTCCGAAGTTATAGAGGCCTTCCGGCGGGCGGCACTGAGCCGTACCGATGACGCTCTCAAGCTGCGGCACATACCTGACAAGGGCATCAATGTTGTCTCCGTGGGCATGCACCACCGCGATGGAGCCTTCTCGATTGGCCTTCAAGATGTCGGGAAAGGAGCCGTCCAGGTCTGTGACTATGATATCAGGTAGAATACCCCGTCTCAAGAGTACGTGGCCGTCGCGCCGTCTGCTGCCACAAAGGCGGCATCCTTCCTTCCAGGCATACATCCAGCTCGCGATCCAGAGTTGGGGCATTGCCAAATACAACAACCCTCCGGCCGCGGACCCTGGCATCTGCTCTGGATAACCAATCTTCACGGCTCCTCAAGAGCTCAGACAACTGCTTGGCAGCGTCTTCATCTCCGGATATCGAGAAGCCGAAGTCATCCAATATAGCCAGGTAAATGGGCTCCCAGGTCGCGAATTGCATATAGAAGAAATAGGGTCTCGGGTTTTAAGGCCTTTTCCCCAAAAAAACTCAAAAACTTCAGGCAGATATGGATAAGGACTGGAATTGAGTCAGGAAAATTGAAAAGAGAAAAGGGAGATAATCCCTTCTCTATCTAAGGATTAGTGTAGACTCTTGGGAACTGGGCCTGGGTCGGTACCTTGAAGCAGGTGCAGTCGAATATGCCTGTCGCAGACTTGAAGGGCTTCTTGTCGAGATAGTTCATATCCGCAAAGCCGCCGGTGCAGCAGGGCAGCCAGTCATCCTTCGTCTGAATCAGATGGTAGGGCACTTCGAGAGTCATGTTCTTCTCGATATGGTAGGTTCCCCAGTAATCTTCATCAATCTCGATGGCTGGATTCTTCAGAGCAGACTTTAGATTTGGTATATCCTGTCCACCAATGCTGCCCTCATCCCCGATGGTGTTCTGACTGGCAAAGTTATCCTGAGCCTGCAGGACGCCGATATGGGCCTTGCCGTCGGTCATGTCTTCATTGACATTCATCTTTGTCGTGCTGAAGCCAATTATCTCTGGATCGTAGGTGATATTGAAGCTCTCTTTAGCGAGGACATTCAAATCCTTATCCAGGGCATGGGCGTACTCAACCTCATGAAGCATGGAAGTTCCGGAACGGTAATTCTTCACCCAGGTCCTCTCTTTCAACAAGGAGCTGTAGTCCACCGGGTTTGCTGCATAATAGCCGGTTCCGACAGCGATCTTCATGGGTGCGTAGACCATTGAGTTGGTTTCCTTGAACTGGATGCAGTTTTCCTTGATATCGTTGTAGTCGGTGTAGACGTTATGCCGCTTCTTGTCCATATCATAGTAGGTCAGAACTGCCTCATTGTTTATGGATCCGCTGCCATGAGCGTAATTCTTTACAGCGACATTATCGGCCTTCGCATACAGGTAGGTCATGAAATAGCCGTTTCCCTGTACACTCTGCTCGAAATTGAATGTGGTATTACTCTCTACATAGCCATTTACGTACCAAGCAGGCTTTACGCCATCTGAATAACTCACCTTTTCAGCCGGAAATGTTTGAGCCGTTGAACATCCTATAAGTGCAACCAAAATCATTGCTACCGATACTGCTAGCATAGCCTTCTTCAGATCAATCCCTCCATCTAAAGCGAATAACGCGATTCTATTTAATTATCCTGTTTCTTTAGGTCAACTCACCTATTTTAATCTGTTGATTGCCTTTTTATAAATATGAAAAGGATTTTTGCCCTGCCCGAACTAGATTATCTGATTTGTTCAATTGAGCCTCATCGAGACCAGTGCCATTTTTGCCGTAGGGAAGTGCCGAGACCATTTTGGAGAATCTCTGAAACTAAATCAAACTCAAGCGCCAACTTTTGTTCAGATCTATTACATTAGGATCAGTGCAATATAATTATTTTATGATTTATTTTAGAAAATTCAATGTAATAATTAAAAGTACTCATTTATGAGTCATAGACACTGAAAAAAAAGTTGAACACTTCACGAGAAAGTATTTAATCCCGAGAACGCATCACCAAAAGGTTAATACGTGAAGCGTTTCTCGATAGGTAATAGTATGCTCGCTCCTATCGATCTTATGGGAAGGTCATCTTTTGGTCATACCGATTGCGTCAAGTTCCAAGCGATTCGAGAATGGAACCAACTTGAATGATAATTATACATAAAGATAGATTCGACCATAAGATCTGTAAATTGAGCACACAAAAAACCCCACAAAGTATAGTGCCGAAGAGAAGCGCTTCGCCAATCTGGCGAAGGGTTCCCGGATTTTTGGTTCCTGAGTGGACCAAATCCCAGCCACGGGCTGGAACAGGAGGATAAACGGGGGATGCTGGCAGAACTGGAAGATAAGAGAGGCAAACTCAGGCAGGAGTCCCTAGCCTTCAAGGATAGGCGCAGCCAATTGAATGCAGAGGCGAGCAAATGGGCCGCCAAGAGGAATGAGCTCAACAAGGCCACCAAAGAGCTGATCGACAAGGCCCAGGAGCTCAAGAAGCTGCGTGACGAAAATAACAAGAATGTGGCTGAATCCAAGAAGCAGAGGGACGAGTTCAACGAAAAGACCAACCAGCTCTATGCAAGGATAGACGATATCCGGAAGAAGTACAACTTAACCGGAGAGCGTTCCATAAGAGATCTGCGCCGCGAGATCGATCATCTGGAGTTCCGGCAGCAGACAGAGGTCTTAAGCCCTGACAAAGAGAAGCAACTGGTTGATAAGATCGCCGCATTGCATGCTGAGTTCCGAAGCCGCAAAGAGCAGCTTGAGAAGAACGAAGAGCTGAGAAAGCTTCTGGACGAAGCGCAAGCCATGAGAGATGAGGCTTCAAGGCACCACGACGAGGTCACCAAGTTCGCGGAGCTGGCCCAGGAATACCACGATCAGATGATAGGCACATTCAAAGAAGCCGATCAGACTCGTGCTGAGGCCGATGCTGCACACAAGGAGTTTGTGAAGGCCCAGGAGGCCGCCGATGAGCAGCATAAAGAGTTCATCCGCACTCAGCGAGAGGTTCGCGACTTCGAGAAGGTCATCGTGGGCTTGAAGAAGAAGAATAAGGACATAAAGGAAGATCGCGCCAAAGAGGTTGCCAAGCGCGAGGCAGAAGATATCCTTACCCACTTCAGGCAGGGCGAAAAGCTGGATACCGCCGATCTGCTCAGGTTGCAGCGTGCGGGCCTGGTTTGATTAGCTCAAAAGATTCGACATTATAGGGCAGAGAACCTGCCCCCTCTCAGATTTTAGGTCTTTTTCAAGACTGTGCTTCTTTTAGTAGAGATATTTCTGCGCGAATGATACCGAAGGCCTCGAAATCCGAGTGCATTGAGATAATTGTGAAATGATTCTATCGACGGAAAGACCGTAAGCTTTTAAGCAACTTCCTCCGATCTGGCAGAGATGAATGAAATTCGCCTGTTCTTCGGAAAGCCGGTTATCCGGGACAGAAACGAACTCATATCAGTAATCAAAGATCTACAAACCCGTTACGGCTGCGTGGTGCAGGCCCTTGATGCCGATAAAGTCGTCAGCGAGAGACATATCTCCTTTGCCGCCGAGAAGGCCTTCGCCGCATTCTCCCAAAAGAGAAATATTGCGAAAGATACCGGAATGGAGATAATGCGTTACGCCTCAGGAGAACGGCAGATTGAAAGGGCTCTTTGCATGGGAATATCTGATTGTACCAAGCGCATCGCGCTCATCCTCGTAAGCCTCGACCGCGAGTGCATCTGGCCAAATATCTCGGATCTATCCAGGCTCATCGAACCGGATGGACTTGGCTGCTCCTTTTGCGATGCGGCTGTAAAAGAGACATTTAATATCACTGAAGCGGAGATGGAAGCAGTGGGCGAGGGAAGGATAGAAGATCTGGTCATCGAAAGAGTGGCCCTGGCGGATACATACCGGTGAACTGTTAACAAAAGGATGAGTTCAACAATGAAGGAAGAATTCTACACCCCGAAGCGGTGGCTTAACTGGATGAACAAGGTCAAGGATAGCAACTTCAAGCTTACCGAGTCGGACGACAAGAACTCGGGAGCGGTCTTCATCTACATCATGGATGATGTGGTGCTGGCCTGTCTGAAGGTAATAGCCCGATGCGAGAGAGAGGTCATCACCCCCGAAGAGGCCATAGCCGAGATCGCGGCCATCAGGTCGATAGTCTTCGAGGAGCATGAATCCATGGGAGAAGACGCAGATCTGATGCTGGAATCCCTCAAGACATCTCTTGCCGCAGTATTTGTCTCCAGCCAACGCTATATCACAGGAAGCTTTGATCGCGAAAGCCTCTTGGAAGAGCTCGTAGCACAGGCGGTGGCCGCTGAACAGAAGGAGAACCTGGACGAAGCCTTCGATCTGCTCAGTCAGGTCGGAGCCAGAGTGATCGGCGGAGAGAGCCTTCCCGAGATTGGTGACATTCCCTACTGCATGACAGCAGAGCTTATGGACGGAATCGATGCCATATCCGCGGCGATGCTCGGAGACGACAGCTACAAAGAAGATGACGGATCAGAGGACACTGGCGATTAAGCCTGATGCCTGAAGGAAAGGCTGCAGATTAAAAAAGAAGACTAAAGATCCACTTATCACAGGTTGCGCGGGTTGGTTGTTACCTCGCAGCCATCCTCAAGAACCACAACCGTGTGCTCCGCCTGGGAGACTAAAGCCCCTTCTACCTCCCAGAGCACAGGATATCTGTGCACCACACCGCTCCGCAGGAGCTGCATGAGAGCATATTCCGCCCGTTCCCCTTTCAGCCAGCGTCGCGCGAAGGGAAGTGTCTTGTAGCTCTCCTGAATCTCTTTCAAGAGCGCTCTTGCCGCAGGCAACCGTACCGGCCGGGGCGCGGATAGGCCGTAGATCTCATTGATGGAGGACTCGCTAATTCTGCCCGAGCCGTTGGTGGCAAAGGGCTCAATGGCTATTACATCCCCAACATTCAGCACATCGCCCTTATCCAGAGCCTTATTGGGCACCGCCGGCTCATCATGGGCCAGATATCTGGAGAGGCCGTGGCCTGTCAAATTGGATACCGGTTTGTAGCCATAGCCGGTGATCGCCTCCTCTATTGCTTTGCCGATCGTGGCCGTACTTACGCCTGGCCCCACCAGCTCCAACGCCGCAGCCAGGCCGGCAGAGGAGGCCTCAGTAAGCTTTTCGTGGCCGCTCAAGTCAACGGTGACCGCGGCGTCGGCAATGTAGCCATCCACATGCACGCCCACATCCAGCTTGACCATACTCTCGCCAAATACGCTCTTATCATTGGGCGTTGGCGTGTAATGGGCCGCCATCCTGTCCAGGGATATGTTGCACGGAAAGGCGGGCTGTGCGCCTTTTAATCGTATGGCGCCCTCCACGAACTCTGCCACATCCAGTAGAGACGCGCCTACCTCGACTTTTGGTCGCGCCTCTTCCAGCACTTCGGCCAGGATTCTCCCGGCACTTCTGTACTTCTCCAGTATTTCCCCGTCCATTGTAACCACCATTGAGAACAAGATTTCTGAGAGCCTGATCTTTTTGGAACCAGAGGTTAGAGCACGAGCTTTCTCTCGAACCGGGTGAGGTTCTCGCACCCGTTTTCTGTTACAACCACCAGATCCTCCAGCCGCACGCCTCCTATTTGGGGATAGTACAGGCCAGGCTCGACTGTCACCACCTGGGCCGTCTGCAGGGTCTCGCCGGTTTCACTGAGCGAGGGTTTTTCATGCACATCCAGGCCCACACCGTGTCCCGTGGAGTGGGTGAAACCACAACCCTCAGTCTCGGGAAAGCCCAGCTCCCGGAAGATCTGAGAGACACTTGAATGAACCTCCTTTCCCGTGACGCCGGAACGTATGCCCTTGAGACCAACATCCTGCGCCTGGCGTACCGCATCATAGATCTCACGCACTTCAAGGGATGCCTCGCCCTTCAGGACGGTGCGGGTCATATCTGCATAGTACCGGCTTACTTTGGAGCGCGGAAAGATATCGATGACAATAGGAGCATTGGCAGGAAGTGGTCCAACACCTCGCGCATGAGGATCCGCAGCGTCAGCACCGCCGGCGACGATGGTGTCCATGGTCTCGCAGGCATCCTCAAGCAAGGAGACCTCAATGATGCTGCGCACCTGTTCGGAGAGAAGGGGCTGATCCTGATAAAATAGCATATCCCCGCGGGGCCGAGAGCCTGCGATCAGATCCACGGCCTTACGCATCGCCCTCTCACAAGCCCTTTGGGTAGAAGTTATGGCTGCGACTTCCCAGTCAGTCTTAACAGCTCTGTAGCGCGTTGCCGGGCTCTCCATAATCTTGACCTCAAAATCCTGGGCTAGATGCTGGAAGATTCCGGCAGGGAAGCGGTTTGGCACGCCTACACGAGATACGCCATGATCGCAGAGGAACTCTCGAAGCACCTCCAGATAGGCCTGGTCCGGCTTTCCTGACTTTTTCAGCTTTTCCATAATTTCGTATTCGGAGGTGCTGAGCACTTTATCCGCTGTTGACTCCTTCTCGGCCCGGCCCTTCTCCATTGACGAGACAAGGAGTGTGGTCTTCACCTCTGCGAGAAGAGCGAAATCGTCACCGGCGAGAAAGTGGGAGAGGTAATACATATCGGCGTCGCAGATGCTCTCGCCTACAAAGAGAAAACCGTCCAGGTTGGACGCCTCGAAGAAAGTTCTTGATTCTGGATGGCACAGTATTTTACCTGCGAATGGAATCGGTCACTTCAGAGACGAAGGAGGTGACGTCTGAGACTACGCTCTACTGCCGTGCCGGTCACAATTATATCGGCGCCGGCTTTCACCAGCTCAGCCGCGGCGTCGCCGCTCCGGATTCCCCCGCCTACAATGAGGAGCACATCTCCAAGAAGCTTCTTCACTATGGTCACCATAGCGCCTGGTACCGGCGAGTCAGCTCCTGACCCTGCCTCAAGGTACACCATTCTCATGCCCATGAACTTGGCAGCCAGGGCATAAGCCCCGGCCAGCTCCGGCTTCTTTCTGGGTATCAATCGGGCGTCGCCCACAAAGCCCACTGTGCCACCCGGGCTCAATGATGATGTAAGCCATAGGTATCGGCTCCAGACCGTAGCGCAGGACCAAAGGGGCACCCATCGCCTGATTCTCCACAATATAGCTGGTCGAGCGGGAGTTGAGCAGGCTCATAAAGAAGACCGCATCAGCGTTTTCGCAGAGCCCAGCTACGCTGCTGGGAAATAGAATGACGGGGAGACTGGTCTTCTTCTTGATCTGTTCCACAGTCTCATGAAGGAGGACGCCTGCCGCGCCCACAGAGCCGCCTACCATGATGGCATCCGTGCCGCCTCTGGTGGCAGCTTCGGCCATGCTGCGGCCTCACTCGGGCTCTGTGAATCGGGGTCGATCAGAGTGAGATGTCCGGCACCATGCCGTCTTACGGCATCCGCCAGGTACAGCTCGACCCTGCCCCGTTCAGATATCATTTAAGCGGTCTTGTTCTCTTTGGACTTCATCCTCAGGCCATGATAGCCGCACTTACGGCAGCGGGTAGCTTTTACAGGATTACGTGCGTTGCAGCGCATGCATATCTTGAGATTCAAGATTCTGTTTTCTGCTTCTGGAAATCTAGCCATTACAATCAGCTCTCGTCGCAACCTAATCTGATATGAAACTTTCCGTAATAAATAGCGCCGGGGTTGGGATTTTCCTGACAGGTCTCTTGCGCCCTGCCATTTTGAACCCAAGTGTCCCTGGAAGGGACAACAGGTCTCGAGCCTGCCGCGTATGAACTCCCGTCGGCGCCCAAGCGCCGCGCGGAATTTGTCCGCTCTGCCACCCCGGCCCGAGTAATTCTCGGTGAGCCCATGCTTTATATCTGTTGCTCTTCCTAAAAGTCCTCTTCAGACCGTAAATTAGGTGTAAATTAATGTCTCTTCAAAGTGATGCGTTAGCATTTCATAAAGCCGCCAGGGGCAAGATTGCCGTGCATAGCAAGGTACCATGCTGCTCAAAGCTCGATCTGAGCCTGGCGTATACTCCGGGCGTCGCCGAACCCTGTCGCGAGATCCAGAAGAATCCGGATGACGTTTACGAGTACACCTCCAAGGGCAATTTGGTGGCCGTGGTGACGGACGGAACTGCCGTTTTGGGTTTGGGCGACATTGGGCCCCTGGCCTCCATCCCGGTTATGGAGGGAAAGGCCATTTTGTTCAAGAATTTTGCAGGCATTGATGCATTTCCCATAGCCGTTGCCTCCAAGGATCCATCGGTCATCGTGGACACCGTTGCTAGGATTGAGCCCGTCTTTGGAGGGATCAACCTGGAGGACATCAGCGCACCTCGCTGCTTCGAGGTAGAAGAGAGACTGAAGAAGATCCTGAAGATACCGGTCTTTCACGACGACCAGCACGGCACAGCCGTAGTGGCACTGGCGGCGCTGATCAACGCCCTCAAGGTGGTGGGAAAGGACTTTGCAGAACGTGCGCGTGGCCGTAAGCGGCGCGGGAGCCGCTGGCACCGCCGTCACCAAATTCCTGCAGAGCTTCGGCGCAAAGGACGTCATTCTCTGCGACAGCCGGGGCACGATCCACCGGGATAGACCCGACCTCAACCCGTCCAAGCAGGAGATCGCCAGAGACACCAATCCTCGCAATGTTAGGGGCACACTGGCGGACGCTATAGCAGGAGCGGATATCTTCCTGGGCCTCTCCGTGGCAGGCATTGTGACTCCCCAAATGGTAGAAAGCATGGCACAGGACGCGATAGTCTTTGCCATGGCCAATCCCGTGCCCGAGATCATGCCTGACCTGGCCCTGAAGGCGGGGGCGCGGGTGGTGGCCACAGGCCGGTCCGATTTCCCTAATCAGGTCAACAACGTGCTGGGCTTCCCGGGCATATTCCGGGGCGCTCTGGATGTGCGGGCCAGCGACATCAACGAGGCCATGAAAGTGGCAGCTTCGCGGGCCATAGCCGGACTGGTGGAGAACGTCTCTGAGGAGTGCATCATTCCTTCGCCGCTGGACAGGAGAGTTGTTCCGGCTGTGGCCGAGGCGGTCGCGCGCGCGGCCATAGAGACGGGCGTGGCTCGCGTGATTGTTGATCCCGCAGAGGTGGGAAGAAGAGCGGAGGCGATGGTGAGGGAGCTGGAGAAGGGCATTTGCTGATGGTCGAGTGCCAGGGATGCGCTGCGGTCACCAGATGTACGGAAGGCCGGCCTCCGGCTGCCCTTCGGGCAGGTGACCAACAATTGCGGAAGTAGCAGAGATGCATCAAGTTACGACACAAACTATAGTAAATCTAGAGCGTGGTAGGAATCGAGACATAAGAGACAAAAAGCGACGGCGTAGCCTTCGATATTTTACATTCAAGATGGTAGAGGAAATAGGAGATTGACTTTAAGGAGACTGCAGAGGCATGAATCATGAGATAATATTCTTGCATAAGGCTGAAAAATACCTCGTCAAGCTTGATCAGGAAAATTATGATCTCATAGAAGAGTCCATAAAAGAGCTGAAGCTGGATCCTTATCGAAAGCGGCCCCATGCAGATATTAAGAAGCTGGGCGGGTTCAAGTCTCCTGTCATGTATCGGCTAAGAGTAGGCAGACATCGGTAGGAATACTTCGTCGATGAGGCCGAAAGGACGATCTATATCACCGATGCATTCCAGAGGTCCGGGGACTCAGATTACCGATGACGGTAAATATTAACACGGCTTAAATAAGCGAGGTGATCATGAAATGGAAGCCGTCGAAGTGGTAGTGGATCAAGAAGAAATAGATTACAGTGAGACGGCATACGTTGATTCCCAATATGACTATCTACTGAAAAATAAGAATAAGGGGATCACGCTGGAAGAACTGCGCCGTAGACGTGGGGTCAAGCTCTAATTATCTTCAAGAATTTCCGTGCACCATCAGTTATTAAGCTCCATTCGCGGATGAAATGCACTGGTGTTCTTGTGAATAATCAGTCGAAGAGAAGAAAAGGCAGCCAGGAACAGCTTGCCGTGGAGCCTCTCCCGCTGGTTCGCGAAGCGCCTGGGGCGAAAGAAGTAATGAATAAAGTCGCTCGAACTCCGCCAGGCCTCTTGGCAGACATGGCCACATTGATGGCAATGGCAGAAAACTTTTTGGATACTTTGAAGGATGAATCTGGCCGGAGATCCCGAGAGTATGGAAGCGTCCGCGTACCGAACTGAATAAGAAGGGCGAGGCGAAGACCTATTACCGTTGGTATTGTTCCTGGCATAATGGTGGCAAGACCATCACAAAGTATCTGGGAAGTTGCAGAAAGATGAGCGAAGCAGACGCTCTTGAGAAGGCGAAGAGATTGATGACGGAAGAGATGCTCCGGATGAAGGAATAAGAGCGTAACCAGAGACAAGATGTCCGTATGCTGAAACGTCTCCGTAAGTGGCTCGACACAGGATGTTAGCTCGCATCAATTATCGGATACGAGCCGCCTTCCTCCATCAGATACCCGGCCACCGCCCTGGTCACATCCGCCGTGCGAGAGCTCCCGCCCAGATCCTGCGTCTTCACTCCTTTCGCCAGCGCCCGCTGCTACGGCAGCCTCGATCCGGCGCGCCGTCTCCGGCTCGCCCAGCCACTCCATCATCATGGCCGCGCTGCGGATGGCACCAATGGGGTTTGCGATGCCCTTTCCTGCGATATCCGGCGCGCTGCCGTGGATGGGCTCGAATAGAGCGCGAGACACGCCCACATTGGCGCTGGCGCAGAGGCCCAGGCTTCCCACTACTCCCGCAGCCTCATCGCTCAGGATGTCGCCGAAGAGATTGGTGGTGACCAGCACATCGAACCTCTGCGGGTTCACTACCAGATTGTAGGCCGCGGCATCCACGAGCATATCGTCGTATGGCACGCCGCGCCGCTCTGCTACCTCCCTGGCAGGTCTGGAGAAAGAGACGGTCGCTTCGCAGGACATTGGACTTATGGACGATGGTCAGCTTCTGCCTGGCCAGCGGCCAGGTCGCAGGCTACTTCTGCGATCCTCTCCGAGCCGCGGCGCGTTATCACCCTCAAGGTGCGCGACTCCTCCACCCCGACCTCCTCCAGGCCGGAGTAAAGCCCCTCTGTGTTCTCCCGCACAATGATGAAATCAAGATCGCGAGATCGGAAGGGCCGGATGTTGGCATAGAGGTCCAAAGCCTTTCGCAGCCGCAAGAGCACGCTGCGATAGTCAGGATCGGGCGGCGTGGTGATGGCCCCCAGGAGAACGCAGTCACACTCCTTGATGGTCTCCAGGTCCTCATCCGCCATGGCCGCGCCGGTCCTCTTCCAGCGGCACAGACCGATCTCCAGCGGAACCAGGCTGAGCTCTGCGCCTGCCGCCTGCAGCACTGCGAGGGCGCTCTCCACGACCTCAGGCCCGATGCCGTCGCCTGCGATTACGGCTACTTTCTTAACTCCTTCACCAGACACTTTACCGCCTCCGCTATCTCCCAGGGCCCGTCCCCCCAATGGACTACCATGCCCGGCTGGCCGCACTTTTCTGTCATGCCCCGCCGCTCGGAACGGCAGCATCGGGTGATAAAAGGCCCCTTTGGTTCAAAGACGGGCTCCGTGGATTGCAAGGGACATATATTGACAAATTCGTAATCATGCCCGGGATTATTGGCCAGGAAGATCTCCCGCGAGACCTCGCAGCCCACTATGCGGGGAAAGTCGCAAGTTACGGGGTCCGAGTCCAGAGAACGCCCCAGACCCGAGGCCCGGCAGGGGAAATAGACATTTTCGCTCGCGAATTTGCGGATATCCAGGATTCGGGGGGCAAATTGAACCGTCAGGTCTGCCCAGGATCCCGCATCCCTCCAAACCCCTCAGAACATGGATCAGCCATGGCGGGTCTGGCGGCGAGACATCCAGAACCTCGATGGTTAGAATCTGGCCCGGGTCCGGGTCCTTGACGAAGGTGATATGCTCATCCGGCCCCTGGAAGACTACCGTGTTCGCTTTTCCACTGCGGCTGATGCCGTCCGCCAGTTCAATCAGACGGGCCCGGTTGCGGGTGTCCACCCTTTCCGGATAAAACTCAATCTCCGAACCGGAGGCGATCAGCTCCAGCTGATCCACCTCTCTGCATGAATCCCGAGCCGCTGCTCTTTACCCGGTAGAGCCTGGGCCCATCCCGGCTGATGAGAAACTCGGTTGCAAAGTATACGGGCTCGCCCCTCTGCTCCCGGTCCTTTATGCCCACCAACTTGTAATCTTCCGGAAAGATCATTGCCGTCATGCCAGCCCTTTCTGGCGTCTTCGATGAGCCACCAGGCCCCCATCCTCCAGGATCTCCATGAGGAAGTCCGGCAGACGGGTTCCCTGATAGACCATCTCCCCCACCTGCACCGTTCCCGCTTCCAGGTCCACCTCCACCATATCGCCTGCGCTGCATGTGACGTCCGCCTCCACCAGAGGAAGGCCGACGTTGATGGCGTTTCTATAGAAGATGCGTGCGAAGGACCGGGCCACGACCGCAGACACGCCTGCCTCCTTCAATGCCCGGGGAGCCTGCTCGCGAGAGGAGCCGCTGCCGAAGTTGCGGCCCGCCACAATTATGTCGCCCTTCTGGACCTTTGCTGCAAACTCCGGGTCCAGGCCCTCCATAGCATGCTGGGCCCAGACCTGGGTGTCTTTCGTCCGCAGGTACTTGCCGGGGATGATCACATCCGTGTCCACGTCGTCGCCGAAAACCCAAGCCTTGCCTTTGATCATGATAGAGAGCACATCCTGCATCGACATTTGCATTTGTCATCATAATACTTTTGCATCACATTGCATTACTTTCGCGCCGCATGCTCACCTCCTTTTCTTCCGGTTATTCTCATTATAGTTATCGTCTTTATGAAGGACCATTTATGTAGCGATTTTATTGTAGGCCATTGTATCTTATACATACTTTTATAAGTCCATAAAATGATTTACTGATATCATTCTCTTAGGAAAGGTATTTAATCTTACACGTACTTGAGTCGAGCTATGGCAGGAATTCTGGCAGAGTTGTGGAGGCCGCGGAATATGAGGCCGAGAATAGAGTCGCAGGTGTTCCCCAGCTACAGCCTCGACAGAAAGGCTCTGGAGCTGGATACAGCCAAAGAGATCCTGCGAGAGGTCTTCGGCACCACCCCAGCCGAGGTGGAGGAGATGATCAGGCTTCGACTTGCAGAGCTTGATGCCACAGACAATGCTCTGAAGGCCCTCTGAAATCTTTCTCGAATCTCTTTTTCCGGCCCTTTCGCTCTCCCGGCAAATCTGAAATATCAGCAACCCCCATAGACTATTATGATACTCGGCATATCCGGCAGCCCTCGCAAGATGGCGACAGAGCACATCCTTGGTGAGGCCCTCAAGATGCTGGAGGAGAAGGGCTTCCAGACGGAGTTATTCACCGTGCGGGGCAAAAGCCTCAGCCCCTGCAAACACTGCGACTACTGCCTCAAGAACAAGGAATGCGTCGTTAAGGACGACATGTATCAGCTCTACCCACTCATCCGGGAGGCAGAAGGGTTTGTCTTCGCCACGCCCGTCTACAATGGAGGCATGAGCGCGCAGACAAAGATAGTAATAGACAGGACGCGAGCCACTCTGGCCGCAGATCCCAAAGCGCTGCGCCGCAAGCCTGGCATGGCGATAGCCGTGGGAGGCGACCGCATGGGCGGCCAGGAGCTGGCAGTGCAGCAGATCCATACCTTCTACATTCTCAACGGCATGATCCCGGTGAGCGGGGGATTTTTTGGCGCCAACCTCGGTGCAACCTTCTGGTCTCACGATACCCTGGAGGAAGCAAAAAAGGATGAAGAAGGCTTCCGGTCCCTCAGAAAGACCACCCGCCGGTTTGCTGAGACCCTGGAATGGCTGAAATTGTTAGAGACGCGGGAAAATGAGGAAAAATAGGTTCCTTCGCGATTTGGTGTGGGTTCGTGCGCTAGTCACAGGAATCCGACATTTTTTCATGATCTTCTGTGCGTTCTGTGACTCTGTGGTTTTATTCCGTAACCTCCATGGTTTGAATATTAAGCTACGAATATTAACCGCAGAGACGCAGAGTTCGCAGAGACGTGGAAATTTACCTTATTACCAGCACTTGAAAAAAATAGCATATTTCTTCTGAGCAAATAGTCGTCTCCGTTCGTTCGTCCTCCGTGCGCTCTGCGCCTCTGCGGTTTTATTCCGTAAACCACCAGGGTTAATTATCCCGCTACCCACTCGATACAGCGAAGAGCCAAGAACGATTTCCCCGAAAAGTCTATTTCGTTATAAGGGCTAAACGACAATTATGGCAAAGGACGGGGCAAAGGAAGGAGCGAAGAAGAAGATCGCCTGGGGAATCACGGGCAGCGGAGACCGCATTACTGAGACTGTCGAGGCCATGGTAGAGCTGCAAAAGCAGTACGACGACGTCGTCGACGTCCGTGTCTTCGTATCCAAGGCCGGCGAGCAGGTCATAAAATACTACAAGCTCTTCAACACCCTGGAAAAGAACTTCGACAAGGTCTGGGTGGAGATCAACTCCAACTCTCCCTTCCTGGCCGGGCAGCTGCAGGTTAAGCGCTTTGAGTTCCTGCTCCTCGCCCCCACGACATCGAACACAGTAACCAAGATCGCCCTGGGCCTGGCAGACTCGCTGCTCTCCAATGCCGCCATCATGTCCCAGAAGGCATTCATCCCGACGTACATCATGCCCTGCGACTATAAGCCGGGAATCATAACGACCATTCTGCCAGACGGCAGCGAGATGAAGCTACGCATCCGAAAAGAGGATGCCGAAAATGTGGAGAAGCTGCGCCGGATGGATGATGTCCATGTCATCGAGACGCCCGGCGATATTGCGA
>CAWCSK010000019.1:0-58014 GCA_963798205.1 uncultured Methanosarcinales archaeon
GCAATAGGGATCTATAACTCGGATTGTCAAGGTTCACGCGATACTTCAATCGTTCTATTCTTTTGTTAATCCGTTCGATATTTTTCTCATAATTATCAGTTCTTTTGTATATTAATGTCAATGCAATTGCTTCGTTGGCTGCAAATAAACTCAAATCTCCTGAAGATACGAGAGACTTCAACAACTCATTATGAATAGCAAAAAAAATACCGACAGATCTTTCGTGATCGATTAGCTCCGAGTGTGCTTTGGTCAACTCCTTCCTTATCATTTTAAGCCATTTGGCGCGTTTTTGCACGTTAAGATATCGTTCCGTTCCTTTAGCTAGTAAATATGCTAGAAATACACCTATCAACGATCCCATTAATGGTGGAAGAAACGCATCCAATGGCTGACCTAATAATATCTTTTGTGCTTGTGGTTGAACATTAAATATGATGTCATTCATTTAGTTTCACCGCCAGAACTTCCAACATCCCTTTTTATTAATCGCGTCTTCGCCCGGATTTAGGCCAATTGGCTGATTCTTTGCGTGAACTGCGCCACATGCCCGCGAAGTAAGCTAATATTCATGGTCTCCAGCCCCTCATTTATCATGAACTCCTTCCACAATCCTGATTTGTCACCTAAATCAGCCCTTGTACCCCAGCTCCTTGGCTTTAGCAAAGGCCGCCTCAGCTTCGGTTGTCTTGCCTAATGCTGCAAGAATAACGCTTTTGTTGCTCCAGGCTGCGGCATCATTTGGATCCATCCTGAGGATCTCATCAACAGCTTTGATGGCTTCGTCGTACTTGCCCTGTCTATAGAGAGCAAGGCCTTTGAGACCCCAGGCTATGGCATAGTTTGGATCCATCATGAGGGTCTCGTCAACAGCTTTGATAGCCTCGTCGTACTTTCCCTGGTTAACGAGAGCTACACCTTTGTTTATCCGGGCGATCGTACAGTTAGGATCTAGCTCGATGACCTTGTCATAAGCCTTGATGGCTTCATCATAATTACACTGATTATTGAGAGCTGCGCTTTTGTTTCGCCATGCGAGAGCAAGTTTGGGATCAAGTTCAATTGCTTCCTCAGCAGCATTTAACTCATCCTGGTATTTGCCTAATCGACCCAAAGCTCCGGCCTTATTAACCCAGGCCATTGCAAGTTTAGGGTCAAGTTCAATTGCTTTCTCAGCAGCATCTAGCCCATCCTGGTATTTGTCTAATCCAATCAAAGCTCCGGCCTTATTTGCCCATGCTGTTGCAAGTTTAGGATCAAGTTCAATTGCCTTCTCAGCAGCATCTAGCCCATCTAGGTCATTGCCTGAGTTGATAAAGCCATGTGACTTATTAACCCAGGCCAATGCAAGGTTAGGATTAAGTTCAATTGCATTCTCAGCAGCATCTAACTCATCCCGGTATTTGCCTAATCGACCCAATGCTTCGGCCTTATTTGCCCAGGCCATTGCAAGTTTAGGATCAAGTTCAATTGCCTTCTCAGTAGCATCTAACCCAACTGGGTCATTGCCTAATCGACCCAAAGCTTCCGGCCTTATTAACCCATGCGATAGCAAGTTTAGGATCAAGTTCAATTGCCTTCTCAGCAGCATCTAGCCCATCTTGGTATTTGTCTAATCTAATCAAAGCTCCGGCCTTATTTGCCCATGCTGTTGCAAGTTGTGGATTGATTCTAATTGCTTCGGAATAATCTATACATGCTTCTTTAAATTTATTCTGAATATATCGCATATTGCCTCTTTGAAAATAGTATTTTGAAAGCACGGGCAATTGCAGCTCAATGGCTTTATTAAATTCGTCTTCAGCTCCATCTAGATCGCCAAGCGCTGCTTTACTTAAACCTCGATCGTAATTTGAAGCTGAATTCTGCAATCGTCTAGCGTCTTCCGCAATTTTCTTGCAAAATGAATTAGCTTGTCTATTTTGGCTGCTTACGTGTTCGTTAATACAGCGTTCTATTTTTGCAGCAGACTGGGCGTTGGCATCAATAATATCTTGTTTAGCTCGATCAAGATCCTTTTTATTCTGGCGATTCACTTTTTTAACGTACGTGTATCCCAAATATGCCGTCAAGCTTATGCCTAAAATAGCTAGGATTAGGCCCCAAATGGTCAATTGATGGTCAGATATTCCCGCAAGGTGAATCCACGGGCTAACATTATCCATCAATTCTCGGTCCTGCACGCCTCTTATTCTTCCTCTGTTCTCTTAACGACCGCTCTTTTTTGGGTGCCGCCAATTGTCTATCCTCCGAGTATGGATCTCTCACCATATCCAAAAGGTTTGTGGAAAGCATGGACGTTTTCTTGGGCATTTTTTGTGTAGTTTCTGGAAGGCCCCCGTCTTGGTGATTCGCGAAAGGATATGCCTCTAAGTGGATGGTTCGAAAGGTTGAGAAGGTTCCGGAATTGGTAGTACCACATCATTATCTTGCATCCTTGATAATGTGTTACTACTATTGCAACCCATGTTCTCCGACAAGTGCTCAAATTCAGGCTTTATACCACAAGAAGGATAATATTAATACCAAGAATCCCTCAATTGATAACCAAGCAGTCAATGTAATTGGAGACCTAAAGATATGAAAACACTTAATATTTGTTTGCTTGTCTGTTGTTTGAATTTGTGTATCGCGAGCATGGTGAGTGCTGTTCAATTATCCGAACATGAAACTAGAGAAATTGCAGTAAAAAAAGTGAAATCGTTGACTACATGACTCAGTCGATTATGGGCCAAGACGGCGAATTGTTAGATGATATGCATTGTGGCATCGATGATGGAAACAATCTTACCTTGAACTTGATACTTAGCAAAAAGCAGGATTACTATTCTAGCAGACATTTGTCCTTGAACCAGACAATGGATATCAACGCGGCCATTATTGTGAGATCTGCGGTCTCCGCATACGTGGATGTCGTACTCTATTGGCCAACAGTGGGGGATCTAGTCATCACAACAAATATGAATAAGACCTATATATGCCATAGAAATAGTGTTTATGCATCAGTTGATCGTGATCAGCTAGGCAGGCAGATAGCATATGGTCGATCTGATTGGGGCAAAGGATGGTAGCTAGTCATCTTTGGGCCTCCAATCTCATAAAATTCATATTTTGGTTTAAGGGCGTTGCCTATCCCCTCCGCCAGAACTGCCACCAGCTCTTAGCTGTGTCTCTTCCTGTCTCATGATCTTTTCTATTTCCTTCTCCATAATCGGTTTCAATTCGGTATTGATTCTGTCTAGAGTATTAGGCGGGTAATCGCCATAACCTTGGTGTCGATAGTATTGTATACTTTTATATAATTCACTTGCTTTTGTATTCACTTCATTGGAGGAATAAGGCGGAACTAATCCCAATTGTGGAATTACAACATATTTCATATGTGGAACGTCTGCTGAGTGGCTCACAATTGCTTGCATAAATCTTGTGTAGGCATCCATTCGGGGCTTATATGTTCGGTCCCATGTCAGTTGATCTCGCATAAGATTTATTTGATTTTGTATAGCAGTTACCTGATTTTGCATAGCGGTTACTTGATGGCGCGTTTGTATAGCATAATATGCAGTTATGAGTATTAAAACTGCGGTGAGAAAAGCAGTAGATATAGTCTGCGCAGCCGTCCAATTTACAAGACATGTCTGACCTTCACTATAATTCAACAAGCACCAATTCATGTCATTCTCTCCTCACTTCCAGAACCGCCACCAGCTCTTCGCCCTGGCCTCTTCCTCGCCAGACTTCAAGGATAGCTGACTGATGCTTTTTGGATTCGTTTATGCCAACCCAGCCACAAGGCTGCGCTTCTGTGGGATAGGTATCTCACGGCCAATCTCTTTTGCGGTCTCTAACCAGAGTGACATAGCAATCTTAACCTCTTCCAGGGCCTTTTCTTCTGTCCTACCAAATGCCGAGCAACCAGGTAGCTCTGGTACGATTGCAATATACCCTTCATCCTCTTCACTGTAGAAGATCTCTATTGCGTACATTGGCCTAATCCTCCTGAAGGTCGTATTTTTCAATGATTTTTATAAACTGTCTAACCTGATAAGGTTTTGCCCATCCGTCTTCATTCTGAATGTTTAGATATCTCCCTTACGCCATCTTTATAATAGATCCTGTGGCTGCCTGATCCTTTGTCGAGTCTGGAAACCAAAAGCTTCTGCTATCTTGCATATTCTCGCAAAACGGATCTTCTTTGGATTTGCCTTCAGTTCTTCAAGCCACTGCCTTTTGTTCATCTCATCCTCTTCGCCAGAATTTCCACCAGCCCTTTTTCTTGTTCCTCTTCCGCGGGCTTGAGGGACTACTCTTGCAATGGCCTTCTTCCTGATCCTGCCTTCTCTGACCAGCTCCTCAAGGATCGGGTTAAGCATCTCATATCTCATTTCTTTGAATGCTCACGATGTTTTTCTCCTCTCGTATTAAGCCGAAAGTTTCCGAAATAAGAGAACCATCTTCGGCCACATCGCGGATAATGAACTTGCCATCATCAAGAATGTACAACTCTAAACGAACACCACCATAAGGTGTCGGCCCTTCTCGAATCTCAGGATTCGCCATTAAACACCTTCATCCACTACTCTATAGTCTTCGCTACCCATCCTTTCAGTGAGTTTCAAAAATTGGCCGAAACTGAAAAGAGCTTTATCGAGTTTTCTGCCTTTGCAATCTCCTAGTTCCTCCAGCTCCTTATAGAATGGCACATATTCATTGATGTAAGCCGATTGCTTATCTATATTTTTACGGGGAATTTCTTCAATTATTCCGGTCTGTAAATAGCGCATTGCTCGGTAAACATTTTGGTCGAAGATCGGAAACCTTTTTGGATACATGATGTGCAAGGCAAAAATTTTCCATATCATGCCTTTGCCTTTTAGCTCATTTGTAAGGAAGTTGTCTGCGTCCTCCGAGGTATTCAATGGAAGACGGTTAAAACAATCAAAGTTATCAATTACTGTTTCAACGAATGGATGTTCTCCAGCCATGATAGCCTTACGGTTTAGCTGCATGGCCTTCCAAGCGAAAAGTCTCCTTATTGAATCTGGTTTTAAAGGACGCTTGTCTATTTCCTCGTACTTGTAGGTCCAGCGTCGTACCTGTATTTACTGGCCCAGAACTCGACGAATATAGCAGGATCGACGTTCTCTTGCTTAATAACAAAGTATTTCATTGTTAGTTCACTTCCAGAATTGCCACCAGTTTTTCACCTTGTCCTCTCCCTTTTTAATCAGGGCTGCAAGAATATCTAGTTTTTGTGTAGGTCGAGGACAAGGTTCACTAGAGATAGCTTATCCGTGCATTTGCTTATCGCACCTCGATTCACCTTACATTTGCAAGGCTAGGCTCAGGACACTTAAAATTAACTGAATTTAGTTTTTTATAGCTATCCATAAGAAATCTATATAATAACAATCTCTTTTCCTGTGGGAGGAGATACAAACGAAGAACATTGAGTTACTGGCTCTAGGAATACTCATGTTGGTTTTTACAGCAACCGCCTTCGCGCAAACGGGCGAAATAGTGGCTCGGTCGGTAATAAATGGACAAGGTGTATCTGCAAAGATGTATCTCGATGGTACAGCTTTTGCAAACTTGAGGGGGATTGCGAATTTGCAGGGAAATCTAAGCATTAACACGAGTCAAGGACAGCACACCATTTATTGCTTCTACACTAAGGGGTTGAATAATTATATTGGGAGCCAAAGTGTTTATGTTAAGGGCTATGCATCAACCCCGCTCACGATTAATCTGCGCCCAAAGGGCATACCATACCCTGGTTGAACTTTCACATTTTCTCGCGTCTCTATTGAATTGCAGTGGTCATCTCTTCCTGAATGGATTGTAACAAGGATATTTGTTATATCGCGCTACAGTTTTCATAAACGCATACTGACCAATATCAAATCGGCCCGGAGATCCCTTTGGGTTTCTCCTAGAATACATTCATTGGGTTTCTACTGGGCCACCTTGTTTCAGCTCCTTGACATGAGCATCATTCCACAGCCTTCAAGCCATCTGTGGCCAAGGTCTCCTAGATTCCTAATGGCAGGAGATCATCGATTATAGGGCATTACAGAAATAATTTTCTTGACACTATGAAAATGGCAATTGGCCGTTTCTTATGTAACTGATTCAATCTTTCGTATGTGATCTGTTACACAAGAAAGCAGAGTGGATTTTTTTCAAGCTTGGTACAATTTCGTCAAAACCCATAAATCTCTTCGGCTAGAGGTAAATCAAGGAGAAAGAAGATGGATGCAGAGAACACCAGCTATGGCCGAAGGGCTGAACGATCGTGTTTGGACTATTCGAGAGTTACTGAACGTTAGGATTCCTCTTCAATAGGACTCGTACACGACCTAAATCTTGACCGACAATACTACTGACTTCATTTCTTTCTTAAATTTTCGTAGAATTCCTTGGATTTTTCATGTTGCCGTCTGGCGTTATCTTGAGCTTCTTCTGGGGTACTACCAAACCCTTCTACTTCACTTAGGCAACCTAGTGGGCCATTGTAACGGCCTACTTTGGTAGTTTATATAGGTATAATCCCCGTTTTTTTTAGTCGTGGATGTGAAGTCCGAGTAACTATATGGATCCTCATCGAATTTTTCAGGGGATCTGTAACCATGCGGTGCAATTAGTAGAAGAAGAAAGCACACAAATCCTAAAGATACTAAAAAAGCACTGGTCGCAAACGTTTCAAAACTCGTATGAAATAATTTACATAATATGAATATACTAAGTATCGATATAACCCAATATTTAATTAGCTTTCTGACTAGTGCGGCTGGCTTGAGAGGCTCCATTATCTAGCAATAAATGCAAGTTGCAGTATTTGTAAATTTCTCCTTTTCAGTTCTTACCTCCAGAACTGCCACCAATGCTGGGCTCTGGGCTCCTCTGGCCGATGTCATGGATCCAATAGGTCTGCCGCCATTTGCATAGATGGCCCAATTATCACAAGCGCCGAAGTGATCAATGCGTTTTTATTAAGTGATATCCTGGCAGCTTTTGCCAGTTCCTTCCAGTTATCCAAATCTTTTTCTGTGGGCAAGTAGATAAGGAATTGCCGGTTGTAGTGTGACGGTCTTGGCATGGATGAGATATTGTATGTTCGAGTATAATAAAAGTACTAGTATATAGGCGGAATCAATCTTATGATCGACAAAAATCAATTAAAAAAAAGGGAATCTGAATCCATATTTCAGACCTACGGCCGCCAGGATGTAGTCCTTGTGCGCGGCAGCCGGGCCCGTGTCTGGGATTCCGACGGCAAAGAGTACCTGGACTTCGTGGCAGGCATCGCCGTGAACAACGTGGGCCACTGCCATCCTCGCGTCGTCGAGGCCATATGCCAGCAGGCGGCCAGGCTTATCCATACCTCCAACCTCTACTACACGGAAAATCAGGTCCTACTGGCGGAAGAGCTGAAGAGGCTCACCGGCATGAAGAGGGCATACTTTTGCAACTCAGGTGCGGAGAGCGTGGAGGCTGCTCTGAAGCTGACCCGCCGGGCCACCGGCAAATCAAAGATCGTAGCTGCCGAACGCGCTTTCCACGGACGCACCCTGGGAGCGTTAGGACTTACCTACAAACCCATCTACCGCGAGCCGTTCCAGCCTTTGAGCGAGGCCGCATTCATCCCCTACAACGATGTCGAGGCGCTGAAGTCTGCCGTAACCAGCGAGACTGCAGCCGTCATCCTGGAGCCGGTGCAGGGCGAAGCTGGAGTCTATGTTCCGGATGCAGACTATCTGAAGTCCGCCCGCCAGATCTGCGATGATAGTGGGGCAGCGCTCATCTTCGACGAGGTGCAGACAGGCTTCGGGCGCACGGGAAAGTGGTTCGGCAAAGATCATTCAGGAGTTCAGCCGGACATAATCACCCTGGCTAAAGCCATTGGAGGAGGCCTGCCCATGGGCGTTATGCTGGCCGGCGAGAGCGTCTCGGAAGCCTTCCAGAAAGGCGACCATGGATCCACCTTTGCCGGAGGCCCGTTGATCAGCGCGGCGGCTCTGGCAACGATTGAGGTTATCAAAGAGGAGAAGCTGGTGCAGAGGTCAGAGGAGCTGGGCCGGTACCTCCGAACAGCCCTCGAGCGGCTCGAGCCTCGCGAGATTCGCGGCCAGGGATTAATGGTAGGACTGGATCTGGACGCCGATTGCAAAATGCTCGTTGAGAAGGCCCTGCAAAAAGGCCTTCTGATCAACAACACCGGCGAGCATACCCTGCGCCTCATTCCGCCCCTGGTGGTTACAAAAGAAGAGATCGACAGAGTGGTGACGGTCATTGGGGAATTGCTCTAACTCTCGGCGGTTGAGGCCGTGCCTCGGGCAGCTCAAGCCATACGTCGCGGGCAAGGGCTTCACTGAAATCTCCCGCAAATATGGTCTGAGTCCGGAAGAGATTGTGAAGCTGGGCAGCAACGAGAACCCCTACGGACCCAGCCCCAAAGTGGCCGAGGCCCTGCAGAACATCTCTCCCGAGAGATACCCTGAGCCGGAGGAGCTGATGGCAGGCCTGGCCGGATACACCGGCTTTCCCGAGGAGATGATAGTGATCGGGGCCGGCATGGACGGCGTCATGGACACTCTGACCCGGCTCTTTCTGGAAAAGGGAGATCGAACTTTCATACCCACCCCTACCTTCAGCTACTACGAGATCCTGACCATCTTATGCGGCGCCTCGCCCGTCTTCTCGCCTCGCGGGATTGATTTCGAAGTTCCAATGAATATGCCGGCAGAGACGAAGATGGCTTTCATCTGCTCGCCCAACAATCCCACCGGAAATGTCACACAAGAAGAAGAATTGAGGATATTGCTGGAGAGCACGGATGCCATTGTATTCCTGGATGAGGCCTATGTGGAGTTCGCGGAGCAGAGCCTCGTCGAGCTCGTGAAAGAGTATGACAACCTGGTTGTAGGCCGCACGCTGTCCAAAGCCTTCGGGCTGGCGGGCATGCGCCTGGGATATGCCGTGGCACCCCGGTGGATCGCGGACCAATATAAGAGAGCGGCCCCGCCCTTCTTCGGCATAAGCTGTGCCTCGGTCGCTGCGGGTGTTGCTGCCTTATCGGACGTTCCTTTCATGCATAATTCCGTAGAAAAGATTCGAATGGAGCGGGAGCGTTTGCAAAAGGAGATAAATTCGCATCCCTCGCAGGCCAACTTCCTGTACATCGAGACGGAAGAACTTTCCAATTCGTTTGTGGAAAAATTCCAGGCCCGTGGCATCATCATTCGCGACTGTCGCTCCTTCCGGGGAGCAGGCGAGCGCCACGCGCGCGTGACCGTGGGAACGCCATCTGAGAACGATCGCTTCCTTTCCGCCTACCGCGAGATATGCAGATAGCTCTCACCGGCACACCCGGCACAGGCAAGACCACAGTGGCCGGGCTTCTGCCCTACAAAGTCATCGATATCAATGCCCTGGTCAAAGGAGGAATGAACCTGGGAATAGATCCGGAAAGGGGTTGCCTGGACGCGGATATGGACGCTCTGGAGCTGCGCCTCAAGGAGCTCGATTCCGACGAGATCTCTATCCTCGAAGGTCACTTCTCTCATCACTTCGCAGACTGGTCTATAGTCCTCAGACTCGCGCCCTCTGACCTTAGGCAGCGGCTGGAGGCGCGGGGCTACTCGCAGGAGAAGATCCGGGAAAACCTGGAGGCTGAAGCGCTGGATGTTATTCTGGTAGAATCCGTCGAGTTTTGTACTCGGGTGGATGAGATAGACACCACTGGAAAGAGCGCACCTCAAGTGGCGGAACTGGTGGCAAGAATTATTAAGGACGAACTGGAGCTGCCTCCCGGCCAGGTGGACTGGCTGATCGACTTCATTAGTCAGAATGTAGATTAGAACTAGTTCATCGGCTTTTCCATGAAGATACGAACTTCGCCTCTGTAAGCATTCTTCAGAATCGCTCCATATAGCCTGCATCTGGGAAAAAAGTGAGTCATCTCTCGGGCCGCTAGGGCATGTTTTCCCATTTCCAGAACCGCCACCTGCCCTCTTTTCTTAATCTCCTCTTCGCCTGGCTTAAGGGCTAATTGGCTGATGCTTTGGGTAAAATTTATGAAAATTGGTTACGATACCTTTGGCGTACATGATCTCAAAGACTTATGCCGCGTCGCTTCGCATATTCTTCAAGGCTGATAAAATCATCTTTTTCGCGTTCGATGAGTGCATGAATCTCTTCTGCGGTTGATTCATCATATTCATCAAGGGCTGCAAGCTCGTTAAAAGGCTCATCCTTCGCTACTATGACTTTGCTTCGGGCCGCCATTAGATCATCTCCCTCCTTCGGAATCTTCGATCATCGCTCACACGAAATAGTTTTGGGTGACAATTATCAAAAATGCGACCCGAATATCGCCTCTACTGTCGTTGTGGGGCGGCCCTCTTCCGAGCGGATCGGTGTTGTCTCACTTTCTTCGATTCTTTCTTCATTGCCTGTGCCGCTTGCTTTGCAGCCTTCTTTTCAACTTCCATCATTTTCATAATATATCTGATCCGGTTCTATCTGTCTCCATCTATCATTTCTTGCATGCACCTTTCGTACGATTTATGCTCCTTGCCGCTTCTCTTAAATTTCGGGCGCTATTACTTCCACCTATCCAAAAGTTTGCGGGATGCATGGCCACCATGGTAGAGCACATTCTTTTCTTTAAGATGATATAAGGCCCTGTATCCAATACGTCTTTTGCCAGAAAACGAATCCGACTCGGCCAAGATCCCCAGTTTACATCTGGGAATTTCAGGTCTCGCTTGAGACCGTTCTATGTATTGGGTATCTTTTCCAAAGACGGCCACGCCGATTGGTTAGAACCTGGCGAATCCAATAGGTGGCCGATACGTGTAGCTGCCTTTTCCAGAAAAGAAAGAGTTACAGAATCATTTTCATCATTGCGGGCCATAACTATTGCACCTTTCGCCTGGACGCCGCAGATTATGGGCGCTGATATCCAGTTGAGAGGTGAGTTCTCCGGAGATTTGTGGACGTGGGCGAGGCCTAGAAGGTGACTTGATTCCGTGCCCGCGATGAACTCAATCATCACCTCCACCAATCCATGCAAAGCTCGCAGTACCAGGCCGTTTTCCTCTTGGAGGAACACGCCACCGACTTCCGCTCCACCTAATCCTGCGATAACATGGGCCAGGGCATCTGCCATATTCTTGTCAGTATCCCCGGTTGAGCCCATAAAAGCCTCAGTTATGCCTTCCATGGCTTCTAGTTCCCGGTTGGCCCTCATGATCTCGATCTCCAGTTCTTTTCTCTGGGTAATATCCAGGAGATTGCCGAGGATCGCTCTCTGGCCTTCATGCTCGATGGGGACGGTCCTAAATTCGATCCAGCGACACGTTCCATCTTTGCGCTGCACCTTCGACTCATAAACCGGAACCTCCGACTGCTGGCCACGCTCCAAACGGCTAACGCACGCCATATCATCGGGCTTGACAAGCTGCCAAAAGGGCATGCCCAGTAGGCTATCTGCAGCGCAGCCGAATATCTCGCCAAGCTTGGGATTGACCAGCTTGAAGGCACCATCCTGGAGTATATAAATGCCCGCCAGTGCGTTCTCCACGATATTTCTATGAATTCTCTCCGATCTCTCGATGCGTTCTCGCATCGATCTTTCATTTACCTTGAACCTGGCCTCTTGAGTCAGGTTCTCAAAGACATAAGGAAGGCTCTTGAAGCTCTCCAGGCTCTTGACCACATATTTTGTGGCCCTGTTCTCGAAGGCCACGACTGCCATCTCAGTTGTGCCGTGACCTGAAACCATGACTACCGGAATATCCGGATCCAATTTGCGGATCTTTACCAGAACATCCAGCCCTCCGATACCGGGCAAAACCAGGTCTACGGAGATAAGATCATAAGCTGCTTTGGCGATCATCTCCAGCCCCTCTTCTCCAGTAGTCGCAAAGTCGAGAAAGAATTCATCATGCCTTCTAAAGCCCATCCTTATGAGCTCGGCATGTTCTGGATCATCTTCAATGATGAGAATGCGATAAGGCCCTGCCATCGGAAATCTGTCCTGCTCGGTTAGACATAATACTGATCTGTATATTTCTATCTTTCTACTAACGGTTTAATTATAAAAATAGTAAATCAATAAATTTTGCCGTAATGAGGACGATCGAAGAGAGGCATTCCGGTGTCCGATTGCATTTAATGGCCATCTAGCTGCAGTGTCATACTACAATTCAATATTAAAAAATAATCTCAAATTATAGCTATGTAGATGCCGTCAGCGCCATAGGTTTAATAGCCATCAAGGGCATAAACCCTGGTAAGATGAAACTCATAGTTGCCATCATCCTTCTGCTTATGGTATCCTCCGTCCAGGCCAAGACCTTCATCGTCGATCTCCAGCGGATCGGGTAATGCCACAAATCTTCCTTACGCGATATCCCTGGCAAGATCCGGGGATTCGATCCAAATCCTGCCCGGCAATTATAGCGGTGCTATTGTGGACCGCAGCCTCAACATATCAGGCATTGGGCGGGCAATCCTGAAAGGATCGTTGGTTGTAATTGCCCCTGGTTGTAAGATCTCCAACATCACAATAAACACCAGTGGGAAAGACCCCGCCAGTCAGTCTCCAGTCGCGAGACAATCAAATCATTCGCTGCACGATTGTTGGGGCTGCGATCGCATTGAGCGCGACGGGCGGGAATAATACCATACTCAATAACCAGATCAAATCACCAACGGGCTTTGAGATCTACAGCAGCGAAAATAGGGTTCAGAACAGCACCCTCCAATGCGATATTGGAATCAAGATAAATCGAACCTCGAGTAACCTGATCTCAGGATGTCGGATCATAGGCCAGCAGGGTGTACTGATAGAAGAATCAAGCCTGAACATAGTCACGAATAATACATTTTCAGGAAGCGGATTCGGTTTGGTGCTCACAAGATCCGGGGATAACGAACTATCCCGAAATAATTTCTCCGGAACCTATGTGAGCGGCCTGGATTTATCGGATTCAAGCCGCAATAATCTCTCGCAAAACCATCATAACAGGCGGCAAGATCGGCATCAGCCTGAGAGGCACAAAATACTGCAATGTGACAGAGAATGTCTGTTCAAAGAACGAGAGGGCAGGCATCTATAGCGACGGGTCCTATCGGAATCTTGTGGCGGAAAATGTGCTGTCCGGAAACGGAAACGGCATTCTCCTATCCGGTTCTGCCGAAAATAGGCTGGAGTTCAATCAAGCATCGGAAAATACCTATGGCATCTCTCTGCGCGGCTCGATAAAAAATGTCCTGCGAGGGAACACTCTGCAGGGAAACAATTACAATCTGCGGGTAGAGACGGGTGAGGGCATAGCAAGCGCCACGAGCCATGATTTCTACGTGCAAGATATAGACGAAACGAACACTGCCGACAACAAACCGATCTGCTATATGGTAGGAAAAACCAATCTCACCGTTCCCGTTAACTGCGGCTTCCTGGGACTTATTTCGTGCCGGGATATTAGTGCCCGGAACCTTACCATACATAACAGCAGCACAGGCGTGCTGCTGGTCAACTCCAGCAATTGTCGCATCCAAGATAGCCGCGTCTATTGGGCAGAAAACGGTCTTTTCCTGCTGGACAGCAAGGCCTGCACTATTTTGGGATGCAGCGTCCAGGATTGCACCACCGGCTTTGAAGCCAGAGGTTCGGCCGGCATACAGCTCGTAAATAATCAGGCCCGCAATTGCTCTGCAGAGGGTTTTCGAGCCGACGATGCCGTGAGCCTGCTGCTGCTAAAATGCAGCATGACGGCCTCTAATAGCGGCATATCCTTTTATGGGTCCCGTCTTTGCCGGATTCAAAACTGCAGCACAAGCCGGAATTTGGAGGACGGCATACTGCTCACTACTTCTCAGGGGTGCTCACTCCTCGGAAACGTTGCCTTATCCAATGACGGAGGCATATCCCTCACCGGCAGCAATGCCTGCACTCTGGATGCAAACAACGCGAGTCTGAACAAAAATGACGGCATCTCTCTGGAGCAGCTCAGCGATGCCGATGTTCTGAGCAACATCGCTATGGGCAACGGTCAGGGTATATATGTCCAATCATCCAGGAAATTGAGAATCACTGGAAACCTCCTTCGCCAGAACAGCCGCTTCGGACTGCGCATGAGCAGCACCACCGGCGGTAACATAACCGAGAACAATATCTACGGAAATCAGATAGCCGGCATCAATTTAGTGGACTGCACTGATAATCTCCTCTATCACAACATCCTCAGGGATAACCGCATCCAGAATGCTGCAGATAATGGGCAGAACCATTGGGATAACGGCCCCCTGTCGGGAGGCAACTATTGGGATGATCATAAGGTCTCCGGCAATCCCGGTGATGTGCCGCGCCAGATTCCCGGCGATGGCCAGGATCGTTATCCCTTCCAGGACCCGGGCGGGTGGCGCTGATGGATCAAGTAGATCTGGAGCTTCTGAAGGTCGCTCAGGACGGGGTGAAGCTGACACTACGGCCCTACCGGGAATGGGGGGAGACGCTTGGCATCACCGAAGAGGAGGTCATAGACCGCCTCCGGGCTCTGGAAGCAGGAGGGCGTGGTTCGCAGGTTCGCGGCCACCATCGGCCACCGGGCCCTCGGGATAGTGGCCAACGCCATGATTGCCTGGATAGTACCGCCAGATAGTGTGGTAGCGACGGGAGAGCTCTTTGCCGCGTCTCCGGAGGTCACCCACTGCTACGAGAGGGCGACGGCCATTGACTGGCCTTACAATATCTACACGATGGTCCACTCCAGAAGCCGGGAAGATTGTCTGAGGATAGCAGATCAATTATCCCATCAATCTGGGATAAGCGACTATACGGTTCTCTTCAGCGAGCGGGAGTACAAGAAGATCAGCGCCAGGATCTGAGGGCAGTCTCGAAAGGAAGTCTTATGGCCGGGCCAAATGAGAGTAAAAGCAGATCGGGGAAGTCGTTAATACCACTATTTCTCGATCTGGAAGGAAAGCTGGTGGTAATTTTCGGTGGTGGGAAAGTAGGCGAACGAAAAGCCAGGCTTTTTTCAGACTATGGACCCGTTAAAGTTGTCAGCCGGGACTTCACGGACGGTCTTTGGGCGATGAGAGAGAAGCTGGAGCTTGTCGCGTCCGACCTCACTCTGGGATTTGAGAAATACCTGGAGGAGGCATTCATTGCCATTCCCGCCACGAGCGATTCCGAATTGAACAGAGCCATTGAAGAGGAGGCGTCCCGAAGGGGGATACTTGTGAACAGAGTCGAGGGAACCGGAAACGTGGTTGTTCCTTCCCGGATAAGGAAAGGCTCGATCACCATCGCCATCTCCACGGAAAACCCGGGTCTCACCAAGTACCTCCGGCTCCGGCTAGAAAAGGAGCTGACAGAGAATTACCAGGAGATGGCGCGGCTGCTCTCCCAGATAAGACCGGAGCTAAGAGAGCTCATTCCCAAGCAAGAGGATCGAGCCCGCGTAATTTGGAGCATACTGGAGGACGAGGAGATCTGGAGGCAACTTGGTGCTTCCTATGAAAAGGCCTATATGAGAGCCCGCTTACATGCATGCCAGGATGAGCGAGATAGCCTCGATGCTGGTGACGCACCGCAAAGCCTCCATCGACGAGATTGAGCGGGCCTGGCACGGAGATGTAGAGACCATCCTCAGATGGGTCGGATCTCAGGATCGGGTAGAGGAATGTGCCGTGCTCAAGACCTGCAACCGCGTAGAGATTTATGTGGTCAGTCCGCGCGGCGAGAAGGTGCTCTTCGACCTGGCCAAGAAGGCGCGCGTCTCCTCTCGGATTATCGATTTTCATGATCATGACGAGTCGCTCCGGCATTTGTTGCGTCTGGCCTCGGGCCTTGAATCCATGATCATCGGCGAGGACCAGATCCTCGGTCAGATGAAGGAGCTGACCCAGATGGCGGCAAAAGCCGGAACGACAGGATGGATGCTGGATTCCGCCTTCAAGAAAGCAATTCAGGTAGGTAAACGAGTGCGCAGGGAGACCCGCATCAATGAGAGATCTGTATCAGTGGGCTCCGCCGCCGTGGACCTGGCGGAAGATATTCTGGGGGATTTGACGGGACGATCGGTCTTGGTGATTGGCGCAGGAGACACGGGAGAGCTCATATCCCGGGCTTTAAAAGCCAGAGATATCGGCTCGCTTACGGTCACTAACAGGACGCTCAGTTCAGCAGAGTCTTTGGCTGCGCGCCTGGGTGGAAATGCAGTGCCCTTTGAGGAGATGCCAATCATGCCTCAAGAAAGCCGATGTAGTGATCAGTGCCACATCTGCGCCGCACTACATCCTGCTCAAAGATGATATTGAGAAGGCTATGGCCGAAAGATGTGAAAAGCTGCTGATAATAGACATCGCCAATCCGAGAGATGTGGACCTGGCGGCGAGCGAGGTCCCAAATGTCGAGCTGCATAACATTGACAGCCTGAAGAACATAAGCCAGGAGAATATGAAGCAGAGGATGGCGGACGCGGCTGCGGTAGAGGCCATCATTGCCGAAGAGCTGGATCTTCTCAAAGCCAAATACAAGCGAAAAGAAGCCGAGGATCTGCTGGCCAGGCTTTACTCCCAGGCCGAGACCATCAAGGACCAGGAGGTCAAGAAGGCTATGAATAAGCTCTCGGCGCGGCATACATTGGGCGAGATCGAGCAGCAGGTGCTGAGAGATATGAGCCATTCCATTGTGAACAAGCTCCTCTCCGAGCCGACAAAAGCTCTTAAGAGCGCTGCAGAACGTGGGGATGTAGAGGTTCTAAAATCTCTCAATGAACTATTCGGGCTGGAGGAAAAGATATGAAAAGAATGAGACGGCTGAGAAAACCCGGCATTCGAGAGATGGTTGCGGAAACCGATCTCCATCTTGGGGATTTGATACAGCCGATCTTCGTGGATGAGCGGATATCCGGGCCAAGAAGCATTGTTGCCATGCCCGGCCAGTTCCGGCAGAGCCTGGAAAGCCTGGCGACGGAGGCCGCTATCCTGGAAGACCTGGGCGTTCCAGCCGTTCTTCTTTTTGGCCTGCCGGCCCAGAAGGATGAGATGGGATCGGGAGCCTACGATCCGAATGGAGTGATTCAGAAGGCAGTGCGAACCGTCAAGGAGACCACAGACCTGGTGGTGATAACCGATCTGTGCCTGTGCGAGTACACCAGTCACGGCCACTGCGGCCTGATCCGGGGCGAGGCGGTCTTGAATGATGAGACGCTCCCTCTGCTGGGTGAGGTCGCCATAAGCCATGCCGAAGCGGGAGCTGACGTCGTCGCGCCCAGCGGCATGATGGACCACATGGTGCAGGCCATTCGGTCGGCTCTGGATATTGACGGATACACGGATATGCCTATCCTCTCCTATGCCGCCAAGTACGCATCCACCTTTTACGGGCCCTTCCGCGAGGCTGCAGAGTCGGGTTTCGCGTTTGGCGACCGCAAAGGTTACCAGATGAATCCAGCCAACTCAGCGGAAGCCCTCTGGGAGGTGCAGCTGGACATCGAGGAGGGAGCAGATATGGTCATGATCAAGCCGGCTATGCCTTACCTGGATATACTGCGCGCCGTGAAGGACATGTTCGGAATGCCCACCGCCGCATATCAGGTCTCAGGCGAGTATTCCATGATCATGGCAGCAGCCGAGCAGGGATGGCTGGATGAGAAGGCCGCCTTCCTGGAGGCATTGATGTGCATAAAGAGAGCTGGCGCGGATATGATCGTAACCTATTGGGCAAAAGAGTATGCGAAATTGCATAAAAGTGATTATTATGTAAAAAAAAAAGCACATTTACCGGGCTTGGGCGGATTTTTAAAAGTTATATGTCATATAATTATAATTAATGTTGAATGGATTACTTAACCGGACTAAGTCCGGAATAGCGCGCAAATTCCCACAGTTACCTATTTACATTAATAGCGTCAATAATTTGCAGAGGTGTTCCGTAATGAAATGGAATGTAATAATTATGGCATCGATTATACTCCTATGCACTGCGGCATTGGGGCAAATGAACTCGTATTCCACAAGCACACCAGGAGGCGCACCTACACCGAGCACTCCAACCAGTCCTGAATCCCTGGGGCTGCAGGCGCCTACTGTTATCACAACCTCTGGACAGACTCCCACCGTTCAGGAAAGAAGCCAGGGTCTTATGAGTGCGAGCGAGGGTGCAGCATATGCCTCAGCTCCCAGCGGGTTGAAATCCACGGCCACAGCCCGACCTACAACCAGGTGATCGTTCCCTCTGGCGGTTATGCGCAAAATAGCCTTTACATCTCTTATGCCCCGCAAACCGTGGCAAGCTGCAATCTTTATGCTAATTTGCCTTTATGGATGAAGACATCGAGAACGGGCAACATCTGGTTCTATGAATGGTATCCCAGTGGAATGCTCGACACTCAGTATGCTGGAAATGTATACTCACCGGGCTGGTACAAGAGATGGTTCATCGCAGACGTTCCGGGCTGGCACATCCTGCAGTACTATTGCAACGGCTGGAGTAACTACATCTATATCTATGTAAACGGTCCCAGCGGTTACTGGGTGAGCCCTAACCCGAGCCCCAGCCCATCGCCATATCCTTATCCCTACACAAATGGCAAGATAACCTACACATATCCCTCGACCGGCCATACCTTCAATCCCTATATCTATAAGTGAACAACCTGAGGGAAAATAATATCGGTTTTTCTTTTTTTTAGAAGGATCTTGATGCAAATGGCAATCGTTCGCCCTATTCAGTGACACCCTAATGTTCCAACCATCTGCAGATATCCTAAGACCGGAGTCCCCAGAATCTTTATATGATAGAATCGGATATAGGCAGATATGAGGCCTCTCATTATTACTTCAGGAGGAGCACCAGCAAACGTTATCGGAATCTATAGAGATGAGATCAGAAGGATTTCAAACTGCATACTTCTTGATACATCTTTGAATGATGTTAAAAGCATCGGACCCATCTCCAAAAATAATCCCGGTTATATGCTTATGAATGAAGGCCTCGACGACAAGGTCTTCCTCGAACACACAGGCATCGCTATTGGATGCTCGGTTCTTTCCAATAATAATGGAAATCAGGAAAATACAGAGGGGCGCAGGGGAATGGGCCGCCAAAAGGAAGATTTCATCCTGGCTTTTGCGCTCGATGACAAGTTGGGAATATCGGAAAAAATATGGACTACCATTGAATCTTATAAATTAAGATCAGATGTGGATTATATCTTATTTATTGCAGGACTGGGCGGCGGAACGGGCTCTGGATCGATAAATGGCATAGCCGACAGATACTACCAGGGAAAGGGCAGTGAGCGCATAGAGAGCTCCAAGCACTTCGTGTTAGGGATTCTTCCATCGATAAAGGAGAATGATCGAGGAGAGAACCTGAATAGGCTCAAATTTAATACAATTTGGGCTCTCTATGAACTCTTGAGACCCATAAAGAGACCCAATCCATTGATCTTATTGGATAATGAAGCAATGGATAAAACCAATCCCAGGCCGACAAAACCGGTCATGGAAATGATCTCGATGCTAACTGATTGGCGCCCGGATAAGGACGGAGTGGACTTCTTCGCAAAATACGGAACAAAGACAATGGTACCATATTACGCAAGCATAGAGAAAGACAATATCTTTATGATTAATGAAACAGAAATCGATACTGCTTTAGCTAACTTGCCAGTCGATCAGAAGGGCATAAATTCGGTAAATGATTCCTCAGGCAGATGGTTCTATAGCATTGACCAAAACGATATTAATCGAGTCACTGAATCCGCAAAGAAAAACCAATCCGAGATCAATAACATTTATATCATTACCAAAGGATTGCCCAATTCCCTAAGAAATTCCATGAAAAAGAAGGTGGCTTATTCTCTGAATGTTGTTGAAGAAAAGATCGGGATGGAGATTCCTTTGCTGGATAAGCCCGGCAAAGTTGAGATTTTGATACTCCTCTTCTTCAATAATCCGTTTGACTTGAATCGCATCGATTCATTATTCCGTGAGGTCAAAGAGCTAGTTGATTCTAATAAAAGCAATTTCCTGGAAAATGCCTTTGCCCATATAACCAATAATGATGTTAGGGGTGTATTGAATCTGTTTGTTAAGCAAATGATTGATGATCTAAGTGTGTACTCCAAAGACATTGTATGCATGCCTAAACATATAATCAGGTTCTATCCAAATGAGAAATGCTTCAAGGTGGATCCCTATGTTGAAGCAGATTCTGCGTCCTCTCAGGAAATAGAACTATCATCTTCCGTTGTTTGAGGTCGTTTTGTAGTATTGTTGTTCTATATGAATAGGCCATATAAGAAATCCAAAAGCCAATAGCATCAGCAACACGGCAACTAGCTGTGCCGCGATTCCCTGAAAATCCATTGGAAGGGCATAAGCCACGTTGCTGATAATAATTGCAACAGACATTATCATGATGGAATAATAGAATGGTTTATAGCTGGTAATGAAACACTCTTTGTACCAACTTTGAATATCTGCTATCTTGTAAATCAAGAGACCTAATACCAAGAACACAAGTTCGATAAGCAAAGTCTGAAGCCAGATAGAATTTAGGGAACCGCCGGATATAATCCAGGTTTGAAGCAATACGCCGGCGAAGATAAACGCGAGAGACCAATTGAGCAGAATCAAATTTCCTGACTGGGGTTGTGCATGAGCGTCGCAAATGTTCTTACTTTCCCAGCCGAATTCATTCCCGATCACATCTCTCTTTGCATCAACCTTTTTTTTGACCAAGGCTAAGTACTCCCGCAAGGCAACTCAAATAGACTATCGATAATATTAATAAGTATGGTGAGTATGTCATTGGGTTCTAACTCCCTCGCTCTGCATCAACGCCTTTGCCTTTTTGAAAAAGCCAGAACAGGATTTTTCCGCCAAAAACATAGGTGATGAATCCCAGAAGCAAAATCCAGATCAAATTCAGCTCGACGTAAGTCCTTTCCATCATTACATCCGATATGGGTGGTTCCATGGCAGATCTACCGAATCTTCCAAATTGGTCCGGCAATGTATATTTGATCTCATACTGGATTGGCTGATTTTGGTCTTCCACTACAAACCCCTGGAATGGCCAATCAAGCTGCTCCGGCCCGGATGTCTGCGAAACGGCTTTCGATTCCAGAGTTATCCAGCCTCTGGATGTCAGGACCCTGGGAGTGAAATACGAACTCATTCCGCTTGGATTATCCACTCTTACACTCAATTTATATTTGTCCCACCAGTTATTGCTCTGGCTCTCCAGGGGGAGAAGATCCACAGTGATAGTAGGCAGGGCAAGTATCTCTGGCCCGCTCTTGTTGCCGCTTGAAGTCGCTGCTACTCCGTCGCTGACAATTAAGCTATAGCTGAAGGTCTTGTTCGCATAGGTCTCTGCAAATTTATATGGCCAGGTCAGATCTGAGCCGTTGGTATTCTTCGCTTCAATTCCAAGCACGCTCTGGCTCAGTGTTGATAAAGGGGCATGCTTCTCAGGATCATATAGAGTCATGCTGGCAGAAAGATCGTCGCCGTCGGCGTCAAACACTTTTGCATGGTATGTGAATCCTTCTCTGGATGTGCCATTTATCGGATCTACAGAAATCTCCAATATGCGGGGATTGTGGTTCACCAAGTTCGGGCCATTCAATTCCTGCTCGCCGGTATTTTGCTTGTCATCCTCATAGTAAACCCTATACTTCGAGGACATATTGGCATCGTCGAGGGTGAAGGGTTTCACATTCCAGGAAATAATCGCCGTGCGATTCTCATCGTACCTTGATGGGTATATCAACTTCTCACCCAGAGGATACCAGTCTTTTGTGCCCGGCAGGAATATCTCCAGCCCTATCTTCATTCTGGATTTGGCGGCGTTGGTGGCTTTGATCGTGTATGTATAATATCCACTAATGGAACCGTTCTCGGGAGTCACGCGGCCTTCCAATCTGATATCTTGCTTTGTGATATTCTTCGGCCCGACGCTCTCGGTGAGCCTCTGTTTATTATTGGATTGATCATAATAGAATATCCTGAAGCGTGAAGAATTGCCCACATCATCCGGAGTGAACTTCTGGTACCTCCATGATACTTTTGCGGTATGATCAACCTTGTTGTACATTGATCTCAAAACGTCCTTATCCTCCTGACTTTCCCAGCTATTTGAGCCGGGCAGATACACATCCAGACCTAGTGTATAGAGGCTTTCATTCCTATTCTGAATCGTAGCTTCATAGGTGAACTCGTCACTCCAATTTCCGATCTCCGGCATGACTCGAGCGCTTACAATCGCTGGGGGCTCAAATCGATCCGGCTTGGCGCTGCCATTGGAGCCGGGCCATTTGGGAATTTTGTCTGTTGGTACCTGGTTCAGCATACTATTGAAGCGATCCTGTGAGACGCCACCGCCTCCCCCAATATGGTATTTCCTCACCAAATCCAGAAACTCGCTGTCGGAAAGATTTCCCGCGTTGCCCTCTGATGAAGGCGGTTCAGTTGAGCTGGTGCTTGATTCATTATTTGGATTAGGACTAACTTGTTTAGGGTTTTTCCCATCTATATTTGGACCAAAGAAAATTCCCAGATCTTTTCCCTGGTACACAAATTTAAACATCAAATTTTGGCCTTCAAATTCGCTAGAGAAACTCTTTTGCCAGGATAGCGTTTGATTTTCTCCAGGTAGGTCGTATGTCTGAGTCGCCATTCCCATAGATTCATATTGATTATGAGTTGGATTAAAGATTAATAGATTGATATCAGCATTTTTATCAAAATTTCAATTGTGTCTCGTAAAGAAAAACACTATTGTAGGTGCCATTCATTGGTGAAACAGATGCACTCTGGATCTTTGGCAGCCCCTCCTCAGGGAGTATCTTCGGGCCTTTATCGGTAACTAGATCGTATCCTGAATATCTGAACTTGTAGGCCAATTCTCTGCCCTGCCAATCCTGCGGAAACGTCTCCTGCCAAATGAGGGTCTCATTCTGACCTGCCTTTGTGTAATTTCTGGTCTCTCTGGGCTTCGTACTGATTATGCAATGGGTTGAATATCTGCAGTTCAATAGGTGCTTGCTCTGGCAAAGTTTATTGTGACCGAATAATTGAATGTAGCATTATGCAATCCCTGCTCGGGTGTCACGGAGTGAGCGATAACCCTTGGCATATCCGGCACAATACTCGGTCCAGGGAATTCGTAGGAGGAATAGTCTGTTGTATCCAAAGTCGCTATGAAGGAATACATAGGCTGATCCTCCTTCATATTGGAGCATTCTTGACGGAAAGGCTTGAGAGTCCAATTGAGCCTTGTCTCTCCCGAGGAAATCCGATAAAGCCTGTCGCTCTTCTCCCATCTTCTGCTGCAAGGATTGTAGATCTGGAGTTGCACAACTCCGCTCTGGCTCGAATTCACGCTCGTCGAGTACGTGTAGGTATCATTCCAGCGTCCGATAGATGGATTAACTGAGGAATTTTTGAAGTCCACAGCAATCGGCAGAACAATGATCGGATCCGGTGGTGGAGAGAACATAAACTTTCCGCCATCGAGAGCCGGATGAAGGTAGGTGAAGTTGAAGCTATAGTTATTATCGACATTGGTCTCATTAAAGCTCAAAGGCCAGACATACATGTATCTGCTGCCGCCCAGATCAATTCCGCTATCCGTCTCATCCAGATGCATCTTCTTGCCATCAAGCAATAGTCTCAAATCGCCCTTGCCTTTGGAATATTTTACGATAGCTTTGATGTACTGCGTTACATTCTCTCCCTTTCTGACAAAGACCGTCTTGTTATACTGGAGCGAGAGAGTTGGCGTTTCGTTGATCACATAGAAGGCTCTACTTATCTTGGATGCATTATAATTCCAGTTATCGTTACTGTAGATAACCGTGGCCTGGAAAGGTGCTTTCTTGCTGATCTCCACATCATTTCTGCTGAAGGGAATATCTTTTTCAGTCCATTCAAAGAGTATTAACTCCTTTCTTCCCTTTTCCAAGACAACAGGCCGAATGCTATTTATTTTATAAGCTTGAGACGGCTTTTCCGGATGAGATATTATTATGGTCGCGTTGCTGCCCGGAAGATCCTCTCCCTCAATTTTTTTTCCCGTATCTTCCACATAGGCCTTAATGCTGAAATTGCCAGATTCTATTTCATCCTGGACATCAATGGATTCAATCCTTGGTTTATAAGGCAAGACTGTAAAGTAATTGGGACCCACCGTAATTGGTGACGCCTGGGCATCATTAAACGTTAGATTGAAGCTGAAGTTCCCACCGTTGACGTAATTCGAGATGTCCTCTTCCGACGAGAATACGTAAGTTGTGCCACTGGCCTTCATCTGGAGGTCACTGGTCCATTTCCTCTCCTGAGAGCTATGGAGTGGACCCTGGAAGTCTATCTGTGCAGACGGAAATAGATCGGCATTATCCTTAAATGTAGCCGCGATCTCCAACGGTTGAACATAATACGGTCGCGCATTATATTGAATGCCTGCAAAATAGGGATAATTGATCTGCGGCCCAACGTTTCTGTTTTTAGCGACCTCGGTTCCATCACCCGGGTCCAGAATGGAGGGTGAATTCGTAAGATAAATTATCGACGCTCTTCAGGCCGAAGTCCCTTACAAAATTATACGGACCGAAGAGGAAGGGCTCACTTTTCCCCTTGATCATTTCCTGGGGTGAGATTCCTCCTCCAGGGAATTTACCCTATTTGGGAATAGCTCTTGAGAAGTTTTTCTCCATTGTATAAATTGAGATCGATTCTTATGGGTCCTGATAGCGCTGAGGTTCCGGCCAGCGGTTCCCATATCAATGGTCGCCGAATAGGTGAAGTCAGAATCCTCTTTTCCAGGATTTGGATTTACTTCTCCAAGAATATTCATACTTTGAGCCTGGCATGGAAAAATCAAGATGGCTGCCAATAAGACGATCATGATCAATTCGGCAGATCTCTCGCTTGACGCCATGACCCCATCCAATAGCGACATCTATTTTAAGGGTTTCGCTATTTGAGTTTCTTTGTGTAGTTCAGAAAAAATATTGGCTTTGAAATTCAAAACTCTTCTAGTTATTGCCGGGCACATTAGACGAATAAGAAAAATGCGATAGAATTTCTTGAAGAGGGCAGCCAGCCAGGAGATCAAGAGCCAGGAATGGCCGGGCAGATCCCGGCGGCGCGTGCATTCTCGTTGATCTGTGGCTCAGATTGCAGTCTTGAGCCTTGGAGGAGTGCACTTTTAGGCTAACTCCAGAATCACTCGGGAATGCTCCTCTATTAGCCGCTGGATTTTATCTCACACTCGATCCGAACCACAGCCGAGTGGCATATTGGTCATGTATCTTAAATTCTAGAGGTTTGTTCGTTTCGTTTCTGCATGAAAACGTTCCAATTTTTCTATCAGATCCAGTCCTTTTGGCGTCGTTCTGTGAACGATTTCCGAACCTGCCGAGTTCACCTCAATCAACCCTTCATCTATTAAGCTCAAATACGATATCACTTTCATCGTATCAGGGCTGGCTTTATGACCTATACTGGTTCCGCTCGCGCCATTTGCACATGCCTTTAGAACACGAGCTTTGACCATATCGTTGGACTTTATTTTTGATCTCATTGTTCATTCTCTCTTACTGTAAAAGCATTATATCACATAACCCGGGCTTATCGCCGTTTGGGGCCAGTTTGTAGATCTTGCCGTTCAGATTCAACTCTGCATAGCCGTCATCGGGCAAAGCGTTGTAGTTATGGGTGGCAAGGAAGAATGCCTAGGTCCTTGGAATTCATGTGAGTATCCTCATTGGTGGAGATAAGTTTCTTCAGATCCGAGATATCTTCGCCTGTTGCTGTATTCAAGGAGACCATTATTATGCAGATCGCTATTATCCCGCTCACCCATCTCATAGCAAGAATTGTACTCTTCAAGAATAATATAGACGATTCCGTTCATACTTAATACAGATCTGTATGATTGCTATACAACCGGAAGTTAAGCTTCGTGGAATCGGCAAAAATTACCAAAGAAAAGAAGCTCCTGCGACCCAGTCAGTAAATGAGCCTGTAAGGCTGGAGAGTTCATATAGGATTTAGGCGGTTGGCCCTTCTTTACTATTACTTTGCTACCATTATCACCACCATTTGTTTGTCCACCCGTCTGGTGCCAAAGATTGGATTGAAGTAAATTGGGCGAAGATAAGAAGTTAGTATATGGTTTTCAGTCGAAGAAGAACCCAGACTCCGCGATTATCTGTTCTGCCGGAGTGATGGTTGCCTCGACGATATCCTCGCCCGTCTTCTTCATGAATGCCTGGACTATGTGGTAGCCCACGGCATAACCTGCCGAGTTGGGAAGATCCAGTTCTCCGCCGGTCTTTGCATCTCCGAATACATACTGCCTAACGGCGTCAAATCCTTTGATGTTCAGCCCGCTCTTCATAATCGCCTTCACTCTGGGCATATCCGCCATATCGAAATCTGTTACCCAGGGGCCGACAAGCTCTTCACCGTAAAGCGACGCTGCAAACGACTCTGCCAGACCCTCCATGATGATGTACCTGCCCACAGTGATACCGGCCGGGTCCCAGACCCGACCAGAAACCGTAGATGTTATGGTGAGCCTCGTGCGCAAGGGCTGCCTGCAGCCGGGCAAGGTTATAATCGGTGACCTCACTGTAATTCAGCATGATGAAGCCTGGTATGCCCCCAAAACCAGTGTAACCCCTGTCTGACTGATCCATCTTCGAGCTGTCCTGCAGGAATATGCCAACCTGTATGTGCTGCGGACCATCGACAGAACGATCCGTAAATCTTTGCAGGACATTGTTCATTGTCTGTTCGCAAAGTTTGAGAGCGCCCGCCCTCTCAAACTTTTGTATCGAGCCGATTGCTTTTTTGTCCAGCGACTCTGGCATCAAAAGCGACCAGCCCTCAAGCATGGCTAACGCATCATTGTCATCTGGCTGCGGCCTCGTGGTGGCTCGGAAAGCCCTGAACATGCCTTCGTACGGCCCCATCAATTCTTCCCGGAAGATCTCATACTTCATTTCGATATCCGGTTCGGCAATGATCTTCCTGTAGGTTGAAAACGTATCCTGTAGGGTAAAATTCATATGATCAATTCCCGGGATTCAACGCCAGTTCGCGTCAAAATTTCTAGTTTCGAAAGTGGTCCTTGACTTGAGGCTTAGCATATCCTGCTTCGTCAATGGACGATTGGAGTCCATGCACATCAGATTGTGATCAAAATTGTCCCTTTCAGTCAAACCGATGTATCCATCTCCTTATGCCTCCGATTTTATCCTGCCCGGATCTGTATAGTTTTCTGAGCTCTTCCTGGTATGCGAAGGTTGCAGGCACGAGCAGTAGTGGAATCGCAGCTGCAGATCCAGCCCCCTGAAGAATTGGCAGAGTGGATAAGAAAGTCGCGCCCATTGCACCATAAAGGGGGACAATTGGAATTAAGATAGCCAGGCCGAATGTCCTGTTGAAATGGATGCCCACCTTGCCAGCTAAGAAACCATTTTGTCCTATGAGCAAACCGGCTCCAATGCTCGGACCTATTCTCTCAAAAAGATTATAGGATGGTCCGATATAGATTCCAAAATCAATGCCAAACAAGGAAAAAAGGCCGTGAAATTGGTTACGATCCTGGCTGGAATTTCCTCCGAGGCTTGAGACAACCAGGCCTATGTCGAGCTGTAGAGCTCCTCTATCTCCCATAGATAGGCAGATGGCTCTCAATACAGATTAATCTTTTTGATCCTTCAATAGAATTGTCCCATATCCAGCCACTCCTCTGATATTAAGGCCCACCAATCGGAGGCTAGTGTTACTCCGAAAAAGGGCTTCGTCACATAGTCGTAAGGCAGCCAGAAGTAACCGTCCATTCCCCAGGAAGCGCCCCAGGAATTGCGGCAAAGAATGGCCCCTACGGTGGCATTGGGACACTGCACTGTGTCATCGTATCCTACGGCCACAACAGCATGGCCACCGATGCTGGCATCACTTGTATTGGGATAAGCCACAAGCCCGTCTCGACCAACGGATTTGAACTGCGGGAAGACCTCAAAGCCAAATTCCAGCGGCAGACCCGCAAAGAGCTGCCCTTTTATGGCGGTGAGAACAGCAGTTCCGGGCGTGCCCGGCTGGTCGATGAGGACGTACTTTAAAGCCTGGAAGTTTTGCGCCATCAATCCAAACCTGTAGGCAGGCTCCGTCTTGAAAGCCTCGATCGAATAGGGAAGCAACTTCTCTGAGACCGTGCCGAATGCAGCCAAACTGCCCATTGCGCCCCGGATGGTTGCACCGGTATCCTCTTCTGCAAGGCTTCCTTCCAGCCAACGGGTGTACCAATAGTTGAACAGTCGACTTGCTGCGAACTCTTTTCCCGTCGACTTCTTAACGAAGTAACCTATCAGGCCGGCTAAAGCGTTGGCCGTGCAGCTCCCGAGATTTCCCTGATCGACTATTGCAGTACAATATTTACGAAGATCAACATTTGAAGCCAATCCGACTGGGAGCTGTACGAGGAGACGGGCTACATCAGGCCGATCAACTGAATAGTCTCTTATATCTGGTTTCTGGCGAATCCATCCTAATTTTTTTATAGCAATCCACTCCGTCATTACATTATGCCTTTCATTACTTATTAAGTATTTCTAATAAGATTGCCGACCTGACGATTTTTGGCAATTTGGCATTCATCTCCACTTACGATTCTTCAGAAGAGGCGTGCCTTATACCGGCCCAGCCTCATGATCTATCCTGGTGAATTGAGATCCTTCACCTCTGCTCGCGAATAGAAAATATCTTCTGAATTTGGCCAAAGCCCAAACAGCCTCTAAATCTGCCCGGGACCAGTAACAATCCAGGACGTCATTCCAGGCATAGATTCAAAGTTGTTCCAAAAAGGTTTTACCCTGGCAGTGCCTAAGACCCGGGGATGTTCAATAAGATCCTGATCGCCAACCGGGGTGAGATCGCCATTAGGGTTATGCGTGCCTGCCGGGAGCTGGGCATATCGACTGTGGCCGTCTATTCCGAAGCGGACAAGAATGCCCTTTTTGCCAAATACGCCGATGAAGCAGTCTTCATAGGACCGTCTCCTTCCCGTGAGAGCTACCTGAAGATTGACAACATCATCAAAGCTGCCCTGGAGACCGGAGCCGAGGCCATCCATCCCGGATACGGCTTCCTCTCCGAGAATACAAACTTCGCCAGGGCGTGTGTGGAGAATGGTATCGTGTTCATAGGCCCGCCATCTTCTGCAATTGATGCCATGGGCTCCAAGATCACAGCCCGCCAGACTATGAAGGATGCGGGGGTCCCAATTGTTCCCGGCATTGAGGAGGGCATCAGCGATCCGGATGAAGCGATGGAGATTGCGGAGAGGATAGGCTATCCGATAATCCTCAAGCCTGCGGCCGGAGGCGGCGGAATCGGCATGAAGATCGTGGAGAGCCGCGAGGAGATGCTGCCCGCCCTCACCTCATCCCAGTCCGTGGCCCGCAACGCCTTTGGCGACGACACCATCTATATCGAAAAATATCTGACGGAGCCGAGACACATCGAATTTCAAATACTGGCCGACAATATGGGAAAGACCCTCTACGTCTCAGACCGGGAGTGCTCCATTCAGCGCCGCCACCAGAAGCTGATAGAGGAGTCTCCTTCGCCGGTTATGACCGAGGATCTGCGCGAGAGGATGGGCTCAATCGCCGTCAAGGCCGCGAAAGCCATCGGCTATGCGAGCGCCGGGACTGTGGAGTTCATGTATTCCCGCGGCGACTTCTACTTCCTGGAGATGAATACTCGCCTGCAGGTAGAGCACCCTATCACAGAGATGGTTACAGGCGTAGACCTGGCCAAAGAGCAGATCCTGGTGGCCGCCGGTCATCCCCTGAACTATGACCAGTGCGATATGCAGATACGAGGCTGGGCCATCGAGTGCCGCATCAATGCCGAGGATCCCTTGAACGACTTCTCACCAGCTCCTGGAAAGATCAAGAGGTACAGAAGTCCGGGTGGTCCGGGCATAAGAGTGGACAGCGGTGTCTACACCGGCTACGTCATTCCACCCTACTATGATTCATTGATCTCCAAGCTCGTGGCCCACGGCAAGGACCGCAAAGAGGCCATTGCCAGAATGGAGCGCGCTCTCTACGAGTACATCATTGTAGGCGTGAAAACGAACATCATATTTCACAAGGCTGTGCTCAGGAATGCCAGGTTCAGAAGCGGTGACATCAATACCGGCTTTATAAAAGAAGAGAACATCGCAGAAGCGGTCAAGCAGGTCGCGGCTGTGGATTACGAAAAAGGCAAGTCGCTGGCCTCAGCTTTGGGCGCAGACAACCGCCAGGTCGCAGCTATCGCTGCGGCCGTTGGATCGTACCTCAGCCAGCAGAAGCCAGGGGAGAAGAGCTGAGATTGGCCGCATATGATATCCTGTCATCCTTAGGATCTGGAGACTGGGTCTCCGGAGAGGAGATGGCGGCAAAGCTTGGCATCACCAGGGCTGCTGTCTGGAAGCAGATCACGGAACCTTCGCAGGAGAGGATATGAGATAGAGGCCTCAACCAAGAAAGGCTACCATCTGACCTACAAACCGGACCTTCTGGATGCGGATGTGATCCGCTCCGGCCTTAAGACGAAGTGGCTGGGAAAGGATCTACGTATCTTTTCGGAGGTCAACTCCACAAACGAGATTGCCAAGTCCATGGCCTCCGGCAGCCCAAACGGTACTGTCATCCTGGCCGAGACCCAGACTCAAGGTCGCGGCAGACTGTCCCGGCCCTGGGCATCTCCTCCGGGAGGTGTCTGGATGAGTCTCATACTCAAGCCAGAGATGCCGCTGGCCTCGGTCTACCAGATAAACATGGCTGTCAGCGTGGCCGTATCCAAAGCCATTTTCTCCCTATTGGGCCTAAAGGCCGGCATCAAGTGGCCCAATGATCTCTTGATCCGGGAACGAAAGATCTGCGGCATCCTCATGGAGATCAGCGCCGAGGTAGGGCGTCTGGATTATGCGGTCGTGGGATTGGGCATCAATGCCAATGTCGGACTGTCCAGATTTTCCGGAGGAGTGGAGGTCCACTTCCCTTTCTCAAGAGCTGGGCCACGAGGTGTCCCGCAGCGAATTGATCCAGAGGATTCTCCTGGAGATAGAAGAGGCATACGAAAAGATGGGATCGAGAGAGATATATGAAGAGTGGCGCAGTCGTTCAGTTACTCTGGGAAGGGCAGTGCGCATCACCTCCAGCTCTGGAGACCTCATAGGTGTGGTCGAGGATCTGGCAGAGGATGGTGCCCTTCTGCTGAAGACCGAAAACGGATGTCAGCGAGTGCTGGCAGGAGACTGCATACATCTGCGAGCCCTGGAGGCAAATGAAGTCGAGAAAGGTTCGCGGCATTGCCAGGGACACTCTGAAGTTCATACTGGAGGCGTCCAGGTCCTCACTGCCTGCAGAATTTGCAGGGCTTCTTCAGGTCGAGAATGAGATCATCACAGAGGTTCTGATACTGCCGGGCACGGAAAATTCGAGGATGAGCGCACTAATCCGGCTCTACATGCTTCCCAACATGCAGGTGGCGGGCTCTGCCCACAGCCATCCCTCCGGGGTCCTCATGCCCTCCGAACCTGATATCCAGTTCTTCTCTCGTACCGGAGACTATCACATCATCGTCGGTCCGCCTTTCGATGAGCATAGCTGGGTCTGCTTCGATGCTTCAGGCGAACGGCGTGACCTTGCCATCCTGGATGTGGAGTTCAAAGACGACGGCTTTGAGGATGATTTGAGGATGATCTCGATGAAGATTTCAGATGAACCGGACCCGGTGGATGCTTGACATTGGTCGTCGCCACGGGCACTTTTGACCTTCTCCATCCCGGCCACGTTCTCTATCTGGAGAGGTCTAAAATTTTGGGCGACGAGCTGGTGGTAATAGTTGCCAGGGATGTGAATGTGCGCCATAAGCCCAAGCCCGTCTTGCCTGAGGAGCAGAGGCAGAGGATGGTACAATCTCTGAAGGCGGTGGACAGGGCCATCCTGGGAGAGGAGAGTGATATCTTTCGGACCATTGAGCAGCTCAACCCGGACATAATCACGCTCGGCTTTGATCAGCACTTTGATATCGGCCATTTGGAGACGGAATTATCCCGCCGCGGTCTCCATCCCAGAATTGTGCGGATCGAGGCCCATGAGCCATGCGACCTATGCAGCTCGCGGCGCATTATCACCAGGATCCTGGAGCGTTTCCGGGAACGGCGAATCTAAGCCGTCAAGTACTTATATAGCACCCTCGTTTGCGGGCCTGTATGGCCAGAGTCGCTGTAGGAGGCACTTTCGATCCCATCCATGATGGACATATCGCCCTGCTCCGACGTGCGTTTACGCTCGGCGAAGGAGGAGATGTTGTTATAGGTCTCACCTCCGACGAGATGGCCAGAGGGAGCAGAACCCGCAATGTCCGCGACTTTGAGACGCGGGAGAAGAATCTGCGGGCGATTGTTCTCAGATGCTTTGGCATTAAAGATGCACGCATAACAAAGATCATCGATCAATGTGGCCCCTCAATCTATGAAGACTTCGATTTTATTGTAGTCTCCCCGGAGACGCTGCCCATGGCAGAGAAGATCAACCGATTGCGCGGAAAGAGAAATTTGTTGCCGATGCAAATATCCGTGATTGAATACAAGCTCGCCCAGGATCAGGTCCGCATAAGCTCCACCAGGGTCTCTGAGGGAAAGATCGACCGGCACGGCAAGATCTTGATAGGATAGCGAAGGTTTTTTAGAGAATATTTCGAAAAGGCTATTACTGTTTTTTGTGGCAAGACTGGTATAAACGCAGGAACGATCCAGAAAAGATCGAGTTTAATTTTGTAGTATAGTTATCCTTCAAAAAAAAAATGAAAATGTATAAACTCCCGGGTATAGAATCTATCCGAGGACACAAATAGCCTTAGGTTCCCGGATCAGAAGCGCCAGGCTTTCTGATACTGAGAATTCCAGGTTCTCGCCTACAGGCCCGTTGTAGCCCAGAGTCATGTCCTGGCCCAGCACGATTGAAGCGTACTGCCTACCCGATGCCATAAGGATTCCACCGCTATCGAGTGCTGGGGCCTTGAAGATACCGTCTGTGACCAGAGCCTGAAGGTACTCGAGTTCAGTGCCTCCCTGGGGATAACGGCGGAAGAGCTGGTTGTAGCGTTCAGGCGCTAAGGCCAATGTATAGGGCCCGTGGAAGCCGGCCTTGTCCAGAAGGGTTATCGCCGCTATGGCGTCCTCCACAGCTTTGCCCATGGCTTCCCAGCTGGTGAGCTTGAGCTTCGACGCGCCTTTGCTGTTCAGAAGACCGGATACTCCGCTCATTCCTTCGAATATCAGGGCCTCCTCCAGCCCGGCTGCTTCCAGGGCAGCGCTCGCCACGGAAGCGGTATTGATAGGCATACCATCCTTTTCCGCAGCCGCAAGATCCCTCTTGCTCAATGAAAAGGTCTTATAAATCAGGGATAAGGGCACAGAGTTGCTTGTGATGATGCCGTTCTCTGCCCGGGTGTCCTGCAAGGGCACAGCTTTAAGGCCGAGTCCATAGGGACCCTCGAGATCCAACATCCTCCTTCCTGTGAGAACTCCTTTGGCCGCCTCAGCCATGGTGCTGTCCAAAGTCTTCCAGGTTTCTGGTCCGATGGGCGCATCTTCCCGCCCCAGGTAATTATTTTCCATTAATATGTCCTCCCGCAATCACTTTTTTAGCGATCCTATGGTCGTCTGGATGGGCTTCTCCTCGCTCTCGGGCTTTGGAGAATCCATGGTGACGTCTTGAGACGGCTTGGAAAATTCGAGTGCCATCTCATCAACCTCCATTGCGCCTTTTGCCAGCTGCGTATCTTCATCTCCGGTAAGGATGGAAAGCAGCCGGGCGAACTCACCTATGTGAACCCGTTCCTCATTAGCGATATCGATGAAAACCTTCTTAGCTAGAGGATTATCTGTGGCCTCAGCGTGGGCCATATAAAGGTGAACCGCTTCCTGCTCGGCGGATAGGTCAAGACGTATTGCTCTGATCAGCTCTTCCATAGTGAGCTTGCGATCGGGCACTTTTCCGCTGAATGGGTTAACGAACTCGGGCATTTTTTATCTCCTCGATCAGATTCCAATGATTCGTCTGATCAATTTTGCTGTTAATTAGATATAGCCTAATGTAAATATGTCTTTTGGCAGATCATTAAATCATAGTCCTGTTGCATTAGTCGATGTGCAGATCGGATAAATAAATATAAAATAAAAATTAAAAGGCATATGGAAATCCATCCCGGAGATACCAAAAAGGCGACTAGCCGGGATCCGGGGCTTCAGTTAAGACTTTTCATGATTATCCCGGCCTTTGTCGGGGTCCTATTTTACAGGGCCGCCATCCTGGGCAGTATGTTGGGATCGATTCCTTTGGCCAGCTCTGTTACATCCTTGAATTTGCTCTTTGCCACCGGGAGAGCAACTGGCTGCGGCAAAGTCGCATTGTTCTGCTCAACGATTTTTTGCGGCGTCTCTGCAGAAGATGTGGATACTAGTCTGGATCACCGCAGGAGTGTAGCCAGAGGTATCAGGGCTGATCAACATGGCTGTAAATTCGCCTCTGGTAGCTTTACCGCTGCTGTCGGATCGAATGAAGTTTCCCTTCATCGAGTCGCCTTCGACGGTTCCGCTTATGTAGGTGGAGTCAAGCGTTTCAGCTTCCACTGCTGCCAGGGATACGGATATTGCGTTTCCTGATAGCGAACCTGCCACTGCGCCATTCCAGGGGTTCTCGCCTTCGAATTTGGCCAGGCCGAATATGGATTCTCCAGACTGGTTAATGGCGGCGACAATATCCTTCTCCCCCAGAGAGATTTTCCAGATGCCCTGCACGCTAGCATTGCGCTGCTTACGCTCGTGATGGTGTTATTATCCACACCGGCTGTGTTGGAGGCGTTTACCGTATCGTTCGCGAGCTGGCTTGTATTAGCTGTTGAGGCATCCTGTACCTGTCCAAAGCATACCGATACCAGCAATGCCAATAGGAGAACGAACGCCACTCCAGAATATCTTATCTTCAAATCCAAGACCTCCATTATCTATTCAGATTATCTATTACGGTTAGACTTCATTTTCGATATCAATTTGATCCAACTCTTGTTCGCAAGAAGTATCGCTTATCTCTTTTGCTTGCCACAGCGATTCAGGGAATAGCCGGAATAAGGGCCGCGCCAGAGCTTCGGAAAAAGAGAAGAGCGGTTTCATGCACCCGCCACATTGAGGAAGGGGATCAGGCCGTTGCCGCCTGCCGAATATACAGGCAGCACGCCATTCCACTTTTCTATGAATTTTATGGTCGCCACATCTGGATTCTGTTTAAGCGCATTGCCCTGCAATTCAAGCTCCTTTGCCTTGGCAGTGGCGTTGATGACAACCATATCCGCCTGCACCTGGCTGATCTGCTTTTGCGTCTGGGCTTGCAGCAACTGCTGCTTGGCGGTGTTTGCGGCCTCAATGCTATCCTCGAACTGTTTACTGAATGCGAAGTTCACTATCCGGACTCCATCTACAACGATGTAGTAGTTTCCCAGCTCTTGCTTGAGCCTGTTCGAGATCATGGCCTCGACTTTGGGTCTCTGCTGTATAAGTTCCGGTGCGGTGAATTGTGCCGTTGCATTTTTGACCGCGTCCTGCACATTGGGATCGATTATCACCGCTTCATAATCACTCGACAACTTACCGTATATTTTCACAACATCAGTAGGCTCAAAGTGGTAGTTAACAGCGATTGTCGTATCAACCAACTGCAGATCTTTGGACGCGCTGGAAGCCGGCGCCGAATGCACCTGGACCCTCACCGGATATGTATGAACAGCCTGGATGATCGGCCATTTGAAACCAAGGCCGGGCTGAAGAGGATCCGGACTCGTCTTGCCAAAAGAGGTCATAACACCCCTCTCGCCCTGGTCGATGGTGTACCAGGGAAGCCCCCCGATAGCAACGAACGCCAAAGCCAGTACGACCACCGCCGCCACGATTCCCATTCGTTTTGCTGCTTTATCCTTCACATCCTTGGCGAGCCGCTCCATCTCGCGCCGCTGATTTTGCTTCTCTCGATGAGGCCTGCAGGGCTCGCAGGAGCCGCAGGACCCACAGGATCTCGGATACGGGGCCTACAGGGGCATACAGTACCTACAGATTCAACATCGCCATCAACCATTTTCGTCTCCTCCTCTCAATACAACGTATACTCGAAGAAATATATCTAAGTATATGGCCTGGCTCCAAGTCGTGAACCGCCTGACCGATAGTCCTTATCGCTCAATAGGATGTATAAGTCTAATTCCAGGGAAGCCAGACACCGACCAGATACATCAAACCAATGAGCACAGGCTGATGGACGAGATAGATGGCCAGCGAGTTCCGGCCCAGGAATTCGAGCCCTCTCACCAGGGACGATCCGGCAAGATCCGGCACGGGAATCCTGCGGCTGTAGCCCCTATAGAAGAGATCGCCAAAGGCCACACCAATGAGGATCACCCCGAACCAGGGAAAGAGCGGAAAGTAGTCTACTGAGCGGAAGTCCACAGGCGCCAGTCCTAGCCAGAGCAGCCAGGGAAAGTCTACGCTGAGGGTCTGCAGAAATAATCCTACTAATATAAATAATAATCCTAAAATGAAGTTTACTCCATGCAGCCGGAGGAAGGGATAGGCCAGCAGCAGAGAGACGCCGATGAGATGCAGCACACCGAAAACAATGAAGCCCCTTCCTATGAAGAAATAAGTGACCAGAGTTACGCCCATTGCCAGGCCGAATATCCAGAGGCTCCGTTTCATAAGCCGGAAGCGAAATCGGTCTTCCTGCCCCAGAAGCCGTGACCTGGTGTGGCTGAGGGAGAGGGAGACTCCCACCAGCAGGAGGAAGAGCGAGGCCGTGAAGCGAGCCAGATAGAACCAGAAGCCCTGAGGCTACATCGATCGGTCGGATTCCAAAATAATTGAGGTCATAGGCCAGATGGAAGAGAACCATGAGTGCGATGGCCATTCCTCGCAGGAAGTCCACCTCCCAGAATCGGACCATCTGCCTATTTTCCATAAAGGATGTTTTGTTGCCCATGTTTATTAAAGCTTAAATAAAAAGGAGCTCCCCATAAGAGTAATGCGTAGGCTGACGGCTTATATCTCCGGCAAGGTCCAGAAGACAGGCTATAGGGCAGATTTCTATTGCCAGGGACTTCGGACTCAAGGGCTACGTCCAGAACCTCGATGACGGTCGCGTTAAGGTTGTAGCTGAAGGCGAAGATTACGATCTGGAGAGCATGCTTGCGGCTATAGACATCAAGAATACACTGATACAGGTGGCCGATATCCAAAAAGAGTATTCTGTGGCGACCGATGAGTTCCAGGGGTTTTTTAAAGCTGTTACGGGAGTGGAGAGACCGATCAAGGCTTGATGAGGCCGCAGAATTCTCAGGCAGCTAAAAGTTGTAAACAAAGATGTAGTGATATTGAAAAACTAAGAAGGAAGAATTTCTCAAAAGAAACGAGGAGATAACCCCTCACAGGATTATCTCAATATCCAGCTCTTCTGCCAGTTCCTTGTAGCGGTTTCGTATGGTGACTTCCGTCACTCCTGCCACATCCGCCACTTCGCGCTGAGTCCGCCGGTCTCCGCAGAGGATGGAGGCGATGTAGATCGCGGCTGCAGCCACGCCCGTGGGACCGCGCCCGCTGGTGAGTTCCTTCTCAGCTGCCTGGCGGAGTATCTCAATTCCCTTGGCCTGCACCTCGCCCTTGAGATTCAGGCCGGAACAGAAGCGGGGAATGTAGTCGATGGGGCTGGTCGGCATCAGCTTTAAGGCCAGCTCTCTGGACACGAACCGGTAGGTCCTGCCGATCTCCTTTCTGGAGACTCTGGAGACCTCTGCGATCTCGTCCAGAGTGCGGGGCACGTTGCACTGGCGGCAGGCTGCATACAGTGCTGCGGCTGCGACGCCCTCAATGCTCCGCCCGCGAATGAGGTTCTTGTCCACAGCCTTACGGTAGACCACGGCTGCCGTCTCTCTTACATTTCGAGAGAGGCCAAGGGCCGATGCCATCCTGTCCAGCTCCGATAATGCGAAGGCCAGGTTTCTTTCCGTGGCATTGCTGACCCGGATGCGCCTCTGCCATTTTCTCAAGCGGTAGAGTTGAGCCCTGTTCTTGGAGGAGATGGTCTTGCCGTAAGAGTCTCTGTTCCTCCAATCGATCATGGTGGAAAGGCCCTTGTCGTGGATAGTGTACGTCATGGGCGCGCCGACCCTCGACCTCTTCATGCGCTGATCGTGGTCGAAGGCTCTCCACTCCGGTCCCTGATCGATGAAATTCTCGTCGATTACAAGTCCGCAATCGGAGCAAACAAGTTCTGCACGTTCGTAGTCTCGCACCAGTGTATGGCTCTTACACTCCGGACACTCGACTGTGAATTTCTCGAACTCGTCTACCTTCTCCTTCTCACGCTTGAGCCGCGTCCGCTCTTTCAGCTTCTCCGGCTCCGTCCTCTCTATCTCTCTCAGCTTCTCAATCTCTTCCACTTGCTATCTCTCCCCGACGCCTCGTCGATATAGAGCTTCTTTCCGACGTGGGCAGCGGCATCTATTCCTCTATTTGGTCGAACGATGATGTATGGATGATCAATTGGGCCGAATATATCGAAAACTTTTCCGACCTTGGTCCTCTTCTGGTCCACAACCCAGGAATTCGTTCTGGGGATATTGGTCTCGCTTCCAACAATTTGCTCGGTCTGGACAATTAATTTATTCTGTACCACATGAAGCGCGGTGCCTAATCTCTTCAAGAGGCCACCTCATCTATATAGATAGGGAGGTGATATTTAAGCCTTCCGAAAACCATTTATTAAATGAATAGTTAGGGCGGGCCTAAAGCTTTATCTGCCAATGCCGATAACCAGTATCTAATGTTCGAGCAGCTTCCAACCGTTCCCACATCGCAGGAACTTCTAGATAAGTCCTTCAGGCGCGCCTCCCGCGCCACGGATAACGAGTCCATGGTTCAAAATGCCGGCAATATACTCTCAGACAATCTCACCAACCTTGTCCACAAATTTCCGTCCTTTGAGAATCTGCCGCCTTTCTACAGAGAAATGGCAGATATAACTGCAGGTGTAGATCGCATGCGAATCAGCCTATCGCGTATGCGCTGGGCCGCCAGACAGATAAGACTGATCTCAAAAGAGTATGTGGGCAAGATGAAACGGGCTCGGGGACTGGATGACACTCCGACCAGAAAGGCGGCATTTGGACGCTATTCTTCCGTCATGAGGTCCATTGAGAAGGATCTGCTATTCCTGAATGAAGCCAGAAATCGGCTTCGTAAGATGCCGACGATAGACCCGGAGGTGCCAACCATCCTCATTGCCGGATACCCTAATGTGGGCAAGTCGAGCTTCATTATCCGCGTCACTGGAGCCAGACCTGAGATTGCCAGCTATCCATTCACCACGCGGGGAATCTTTGTGGGCCACTTTTATCGAGGCCACCAAAAGTATCAGGTTGTGGACACGCCAGGACTGCTTGACAGGCCGTTATCTGAGCGTAACGACATCGAGCGGCAGACCGTGGCTGCCTTGAGCCATCTGCAGGGCGTTGTGCTCTTCATCCTCGATCCCAGCGAGCATTGCGGTTATCCTCTGGACTCGCAGCTTCGTCTTGCAGAGGATCTGAAGAACTGGATCCATCTGCCCATGCTGGTTGTGGCCAATAAGGCAGATATCTTGAGATATGCAGACGTGCCTGAAATGTCCACTGAAACGGGCCAGGGTGTTAGTGAAGTACTGGAGAAGCTTGTCACCTTACTGGTGGACGCCTTGCTGGTGGATCCCTTGCCAGTGGACCGCATGCCGGGGGACAAGGACGCCGCCATTCAGATTGACCAGAAGGATCTTACTTAATCCGGATATTTGACAAATCGGGTGCTTTCAGGTACTCTAATGCTTATCCGCGACTTCCAGCCTGAGAACATAGAGCTGCTCAAAAAAGCATCCGACATTTGCCACCGTCTTTGCGGCCAGACCTGCACGCGATGGCCATCTCTTGCACCTCTTTTAGTCCTGTCAGGCTGGATATGAGAAGGAGGGCTCTCCCACCATAGCAGAGATGATCCGGCAGACATTTCAGAAATCGATCGATGGTCTCCCTGCCGCTCTCTCCTCCATCGAGGGCATAGTTGATCCATTGGAGGCTTCTTTCTTCCGCATTAGTGGGAAGATAGGGCGGATTGAAAAGTATCAGATCGAACGTTCCTCTGATTCCCTGGAACAGATCAGCTCTCACGCTCTCGATTCCCAAGGCCCTTGTTGCTCTGACGGCATGAGGGTTTATGTCCGTCGCGAGGAGGCTCTCGACCCTTAAGGCCAGCTCTCGGGAGATAAAGCCGCTGCCAGAGCCGACCTCAAGCACGCGATCCTCTGGCCTCGCCTCGGCCAGGGCGGATTTGAGGAGAAGAAAAGTATCTTCCTCAGGAGCATAAACCTCATCGGATCGAAATTGTAAAGATATAATCTAGTCTCCTGCAATGCATTCGACGACGCTATTTTGATCTATCACTTATGCTCGGAATTGTAATGTGGTTACGATGTCCTTATAATTATCCTCAAAATTATCCCTGTTTCAAGGTTGGCGGCATCGGCGCAGATCTTCGATATAGGCGCAGATATCTTTGAGGACATTGGGATCATTCAGCCAGATGCCGGCCTCGTAATTATCGTCGATTCCTCCTTTGGAGAGATTGGCAGAGGTCACGATCGCCTCACGTCGATCTACCACATAGATCTTGGCATGAAGTGGAATGCACGAACAGGATCTCGCCGCCAAGGCGTTCTACCTCATTTCGGATGTCGTCGCTCATGCCCGAGCTGTAGTCTGAATCGCAGCCTCGCATGAATACCACAAGCCTTCCGCCCTGGCGAGAGAACTTATGCAGTGGCGCTGCAATCCTGTCCCACATCTGCCTCTTTATCCAGGGGGATACTACTATCACCTCAAACCTTGCATTCTCCAGCATGCGGGCCAAATGGCTCTCGATGGAGTGAAGACCCCGAGGTGGAAAGGTACCGAGGAATAGAGCTGCCGGATTGGCTCCCTGATGGGCGGTATACTCCTCCAGGTATCGCAGCCTCTCCGCTGACTTATACTCTGCAGTATGCTTCGTTCTCTTGAGTTCATCTTCCAGATCCGAGGCGCGGGTCTTCAATTTGAGCAATTGTCCGTATTCACGCTGGAGACGATCGAGCCTCGTCTCACGCTCCCTGAGCTGATCTTGCAATCCGTGAACATTCGATCTGCATTTGGCGGCAATCTCTTTGCAGTCTTCCGCTACGGCCTGCCTGGAGCTGGATAATGCTGATCGAGAGTATCGCCAGCGCGAGAAAGATCAGCCATATCAAGTACCCATCCATCCTCACTAACCCCGAAAGATAGATTCATTTGCAAGTTATATAAAGATAACGTAATCAATATGCATATACTATATTCAGTATTAATTTCTCGTCACAGAATTAAAATAGACTGAATAATATATTATCGTCTGATTCGGAAAACGCGATAAAATTAAGATAAATTAAATAAAAAGGAATTCAGGAGATGTCGCCTTAGAACATCCCTGGAGGCATGCCGCCCATACCTGGCATTCCCATTCCGGGCATTCCACCCATGCCCCCCATACCGCCCATGCCACCCATTCCTGGAGGCATGCCGCCCGGTGCCCGAGCTGGCGGCTTCTTGGTCGAGGCCAGGACATCATCTATGCGAAGGATGAGGCAAGCGGCATCGGTTGCCGACAAGATGGCCTGAATCTTGACGCGCAGCGGCTCGACTACACCGAGCTTGTACATGTCCTCGACTTCGCCTGTGTAGGCATTCAGACCCATGTTCTTGTTCTTAGCGTGCTTGTTCTTAAGTTCAACAACCTTGTCGATGGCGTCGAATCCGGCGTTCTCGGCCAGAGTCTTGGGCACGATCTCCACAGCTTCGGCGAACTTGGTGACCGCCAGTTGCTCACGACCCTTCAGAGTAGATGCATATTCCCGGAGGCGCATAGCCAGCTCGATCTCGGGGGCTCCACCGCCCGCCACCAGCTTATTGTCCTCAACAACGTCAGCGACGGCATGCAGTGCATCATCCAGAGCTCTCTCCAGACCGTTCAAGACCTGCTGCGTGCCGCCCCGGAGAAGCAGGGTTACGGCAGGATTCTTGGTGCCGGTGACAAAGGTCATGATACCGTTTCCAACCCGCTTCTCTTCCACCAGAGCGGCTGAGCCAAGATTGCTGGGGTTGAGTTCATCAAGGCTGGTGACGATGTTGGCGCCCGTGGCCTTGGCGAGTTTGTCCAGGTCCTTCTTGATGACGCGACGCAGAGCGAGAACGCCCGCAGTGGCCAGGTAATGCTGGGCCTGGTCGTCGATGCCTTTTTGGCAGAAGACGGCTGTCGCTCCGCTGGCAATCACTTTATCCACGGCTTCCTTTACTCTCTTCTTCTCGTGCTCCATGAATTGCTGGAATTGTGTTGAGGATGTGATCTGAAGCTCGGTCTTGGTCTCTGTATCCTTGGATTCAATGGCCGTGGAGAGAAGGGCGATTTTTGCATTCACGATCTTGCGGGGCATATTCTGGTGGACGATCTCCTTATCGATCACTACGCCCTCGATGATCTCTGAATCCATGGTGCTCTCGCCGACCTTCTTTTCCACATTGACCCGATCCATGTCAAAGCTTCTTTTGTCTCCGTAGGTCTCAGTGGCGTTGAGGACCAGGTCAACGGCAAACTTGGCGATCTTATTGTCGGGAGACTCAGCCAATTTACCGGTCATGGCGGTCTCGGCAACCCTCTCCAGCAGGGCGCGGTCGCTCTCCTGGGCATCGAAGGCGATGGACTTCACGATCTCCACTGCCTTTTCGGAGGCCATTCTGTAGCCCTGCACAATCATTGTGGGGTGAACCTTCTGGTCCAGGAGAACCTCCGCCTTCTTGAGCAGCTCGCCAGCCAGGACAGCCACGGTGGTTGTGCCGTCGCCTACCTCTTTATCCTGGGTTTTGGCGGCCTCGATGAGCATTTTGGCGGCAGGGTGCTGCACATCCATCTCTTTTAGGATGGTCACGCCGTCATTGGTGATGGTTACGTCTCCCATGGAGTCCACCAGCAGTTTATCCATGCCCTTGGGGCCCATAGTGCTGCGCACGGCATTGGCCACGGCGCGGGCAGCCATGATGTTATTCGACATGGCTTCTTTTCCCGACTCTCTGCGGGTGTCTCTCAAAATGATAACTGGTGTTCCGCCCATTCCTGCCATATATGATAATCCTCCAATAAGTATTTCTATTTCTATTGATCTCACGTTAACAGTATTTGATCTTCTATAAAACCGTTTCCCTAAGATACGGCAGCATAAGATTGTTCTGGGGAGAGAATTGAGGGTCCAGCCAGCAACTTTAAGTAGTTGAAGATCATGCAAGTTCGCTAGTACGCTAACAGTATTGAGGAATCAAAAATGGTAAATGGAACAGTAAAGTTTTTCAACAGAGTCAAGAGCTTTGGATTCATAGCAGGCGACGACGGTAAGGACTATTTTGTGCACGTAACTGGCTTGAAGCCCGGTGTCACCATCGATGAGGGTGACAAGGTAAGCTTCGAGGTCATTGAGGGCGAGAAAGGCCCCAAGGCTGACAAAGTAGAGAAGCTGTAGATACTCGCAGTAAAACAATAGAGATGCAATAGAGAAGCCGAAAGGGTTTTCTATTATATCTTCTATCTATAACCAATACATTTCTTTTTATTCTGACATTCTTTGAACTCATTATGGCTATTTTATCTATTGACCTTTGTCATGGATCGCTACACTAATCCGGCCCTCCCGAGACCGCGCCCGGGCCCATTAGGATCACCTCCTGAAGAGGATAATTGATATTCATCCCCGCAAAGCGCATCGCGTCCATCAAAAGTTCGAACTCGGAACGCGGAAAAAAGAATGCTTTTTGCAACTCAGTACAGAAGCGCGACCCAGCGGAATGACAATCAAATATGGTTGCGCTCAACACGACTTAGAACCATTCCGAGGCCAGTTGCTGCTCTGCAATCTCCATGAAATTGAAATTCCCGAATCTTATTTGATATCGGACTCCAGCGGTCTCGTGCCCGCCTTCCTGTCGGGCAGGATCACGGATACCACAATGGATGCAGCCAGTACGAAGACGATTACGCCCAGAGCGATGACCGCCGGGATCTCTATGAATCCGGAAGCAAGCATCTTGGCTCCTACAAAGATGAGGATAACGGTAACACCCTGGTTCAGGTAGCGGAACATAACCATACATCCGGCCAGGGCGAAGTAGAGGGCCCGCAAGCCCAGGATGGAGAAGATATTGGAGGTGTAAACGATCGTAGGATTAAGCGTGATTCCGAGAATAGCTGGTACGGAGTCAAAGGCGAAGAGCACGTCAGACGTCTCGATTACAAGCAGTACTATAAAAAGAGGCGTCACAAAGCGCCTGCCGCCTTTGCTGAGAATAAAATTTCCGTCCCCATAATCGTCTGTGGTGGGCAGGAATCTTTTGCAGAGCCGGAGAACCGGATTTCTTCCCACATCCATTGGTTCCTCATCCTTCCTCAGAGCCAATTTCAGGCCGCTTACAAGGAGAAAAGCTCCGAAGATATAGACGATCCATTGGAACTTGTCGATCAGCTCAATGCCGGCAATTATGAATGCGCCTCGCATAACCAGGGCCGCTATGATGCCCCAGAAGAGGATTTTGTACTGATGAATACTTGGCACCTTGAAATAGGAGAATATGAGCAGGAAGACAAAGAGGTTGTCGAAGCTGAGGGTTCTTTCCACCAGGTAGCCTGCTGCAAATTCGATGGCCCGCTCCGTACCCATCCAGAAATAGATGAGCAGGTTGAAGGCAATTGCGACTATCAGCCAGATGCCGCTCCAGGTCAGTGCCTCTTTGATGCCAACTTCATGAGATTTTTTATGAAAAATGCCCAGATCCAAAGCAAAAAGGATCAGAATTGCAGCCCCAAAAACAACCCATAACATTGCCTCGTGGCTAATCAAAATTTTTATCCTCCAAAGAATACTACCTGTGTTTTGCTTATATTATTTCTTATTTCTCTTTTTTCATGAAGTTTTTGTTCGCTCCGCCGGGAGCAATTCCTTCTAAATAGCATTCCTTGCTACAAGAACTTTTCTCTACAAATGCCGTGTCTTTTTCTATATCATGTCGGCAAACGCAGACGACATAACGGCAGAGAGCATAAATGAGAGGCCGATCAGCAGGAAAACGACTCCTGCAATCCTGGTAATTCGCTTTCTATCGATCCTGCCGGCGAGGAACTTGCCCAGGTAGATCGCCATCGCCGATAGGATCAAAAGAGCAGTCATGACTCCGACGAAGACCAGGCGAGGATCGTACTCCGTGGCAAAAAGGGCGGAGGCGATTTGGGTCTTATCCCCCATTCCGAGAGGAAGATCATGGAAAAACCGGATACAAAAGCGTTCCTGGGAGAAAGACGGCTCTCCTCTTCCTCCTCTTTGTCTCCCCTCAAGATCATAACGCCAAAGAGTATGAACACTGCGCCGGATACCAATTTCACCAGATGGACGGGAATGACTTCAGTTACCCAGGAGCCCACCAGGATGGCAAATCCGTCTGCCAGCAGAAACGCGAGCATGATGCCGGCCAGCAGCTGCGCGTACTCCCGGGTCCGGGAGGAGAGGAGAAGAACGGAAAGCTGAGTCTTGTCGCCCATCTCGGCAAGGCCCACGGCCAGCAGAGGAATTATGATATCGTTTAATGGCACGAATTCAAATCACCATTTCAAAATATATCATTTGAAACGCTCATGATCCGTCTGTAATGCATGTTGATCGGTTACCTTCCCCAGAAGGGGTCCTTCTTGCGCTTGATCTCCAGGAAATCCTCCAGCACCTCGCGCTCGTCCTCGGCAAGCTTTGGCTTCAGCTCCATCTCTACAATGCGAGCATGCTTTTCAGGAATATTGACATAGAGGATATCGCCCTCATGGATCTGGCGCCCCACAGTCGGGCCATCGATGGATATGGCTACTTCCTGGCCGACGGTTGCCGATCCCTGGTTCTCATTATGAGCCTGGATTCCCTTTACCACGCCCACATTGGCACCGTCCTCTCGCATGAGATTGACCTGGGTCCTTACTATCCCACCGATGACCTGAACGCCTACCACTGCCGGCTTGGACTGGCGGAAGACGCAGTCCGGCAAGATTCGCACAGCACCCGGCCTGATGACGGCTTCCAGGCGCTCTTGTTCTATCTTCATCTTCTGGTCTTCGACCCATTTCTCGTAGTTCTCGATGATCGAATAGATGATCTCGCTGGAAAAGACGGGCACATTGGTCTTCTGGATCTCAGTGATGGCATCGGGCAGGATATCCACATTGAAACCCATGACGGCCGAAAGCAGAGGATCATTGATGGCAGCGGCCTTAATCACATCCCTTCTTGATATGGGTCCCACATCTGCATAGTGTATGGGTATTTTCCTGGCCTTCAGCTCGCCCACCAGAGCCTCCAGCGATCCGAGGGTATCCGATTTGAGAATCACACCTTCGTTCTCGGTGTCAATCCTCACCGCTTCCAGCTCCGATTTCAATTCCAGGGATAGAGCCTCAATCTCTTCCGGGGAAGTGACCACTCGAATGGTCGATCCTGCCAGGGCATTCTCGATCTTTGGTGCCGATATCTTGACACCGGAGGCCGCAGCAACGTGCTTCACCGGCAAAAATCGCTCTTCGCTCCGGATCTCAGCCAGCGGTTTGGGCTTGAGCAGGGCTCTTATTTTTGTTACCACCGGCTCGTGGGCCGTGCCAACAATTACCGTATCTCCGGAGTTGAACTCTCCATTGTAGAGGATGACGTCCAGAGTCACGCCCAGCCCCTTCTCCTCCTTTACCTCCAGAATTGTGCCCACACCTGGCCCCGTGGCCGTGAGCTTCAGATTATCCTTCAAGAACCTCTGGGCAAGTCCCGCCAAAATCATGAGAAGATCGGGCACGCCCTCTCCAGTGACGGCACTGATGGGCACGATTCCCACAGTTCTCGTAAAATCTCCGATCCGATCGTACCTGTCCCCGTCGAATCCATATTTGTAGAGCTCTCCCACCAGCTCGTAAAGCCTGGTGTCCAAAACCTCAGTGACCCTCTCGTTTTGCGCTTTCAGGCTTGTGGCAAACGGTGCGTTGGGAGTAGGATGCCAGCCGCCGATGCGATCCATCTTGTTGGCAGCGACGACGAATGGGGTCTTATAGCGCTTGAGAATGCTCAGCGACTCGATGGTCTGGGGCTGAAAACCCTCATTTATGTCCACGATCAGAACTGCCAGATCGGCCAGAGAGCCGCCCCGGCTGCGCATGGATGTGAATGCATGGTGTCCCGGCGTGTCGATGAATAGAAGCCCGGGAATCTGCATCTCATTTCCAAAGTGCGACCCGCAGAAATCCTGGATGACATTCAGCGGAACCTCAGTAGCTCCGATGTGCTGGGTGATAAGCCCGGCCTCACCCTTGGCAACAGCCGTTCCCCTAATCTTATCCAGGAGTGTGGTCTTGCCGTGGTCCACATGCCCCATCACCACCACTATGGGCGTTCTGAGGCTGGATTCATTGCCCTTCGATTTGCCGGCCTTTTTGGACTTCTGTTGCATACAGATCGCTTCTCGGGAAGGGAAGTAACTCCAAAAAATAGGTTTATTTTTTGAGAACTTAAAGGCTCCCGTGAGATGGGGGCAGAAATGCGTTCCGCCCGAATTTACTCATAGAGCCATTCTTCGTCGATTCGCTTGAAGGTCACCAATTCGGAGGCACTGAAGTGGAGAGCGATCTCGCGTGCCGCGGACGCTGCCGAGTCTGAGCCATGCACGACATTTCGTCCCATTTCAATTCCCAGATCTCCACGAATGGTCCCTGGAACTGCCTCCACCGGATTGGTGGCGCCGTTCATCTTTCTCATGGCTGCAATTGCGCCCCTTCCTTCTACCACCAGGGAAACCGAGGGTCCGGAGGTGATGAAATCCACCAGATCCTGGTAGAACTTCTTGCCCACATGTTCAGCGTAGTGCTCTTTGGCCTTCTCCACAGGCATCCGGGTCAGCTTCATAGCCACAATCTTGAAGCCTTTCTCCTCGATGCGCTGCAGGATCTTGCCCACCAGTCCACGCTGCACTCCATCCGGCTTGACCATGACGAAGGTTCTCTCGTTCTCAGCCAGGCCTTATGCCCCCTTTCTGGCCCACTTGATTCTTCTTGTTACTCGGCCCAGGGCAACATTATTCTCGCACTTGGCTGAGCAGAAGTAAAAGACGGTTCCGTCCTTTTTGGCATAGAGCTTGCCTGTGCCCGGCTCGATGGTCTTGTTGCAGAAGCTACACTTTCTCTCTTCCATCTTCCTTCACCTGCTGGTAAGCTTCTTTGCCTCTCTGGCAGTCTCCAGCAGCATCAGAACATCGCCGATGCGGATGGGTCCCATGCTGTTCCTGGTGATGATGCGGCCCTTATTATTGCCTTCCAGGATACGGCACTTGATCTGCATAGCCTCGCCATGCATGCCAGTGACGCCGATGACCTCGATGACCTCTGCCGGTATGCCGTTCTCATCCTCCATCGGATATCACCTACTTAAGAGCTGCGACTTTTTGGACGATTTCATCCAACAGTTCTTTTCCTTTTCCTGGCTCCACGATGGCCGCAGCCGCGCTCTTTACGCCCAAGCCGGCGGCAGCTCCAAGCTCGCTCTGCTTCTTGACATAGATATAAGGTGTCTTCTTCTCTTCGCAAAGAGCTGGAATATGAGCCACAATCTCGGGGGGCTGAACATCTTCGCCGACGATTACCAGACGGGCCACACCGCGCTCGATGGCCTTAGTGGCTTCGTTGGTCCCCTTCTTTATTCTGCCAGTATCACGAGCCAGCTCGAGGGCCTCAAGAGATTTCGTGGCCAGCTCAGCTGGGACATCAAACCGCACATATATTGGTCTTGCCATAATTTAATTCTCCTTCCGGGCCAAAACACGCCCATCATCATTCATCGCAAAAGCGCCTTTTCAGATTAGACCTTTCAGATCAGCCTGAAGCTCCACATGTAAAAAGGTTGCGCTAGGGTTTGAGAAGGCCCACCAGCACATTAGTTAGCTTTTCCGGAGCTACAAATCCGGATAGTTCTGAGTTCGTGCCTTTCGTAGCATAGCTGAGATTGTTCTTTCCGGCGATATCCAGCACCCTCTGGTTCACACTTCCCGAGGGCTGGAGATACTTGGCGTACAGATCAAAGCCGTTGGCCTGATCCTTTGATACGCTTACACCCAGGTAAAACTCCTTGTATCCGCCTGAGAGGGGCATGCTCGCACCCCCACTGCCCAAGGCCTCCACCTGCAGGTCAGCTTGATGGTCGTCAACAAGGGTGAAGTTTCCTGCGGACAGGCCGCCCGAGATCACATCTATGACTTGCTTTGCGGCGTCTTGCGTGCCGAAGAGAACCGGCTTGCCCATAACCATCGTATATTCAGAGCCTGCTGGGATCATCATATAGCCTTCATACGGTATGACAAGCCCATTGTAGCCAACCTTGAAGGGTTGAATCCAGTGGAATTCCAGCGACGTTTTATTGAAATAGATTGAGCCAGCCGTTCGATCTTAGTGGAATAGATCTGGCTTCCGTAGGTCAAGCCAAGGGACTCTGGAAGAGCGGCCTTTGCTGCATCCGTCAGATTCTGCGAGGAGGTCAGGTTGATCCAGTATGCCATCACAGTGCTCTCTGGCGAGATCTCCAGGACATCTTGCAGTCCTTCGAAATTCCTGTCCACCAGGTTGCCCTGCACCCCGAAGGTCTGCAAGGAATCGGAGTTAGATACAACTATAGTCGAGTTCTGGTCGCTGCCCCTGAGCACGAAACCTGCAAAGGCGGAGATTACCATAATAGCGCCTACGAAGATAGCGAAAGCCTTCTGATTCATCCGCATCTCTTACAAGACTATTATTATTTAACTTTTCTCTGAGGGCCAGAGGGGCTCATCCTGATTATAGCTGCGTTTCAAGGCAAGGGCAATCTCCGCCTTTTCCAGCTCGCGGCCCAGGTAGCCGGCATGATCCAGACGCGTGACCAATCCCATATCGATGAGTGTATTCAGGATATCACTGGCGTTGCATCCCGCGACGGTTATGCTGCCGTTTCCGGCCAGGATCATATCCCGGGAAAGGGTTATTCTGAAGCTACCGGCGTTGTCTGGTTCGTATTTGTGCCTATTTTCGGCTTCCACAAACACCTCCGGCATAGGCTCCAGAGGAAGGCGTCTCTTCTCCTTCAAGACCAGAAGGTCCAGGCCCAGGTCTTTTGGCGGCGTATGGCGCCCCTGGGCAAGGCTCATCATTCGCGCGGCTATTCCCAGTTCATGCACGCTGCCTCTGGTTTTCGCGCTGTACTCAGGTGTGAAGAGCAAGGAAGCGCCAATCTCCGCCCCCAGTGCTGCGAGCAGGGCATTGGCCCCTGTGCAATCGGCATCCAGCAGCTCAGTGACATTGCCCACTCCAAAGAAGAGTGGAATATGCGGGTGAGCCTCTCGAAATAGAATGTACTCATGCAGCGACGAGGCCAGCCCCAGGGCGGGAGGATCGAGAACCGGATCGGCTATAACACGGATTCCGTACCCCAGAGCCTTGTCCAGGTTCTCCTCCAGACAGATTGGCCCGGGTCCCGGAATGACCACGGCCGGCACACCTGCGGCAGCAACGGCCTCGCCTACCTGGGGAAGATTATCGCCGTTCAGGCTCAAGATCAGGTCAGCACCGGCATGAAGCCCGGCCAGGATCAAGTCGGGGTCAACTGTATCCACGCTTACCGGAAGACTTGTGGCACTCTTGGCAGCGTTCAGCGCCGCCGCGACATCTGACGGGCTGGCATCCAGTGGGAGCCCGAGGTCGATCAGATCTGCGCCTTGAGCCTCAAAATAGCGTACTCTTGCGATCAGATCGTAGGCCTCAAAACGCGTAGCATCGACAACTTCGGCCAGAACCTTCATCCGGGAGTTGCCACCGATCTTGACCCCCTTGAGGGTTATTCGGCCGGTGGCCGCCTCCTCCAGCCGCTCCGCCCGGGCAAGGGCCTCCGATCGATTCTTGCCCTCCATCAAGACGCAAGCTGGGATACTGGAAGAGAGCTCAACTTCATCCAGGTGTCGAAGAACAAAGCCCAGGTCCGCGGCGTGCTTTGGCCCCAGGCGGATCCTGGCCTTGAGCTTTCGTTCCGCCTCCCGGAAATCAGCGGTTATGGCTCCGGGAATCAGGATGAGATCGTAACCCTGCAGGTGTAGCCTGGCAAAGCATCTCCGGGGTGATGAACGCCGCTACATCCACATCCAACACCAGCACATCCGACCCCGGGGCTGTTGCCCTGACCTGGTCAAGAGCCAGCCTTCCTGTGACGAGGAGAACCTTCATGGCGAACAGCAAATCGATTCAGGGCTTAAATCTCAAAAAGTGTTGATGAAGAAAAAGGCGCACTAGCGCGCGTCGCAGTATCTTACCTCATCCACATCCAGGGTAAGAGGCGTTCCCGGTTCAATGGAGGCAATCCTTCTTACCCGACCTACTCCCACCATCTGGAGTTGCAGTCTGGCCGCCTGAGATTCACTCTCTTCATAATAATCCTCGCCGGATTGAATTGTGCGGTGGGTAATGATCTGTAGAGCTTTTATGCTGGTGACGAGGCCGCTTGTGCCTGGAACTATGTCAGGAGCGCTGGCTTCTGTAAGAAAAATCCGATCACCCGGCTGGGCGCCCAAAAGCGCCAGGAAGTTATTGGGGCTCCTGATCTCCACGGTCCTGACTCTGGCAGCGAGCAGTTCCTTCATCACGTGTCTTGATAATCCCGTTAGTGCTGTGTAGATCATTTGGCATCACCCGTACATGGGGAACTCTTTGGGCATCTGAGCTTGCTGTTCCTCGGGTGTGACGGCTTTCATCTGCTGAGCTAGTTGAGCCATCTGCACCTCGATCTCATCCGCCTGCTCGGTCAGCTTTGCAGTGCTCACGCCTAAATCATAAATTTTGTTGAGAGTCTCAATAGTAGCAATTGCAGCTCTCGGATCCGGCTCAGGGGATGCCGTCTCACCCAAAAGGCAGACGGCAGAGAGATTCTTCATGCGGCATTCGTTCATAATGCTGCCTGTGATGCCTGTGATTGTCCCCATCTCAAAGATCTCTACCTTATCTCTTATCTTATCGAGCAATTCCGATTTGCTTACTGCGCCAAAGACCCTGTGCTGGTCGTCCATCACCGTTATGCCTGCCAGGCAGACCATCTCTCGAGCATTTATGGACTCGGCCCAGGATACGATCTCCCTTCCAATCTCATAAGAGGCCAGAGGATGTACAGGGATGTCTGCTGTGAGAACTACGATACCTTTGCCTGCATCCTCGTAGATGCGAACCGGCATGTTCACCACTCCGCCTAAAAGAACTGCCAGGGGCGGGAAGTATCTGGAGCTCATGGCTCCGAGATAGGTCATTTTGAGTTCGTTGACGATGTACTGGCTGGCGATATTCCCTACCAGGCCAATCCCCGGGAATCCCTCTATCAAAAGGGGATTTTTGACGGAGATCTCCTTCTCAAGGATGACCTGGACGATTTCCTTATCCATGTGAATATACTGGCTTTTATCTGAGATAAGTTCATCGCTTCCAAGATCAATACGGGAGATAAGAGGCCGGTTTGGTGCAAAATGTTTATCAACATCATGACAGGGAACTGCTTTCGACTGAAATTGCAGAAATAATGAAAAAATTTGGAATTCGGGCGCGCTTATAGCACCCAAGTTCTAGAATTCAAGTGCAAATAGAGTTGGTTCGATCCAGGGGTCAAAATGACAGGGCAATCTAAGGAGATAATAGATCAGGCGAAGGCGGTCGGCAGGACCTATCTGATGGAGCATGAGAGCAAAGCCATTCTGGAGAGCCTCGGAATTAACACGGCTAAATCCATAGTGGCAAGGACGGAAGATGAGGCCGTCGAGGTATTCATCTCGCTTGCGTCTCCCGTGGCCTTAAAGGTGCTCTCCCCGGATGTAGTTCATAAATCCGATGCAGGCGGAGTTAAGCTCAACTTGAAGGACGCCGATGAGGTGCGAGCAGCCTTTCGCGATATTGTTCGAGCATTCCCGGGCAAAAAGGTGGAAGGCATCTCCGTGCAAAAGATGGCCCGGCCAGGAGTAGAGGTCATCGTGGGAGTCACGAATGATGCCACATTCGGGCCGATGTTGATGTTCGGGCTGGGTGGTGTATTCGTTGAGGTTCTTAAGGACGTATCCTTCCGATCCATTCCCATCACCGAGTCGGATGCCCAGGATATGATAGAGGAGATCAAAGGCTATGCTCTTTTGAAAGGGTCTCGCGGCTACTCTGCCGATATTAACAAGCTTAAAGATTTGCTGATGCGAGTATCGGACTATGTGATGAAGAATCCCGATATCGCGGAAATGGACTTGAATCCCGTATTCCTCTATCCGGATGGCTATATGGTGGTCGATGCCCGCATAATTCTGGGCGAGCCGCGGCCTTCGCCCCCTGCATTGGTCAGCCGGGATCTTCACGACCTCTTTTATCCGAAGAGCATCGCCGTCATCGGCGCCTCCGGGACTCCTGGAAAATTGGGCTGGAACGTATTCACCAATCTTGTCAGCCACAACTTCAAAGGAAAGCTCTATCCCATCAATCCCAAGGCAGACGAGATTCACGGCCTCAAGGCTTATCCCTGCATCAGCGCTGTGCCAGAATCAGTGGATGTGGCCATAATCCTGGTCTCTGCGGGTGTTACGCCGGATGTCGTTGATGAGTGCTGCAAGTTCGGTGTGCGCTATATCGTGGTTGAGTCCGCAGGTTTTGCAGAGCTTGGCCCGGACGGCAAGAAGATAGAGCTGCGGATGAAAGAGATCGCAGATAGATACGGTGTCCGGCTGCTGGGCCCCAACTGTTCCGGCATCATCAATACCCATTGCAGTATGGTCCAATCCATAGGCATTGTCGATGCCCTCAGCACGGGCAGTATCGGCCTTGTCTCTCAAGCTGGAGTCTGCGCCGCAGGAATGCTCTGGGGGCTGCGCCAAATAATGGACTTCGGCATCATCGCCACCATCGGGAACAAGCTGGACATCAACGAGACGGATATCATGGAGGCGGTGAGCAAGGACGAGAACATCAACGTCATCTGCATGTATCTCGAGTCGGTGAAAGGAGGGCGGCGTTTCATTGACGAGGCCCGCCGCATCACATTGGAAAAGCCTGTGGTCGTTCTCAAGTCCGGTCGCACCGATGCCGGCAAAAAGGCAGTCGCGTCACATACTGCATCTCTGGCAGGCAACGACCAGATCTTCAGCGCCGCCTTCCGTCAGTCGGGCATCATCAGAGCCCGCGATTACGAACATATGTTCAACCTGGCCCGCACCATCTCCAAGCAGCCCTTTCCCGACCGGGAAGGCGTATTCATAATAACCTATGCCGGCTCCCTGGGGGTCATTGCAGCCGATGCCATCACCGACAACGGCATGCGCCTCGCTGAGCTTGAGCCGCCCCTCAAGGAGAGACTGAAGAAGCTGCTGCCGGATTATGTCTGCGGCATGAATCCCGTGGATTACACCTTCAGCCAGGATGCGGAGACGGTGAAGAGGACCATTGAGATCGGTGTGGATAGCAGCGACGTGGGCAGCTTCATCGTGATTCTTCAGGCTGAGATCCTGGAGAGCTACCCGGATACCCTGAAGAGCATCGACTACAAGGGTAAACCCATCATTGCCTGCGTGGCGGGAAAAGAGTTCGCAATGCCTGGCGTCATCAAAATGGAGAAAGCTGGCATCCCGGTCTTCTCCACTCCCGACCAGGTGGCCGACGCTCTGGGCATCATGTACAGGCACTACAAGAGAATCAAGAGGGAGAAGGACTAGACCGGCGTTGTAAGCTCATGCGGTAAGACATGGAGGGCACGTGGGAATTGTCATGGTCGCTTCAAGCCGGACATCTCCAGTGCCCTGGGCCAGGGCCACTTCTCTTCACCGGTGGCGGCACAGCTTCGCTCCCTGACCGACAGCGACGGCGTGGCACTCCAGGACGAGGGCCATCAGGGACGACCTGGCCCTATAGGTCTGGAATGCCCTGGGGCGATAGTTCCTGACCAATTAGGGCCTTGGAGGTTATGAGCACTGCCCTTGGTGGCGGCAATCCGGAGTCACTGCTGCGCCGCTACCTGGAGCGCGACTTCTGGAAGCGACATCTTCCGAAGTATCGCAAGCATCCTGTCTACCGACTGCTCCAGTCGCCTGCCAAGAGCTTCAGCGTCTATGTCTTCCACGAGCGGGCCACCAGGCGACACCCTGTAACTTATAATGGGTACTCGCTACGTCATGGGCGAGATCAACCAGCTCAAGAATCGCATGGATGAAGTTCGGAGCGAAATGAAGACTGCCGAGGGCCGTGGCAAAAAGATGCTGGAGAAAGATCTGGAGGACCTGGAAGCCTTCGAGGCTGCCATCAGGCGCGTCCTGAAGCAGAAGAACGAGCGCGGCGAGACGGTGGGCTAGTTCCTGAATGGGACGACGACGACGTCATCCTGAACCTGGCCCCACTGAGAGGGCTTATCCCCTCCTAGAAGGAACCTGAGAAGTTCTGGCAGGAGCTGGAGGAGGGCAAGTACGACTGGCCCTACACGGCCATGCGCTACTCGCCCGACCGAGTGGGGGAGAAGTGCAAAAGAACAAATCTTATGCGATTGCGCAAGGGAGAACTAGTTATACGGGGAGCAATTGAGGAATGTAAATGTAACATTTTTTTGAGGCGGTTTTGGTTAGTAACTATTAGTACTATTTTGACATTCTAACCAAAGTCCGCGAAAACTTAAGTATTAATTAGTTGGATTCTAAGTAGAAATAAACAGAGTCAGTGATGCTATGGTTGATATTCCTTCGCAATTGAGTTTTGAGCATATGCTGTCTCATCTGTTTCCAGGTTTCTTCACCGCATTGACTGTATTCATGACCTTTGACCTTCTTACCCCTTACGATTTAATTCGGCTTATCCTTAAAGATTTTAATACATTGATAGGGTTTTTAGGATTTATATTTCTGGTAGGAATTATACTAGGCGTGATAATAGATGGCTTCCATCATAGAGTGATTGAGCTTTGGTACTTTTCATATCTCGAAAAGGAAAGAGACAAAAAAAAGAAAGAAGATAGTGTGGATTCTAGTCATATTAGCACAGATGGGGAAAAAGACAAAGAAATGAATGAAACGAATGTGGATCCTGAGCATATCAGCACAAGCAAAATAGCGGAACATATTATTAACCAATTAGGATGCCTTAAAAATGAATGCAAAAAATGTTCAGAATGCGATATTTATAGGGGTCGCAGTTATGGATTATTAAAAATATTTTATGCATTTGATATGGACAACATAGATAAAAGCATAGCTCTTCACGATTATCTGAAGAAATCTGTTTACTATTATTACGAATTTTATGCCAATACATGATATTGCTATGTTTCCATTTGCTTTTGTAGCTCCTGTCTACATAGTGATACGATTTAATGTCGATTTTTCGATTGCAGCATTTATTGGGATTGTTTTAATATTCCTATCTATCGCCTGCTTAGACTTTGCCTGGATGGCTTACAAACGATGGATATCAGTTCTATACTTCTCCTTCTGCAGATGCTTAGAAGGAAAAACTCTTGGCAAGAAAGAGGAGGGGCATTCCATTGAATTCTCTTGGAAATGAGTTAACTCTTGCATTCTGCATAAGCCTGATTCTTCTAGGTGTTATGTATTATCTTCTAGGGGCTGAAATTTCCTATGAACCTCAATATGTAGAATTAAATGTATCTTTGGGAGAAAATACAATATATAATGGCACTATTAGAAACATCGGATCACAGGACGTTGATGTGAGATTTTCTGCAGAGGGCATTCCTGAAGAGGGCGTCAATCATATCGCCATAAACTTTGATCCCTCAAGCCCTCAAATTGAGCGCGGCACTGCAAAATTGATACACATTTACATCGATACGACGGGTGCTCTTCCAGGAGATTACAAAGGACTGATTTATATATGGAATAACAAGACCAAAAAAAATAATAATGCTCAGGATGTGCTGGAGAAGATTCCTATCACCATTCAAGTAAAAGAAATCGGAGTGAAATATCAAAGCGAAAGAACCATTCGTTCTCTCAGGACCAAAAACGTTACCATCATGCATGAAAAGATGAGGCCTATCAAAGGAAGGGATTGTGACAGGCAAGGTCTCCGGTTATTTACGCAGTATCATCAAGAGGCAGGTGGATGACAAAGGCATCGTAGTCTGGTACGATCCCTAAGGCCATTATCAGCAGTTTGTAAATACCCTGGACCTGCCTGGTACACATCTGAAGAAATACGACTGCAGCTTCTTCGCCCTGCGACATCGAATCGATCTCTTCTTGTCCCATTCCGATCCGCCCCGGCTGATCGTCTATGTTCCGCTGGATGGCGCTCAGACTCACCATGCCCTGGCTGAGTCTGAGATTCCAGCGTGGTCATTTTTCCCGGAGCCCTGCCCCGCCCTCGTAATACCCGGCTCTCGGTCGTCGCCAAAGCCGCGCTGCGTGGAAAAAAGGGCGAGCAGGATCTGACCAGATCGAAAAGCAGATAGAAGCTGGCAAACTCAGCGCATCATGGTGTATGTCACTCGATATGGATATTTGCCCTCGATTAATTCAACTGTTGCAACAATGACGGCACCGCAGACGCCATTGCTTCTCCATCAGTGCGGCATTTCTTGCCGTCGTCGAGGCCGCTATAATGATTTTCCACGACACAGTTCGTATTAGTCTCATCGCGGTGACACTTGGGGGGGCTTTACTCGAATATTTTTTCCATTTTTCAATTCCTGC
>CAWCSK010000020.1:0-36232 GCA_963798205.1 uncultured Methanosarcinales archaeon
CTAAGCCAATCTCCATTTGGGATTGATAGAATCAAGATACTTGAAATCGGTGAAGCTGTAGGGCGCAGTATAGTATTCAGGATCTGTCATTGCCCCATAGTAGCTATCCACTGCGAGCCAGGTATCGGGATGGGCTTTATCCTCTACAGCAACCCAGATATGGCCCTGAGAAGCGAATCCGCTCGGGTCATACAGGAAGATCACTTTGTCACCCAAGCCCTTGTAAGTACTTTCCAGCTTTTGAGAACCGTCGTAGCACATTCCCAAAGGAGTCACTGGAAAGATGGTATACCTGCTGATAGTCTTTATGAACTCGGTATCAGTTGTCCGTGCATAAGTAATATTGATCCTGATGGCGTCGTTGGATATCACCTTTATCGGGCCAGTACCGGTGGTGGGGGGGGTCATCCATAGATCACCCAGCCTCGGTGAGGCACCATTTGGTGTGATATAGACCTCATTTCCGTCTTTCAGCTTGACGGTAACATAGGACTGATTGTTGGCAGGTTCTGCATTATATCCATGCGTCACGAGAAAAAATGCCAGATCCTTTGTCGTGATGCCGATATCCTCATAGCTGGATAGGAGCAACCATAGATCGTTCTCTTCCGAGGCCCGGCAGGCTGGGGAATACAAGATCAATAGCATTAATATAATGACTTTATATCCTCTCAACCCTACCACCAAAGACCTATAATTCGGAGCACATTCGTATTCGGTGATTATGTTAGCAACACGTCTATAAAGATTTATTGTTTCTTCAGAAATATAAAGAGTAAAGAGACAGGATAGAAATCAAATCGCATTGTTAAGGCAATAATAGTATCCCTATATAGTTTCACATCTCCTCGATGCACTAAAATTTTTTAATTAGTTAAGCTATTCGGATTGCCTCCACCCATCTCATTCATTGCAGGTTTGACTACATTGTAGTTATCATATTGCGATTATTCTAAATCAGATTGCTGCAATTACACTATGATTATTGGCAATGCTAAGCAAGAGAAAAATCCAAAAAAAGAGCCGATCGGCTTCTTAAACCCTAGAAGAGGGTAGTTAAGAAGAAGAGGGGCACTAAGAACAGAATTACGAAGCCTATAACCATCATACCAATTGCCACACCATTACTGCCTGCCATGAAGATCCTCCTACTACATATTGCGCTACAGCTTGGAAGAGGTAATATTAATTCCTATCGGAACACCTTGACCGGCACCTTGCCCGGAGACGACTGAACCGTATCTCTGAAGCTTTCGGTTCCGGCTTATGGAGTTGTTCCCTCGATTCAATCGCTTCTTGCCGGGATCGATTCGAACCAGCGATGCGGCAAGGCAATCCAATGTCCGGGTCAAAGTCCGGGCCAGATCCGGTATCAGTGCTCCGTTGAGCAGGCCAATACATTTAACTATCTTTGACTGCAAGATTTCTATCGTGCGATCTATCCAAAAGAGCCAGACTAAGGCCCAGGGGGCAAAGCCGGGAAGAAGAAAGGCAGTAGGCGCAAGATTTGTGCTTTTGCGGCCGGCGGGCTACCCTTTGAAGAGCATTTTTCAGGAACATCCAGTAGTCTCCGATCCCAAGCTCTTCGAGCTCTACGCCCAGGAGCAGTGGTATGGAGAGGCGCTAAAGCCTGGTTGTTATCTATTTGACCGCAGGCTCTATCCGGACTTCGCCTTCCAGGTGGTAAAAGTGCACCCCAGGCGCTCCGTCGTGGGAACGGAGACCACCATCAAGGTGGAGCAGAAGGCCGAGCCCAAGAATAAGATGAAGTTTGACGTCAGCTTTGATGATGTCATCGGCCAGGAGACTGCCAAACGCAAGGTAAAGATAGTAGAAAAATTCCTGCAGGACCCGGAGAAGTTCGGACGCTGGGCTCCGCGCAACATTCTGTTTTACGGTGTTTCGGGCACAGGAAAGACCATGATCGCCAAAGCCCTCTCAGCCGAGGCGGGCGTGCCGATGCTCGCAGTGAAGTCCACCAGCCTGATCGGCGAGTTCGTGGGTGAGGGTGCCCGGCAGATTCACAACCTTTACGATAAGGCGGAGGAGATGGCACCCTGCATCATCTTCATCGATGAGCTGGACGCCATTGCTCTCGACCGGAGGTACCAGGATCTGAGAGGCGACGTCTCTGAGATTGTGAACTCGCTGCTTACAGAGATGGATGGAATTTCGAACCGGCTCGGTGTCTGCACCATCGCCGCCACCAACCAGATCGAGGTTCTGGATGCATCCGTTCGATCCAGGTTCGAGGAGGAGATTGAGTTCAAGCTGCCCAATCTCGAAGAGCGGCTAAAGCTCCTGGAGAAAAATGCTGCAACTTTGCCCCTGGAGCTCGAGAATGTCAACTTGCGAGAGATCGCCCGGCAGACGGAAGGATTCTCCGGGCGAGACCTTGTGGAGAAGGTTCTGAAGGCGGCGCTCCATCACGCCATCATGGAAGAGAGCAACATCACGCAAAGACATCTGGAAGAGACCATTCCCAAAGCCCGGAAGGAATACAGGCAGCCTCCCAAAGAGATGTTCTCCTGAACTCTGGGATGCGAATTGGGTGCAGGACAATAATGAGCTATGTGTTCAAAGGAAGGCCTTTTGTACTCTAAGTGAATTGGCATTAGACGGAATATGTGGCAGGAGATTTTAGATAAGTTTAAGAGGTTCCCTGCTCAGGAGAAGGTCATCCGACTCATCCTGCAGAGGGGCTTCCAGATCAACGATGAGGCTCGCGTTGTATCGGGCCAGATCGAGATCCCTCACGCTCAGATCGCCAAAGAGCTGGATGTGGACCGCAGAGTGGTGGACACCACGGCCCAGGCTATCCGCGAGGATGAAGCTCTCTGGAAGGTCTTCAAGAACGTGCATTCCATCACTTTTCTAGGCGATGTGGCACCCATTTTGGGCTTGGGTGTCATTGAGATTACGCCGGTCAATGCCGCGAAGACGGGCCTCCTGGGTGACGTGGCCAGTGCTGTGGCCGGGTTTGGCCTCTCCATCCGCCAGGCCGTATCCGATGACCCATATTTTGTAGAGAGCCCCAAGCTTACTATTATCACTGAGGGCAAGATTCCCGGAGAGCTGGTGGGGCTGCTCATGGAGATCGAGGGAGTGAAAAGGGTGACTGTGTGTTAGCGACGGACCATGCTGCAGCTCCGTTGAGACTTCGTGATACTTTATTTTTGGGATGACTGGTATCGATCTAACGCGATTAGACTGAAGAATCCATCCCCATCTAAGCAGAACCTGTGGACCTGAACAATGCCAGCGCCAGTATATTGGCGAAAGCCTCTAACAGTCGCCTCTGTTCCGGCAGCAGAAGTTGATCGGCCTTGCTGAGTCCAACGCCCAGGACTCCGACGGTGACCTCTTTTGTCCTCATGGGAAGGTAAGAAAATTTCGCTGACGATAGAGTCTCGGTGCCGTGACCTGCAGGCTTGGCATGCTGAAAGACCCACGTTGCCACGCCCAGATTTCTCTCGTCGAATATCATGTGCTCGCCTATTTGCGATCGCACCGACAAACTTCCATTTTCATCCGGCAGCAAGATCATAACCTCGCATTCGAAGGCCTCTGCAATCTCTTTGGCAGCGTAGCGAAGAAGCTCTTCCAGGTTCCCGGCGGCCATCAGGTCGCGGCTGAAGGAATAAAGGGCGGAGACAAAACGCTCCCTCTGATGGGCGTTCTCTCCCTGCCACCTGACCAGATCCGCCAGGAAGCTGGTCACAATTCCTACTATGAAGAATACGCCAAACATGGGAAGATAGCGAATGTCTTCAATGGCCAGAGTAAACCCTGGCGGGACAAAGAAGAAATCCAGAGCTATCACGGCCAGAAGCGATGCCACCCAGCCGGAGCGTCTGCCCCAGGTCATTCCGCTGTAAACTACAGGCAGCAGTAGAACCATAGCGATGTTGATGAGACCCAGCCATTGCTGAAATATCCAGCAAAAACCAACTGTCGCCGCCACAGTTACCAGGCTGCCATAGAACGGCTGCCAGCTTCCGCTGACCGCGGGAACAGTGTCCGCTTCCTTTTTCTGTTCGATCTCTGTGCCGCCGCCTATGACCAGCACATGAATCTGTCCGCTCTGGCTTATGACCTCGTTGACCACAGAACCCCGCAGCCACCTGTTATACAGGCTGCGGCGGGGAAGGCCGACGATTATGAGGGTCACATTATGCTCTCGGGCGAAGCCATGTATCTCCTCCGCAATATTTTGCGCTATCAGGACCTCGACCTTGGCACCAAGTTCCCTTGCCAGTCTCAGATTACGTGACAACTGGTCCTTGGCGGCTTCTGTTGAGGGTGCCTCCTGAGGGGACTCCACATAGACTGCAAACCATTCCGCGTCCAGGTCGGCAGCCATGCGCTGACCTGTGCGAATCAGGCGTTCAGAGAGCGGGACTGGTGCTGATGCATACCAGCAGCCTCGAACCTGCGGGCCATGGTCCAATGATGCCGTGGCTCTCCATGTAGGAGCGCATGTCTTCGTCCACCTTGCGGGCCGCGTACCTCAGCGCCATCTCCCGCAGCCCCAGCAGGTTGCCCTTACGGAAGAAGCGCTGCATGGCCTGATCTGCCTTGGGAGGGAAGTACACCTTTCCATCCCGAAATCGCTGCAAAAGCGCCTCAGGAGGCAGGTCCACAACCTCGATCTCATCTGCCAGCTCCACTATCCTGTCCGGCAGGGTCTCGCGAACCTTCACGCCCGTAATCTGATAAACGACATCGTTCAGGCTCTCGATATGCTGGATATTCAGGGTCGAGTAAACATCGACCCCCGCCTCCAGCAGCTCTTCGACATCCTTGTACCTTTTATCATGGCGTGAGCCCGGAGCATTGGTATGAGCAAGCTCGTCCACTAGAGCTATGGCCGGATGGCGCTGCAAAACAGCGTCCAGGTCCAGCTCTTCCAGGGTGACACCACCGTGCTCGATGTGGCGGCGAGGAATTACTTCCAAACCCTCTAAAAGGGCTTCTGTCTCCGGCCGTCCGTGAGTCTCAACGATTGCGGCCACCACATCGACGCACTCCTTCCGGAGAGACTGCGCCTCTTCCAGCATGTGGTAAGTCTTGCCCACGCCTGCCGCTGAGCCGAGGATTATTTTGAGGGCTCCTCGGCCCTGTTTTTCCTCCTGCTCAGCGCGCAACAGCTTGCGCAGCAACGAATCGGGACTTGGCCGGCACTCGCTCATCAAATGCCGCTCCTCTTCAGCCCGTCCAGCGCCAGGTTGAGATTGAGCACGTTCACCCTCTCCTGGCCCATTATGCCAAACTGTGCCGGCTCAATATGTTGGTAGACCAGCACTTTTACCTCAGACTCAGGAATGCCCCGGGCAACCGCCACTCGCGGCACCTGTAGCATCGCTCCTTCCATGCTTATGTGCGGGTCTAGGCCGCTTCCGGAGGCGAGGACCAGCTCAGCCGGCACCGTTGCATTGCTGGATAGGTTATTTTCCCTTCTGACCTCTGAAATTCTCTGGCTCACCTGCTCCATCAGCTTGGCACTGGTCGGCCCATAGTTGCTGGCACCCGAGCCATTGGCGGCGTAGTTAACAGCCGATGGCCTTCCATGGAAGTAGCCGGGACTTGTGAAGTTCTGGCCGATTAGCTCCGAGCCCACGATCTTGCCATTCACAACGATCATGCTCCCGCTGGCCTGCTCAGGCATAGCGATCTGGATTATGCCCGTCATGAAGAATGGATAGACCAGGCCGGTGAGCAGAGAGAATGCTATGAAGAGCAGCATTGCAGTCTTTAGATCTCTGTAATCTTGTTCATTTTCCTCACTCCAGGTGCAGCAGCACTACCAGTACGTCGATCAGCTTGATGCCGATGAAAGGCACAATCAATCCACCCAGGCCGTAGATCAGCAGGTTTCGGCGAAGCAGCTCTGTCGCTGATCATCGGCTGGTACTTAACGCCCCTCAAAGCCAGAGGGATGAGCAGCGGGATGATGACGGCGTTGAAGATGATCGCCGAGAGGACTGCGCTGGTGGGCGTAGTTAGCTGCATGATGTTCAGTACGTTCAGCATGGGATACTGCGCTGCAAATATGGCCGGCAGTATGGCGAAGTACTTGGAGACATCGTTGGCCACGCTGAAGGTGGTAAGAGCACCGCGGGTGATCAGGATCTGCTTGCCGATCTCCACTATGTCCAGCAGCTTGGCAGGGTTGGAGTCGAGGTCGACCATGTTGGCAGCCTCCCTGGCCGCCTGGGTGCCCGCGTTCATGGCCACAGCCACGTCGGCCTGGGCCAGAGCCGGCGCATCGTTCGTGCCGTCTCCTATCATGGCCACAAGATGCCCTTCCTTCTGGTATTTTCGAATGGCCTCCAGCTTCACCTCGGGTCGAGCCTGGCCGATGAAGTCGTCAATTCCCGCTTCAGCGGCGATGGCCGCGGCCGTCATGGGATTATCTCCCGTGATCATGACAGACCGTATGCCCACCGTTCGCAAGTGGGAGAGACGCTCCTTGATGTTCTCTTTGAGCACATCCTTCAGCCGGATGGCTCCCAATATCTTTGAGCCTTCGGCCACCACCAGAGGGGTGCCTCCTTCCCGGGCTATGCTCGTCCACAGCAGTCCTGATGCCGTCTGGCATGATGCCGCCTATTATTTTTAACATATTCTTCAATGGCGTCGTGCGATCCCTTTCCGATCTTCCGTGCCATCCCAGTCTATTCCGCTCATGCGCGTCTCTGCGCTGAAAGGGATGAACGATCGAACCATCAGGGGCCCGAATGTCTCTGCCGCGTATGCCCAGCATCTCCTTGCAGAGATCCACAATGCTGCGACCCTCAGGCGTCTCGTCCGCCAGTGAGGAGAGCATTGCCGCCTCCGCAAGGTCCTCTATGGCACTCCTCGGCAGGGATGAACTCGGTGGCCATCCTGTTGCCAAGAGTGATGGTGCCGGTCTTGTCCATCAGTACGACGTCCACGTCTCCTGCAGCCTCAACCGCCCTGCCGCTCAGAGCAATGACGTTGTGCTGAAGCAGCCTATCCATTCCAGCAATGCCGATGGCAGGCAGAAGGCCGCCGATGGTCGTAGGCATCAGACAGACCAGCAGAGCAACGAGAACGGGCACAGACACAACCATGCCCATATAGCCTGCAAATGCCTCGAGGCTGACGACCACAACCATGAACATCACCGTCATGCCAATGAGCAGTATCTCCAGCGCCTTCTCATTGGGGGTCTTCTGGCGCTTGGCGCTCTCGACCATGCCGATCATCTGATCCAGGAAGGTCTCGCCCGGATCTGCTGTAATGCGGATCTTGACCTTTCCGGAAAGGACCCTTGTGCCGCCTGTAACTCCGCAGAGGCTGCCTCCTGCCTCGCGGACTACGGGAGCGGACTCGCCGGTTATGGCCGACTCATCCACCAGGGCGACTCCATCTGCTGACCTCTCCGTCGCTGGGTATGATCTCGTCGTCCTCCTACCAGGACCAGATCGCCCTTGCGGAGCACTCAGAGCCGATACTGCTCTGTGCTGCCGTCAGGCAGAAGCCTGCTGGCGAAAGCCTCGCTGCGGGCCTGGCGCAGGGTTTCTGCCTGGGCTCGACCCCTTCCTTCTGCCAGAGCCTCGGCGAAGTTGGCAAATAGTATGGTGAACCATAGCCAGATGCTGATTTGGGCGTCAAATCCATAGTTCAATTTGGCTATTATATCGCGTAAGGTTATCAGGGTCGTCAGTATTGCGCCGATCTCCACCGCGAACATCACCGGATTTCTCCAGAGGGACCGTGGGTCCAGCTTTGGAACTGAATCCTTCATAGCCTGCAACACCTGGTCCGACTGCCAGAGGCTCGACATGTTGGTCTTCATCTAAATCACCTCAGAAGGTCCTTCCTGCCTGCATGAGCAGATGTTCCAGTATCGGCCCCAGCACAAAGACCGGGAAGAAGGTCAAGGCACCTACTATTATGACGGTTCCCGCCAGCATTATCACGAAGAGCGGGCTGGCGATGGGCAGAGTGGCAACGCTTGTAGGCACTATCCTCTTCTGAGCCAGAGAACCGGCTATCGCCAGGGCCGGGAGGATGGTGGCAAACCTTCCCACTATCATTCCCAGGGCTGTCGCCAGGTTGTAGAAGACTGTGTTCGCATTCAGCCCGGCGAATGCAGATCCATTGTTGCCGCAGGCTGATGCGAAGGCATAGAGGATCTCTGACAGGCCGTGAGGGCCAGCGTTGTTCAGGCTCGACAGACCCGTCGGCAGAATTATGGCGACTCCGGCCAGGATCAGCACCATCACAGCTGGTCCCAGCATCCCTATCACCGCCATTATCATCTCGAATGGCTCAAGTTTCTTGCCGAAGATCTCCGGAGTTCTTCCTATCATCAGTCCGGCCAGGAACATGGTCATGATAGCATAGAAGAGCATGCCTATGAGGCCGACTCCCACTCCACCGAAGATCACCTCGCCTATGGCCATGTTGAAGAGAAACACGAGTCCGGTTAAAGGCATCATGCTGTCATGCATGCTATCAACGCCTCCGTCCGAGGTCACTGTAGTAGACTCGGCGAAGAGCACCGAGGGAACGATTCCGAATCTCGTCTCCTTGCCCTCCATGTTAACGCCTCCGGCTATGCCCATCTTTTCCAGGAGGGGGTTTCCCCGGGTCTCAGACCAGAGGGCGAAGCTCAGACCCATCAGGTAAAGCACCAGCATGGCCGCGAATATCGCCCGGCCCTGTTTGGGGTTATTGATAATGTGCCCCAGCGCAAAGGGAAGCGAGGCGGCTATCAGCAGCATCCCCAGCACCTGCAGAAAATCCGTTAAAGGCGTTGGATTCTCAAATGGATGAGCTGAATTGGCATTGAAGAAACCGCCTCCGTTGGTTCCCAGGAACTTTGATGGAGTCCTGCGAGGCAGTGGGTCCGACGGCGATCGTCTGCACTCCGCCGTCAAGGGTTTGTGCGTTGACATAGGGGCCCAGGGTTTGAACAACGCCCTGGGATGCAAATATCAATGCCCAGATGATCGCCAGAGGCAGCAGCAGATAGAGGACTGATCGGGTTAAGTCGACCCAGAAGTTGCCAATTGTTGCCGTATTCTTGCGAATGAAGCCCCGGATGACGGCCATGGCAACTGCTATTCCAATAGCGGCAGAAAGAAAGTTCTGCACAGTCAACCCCAGCATCTGGGTCAGATAGCTCATCGTCTGCTCGCCACTGTAGGATTGCCAGTTCGTGTTTGTGGCGAAAGAGACAGCGGTGTTCAAGGCGGTATCCCATCTGACGGGACCCAGGGCTTGGGGATTAAGCGGAAGCAGACGTTGCGCTTCCTGAAGTCCGAAGACCGCTATCAATCCCAGAGCGTTAAAGATCAAGAGAGCTGTCGCATAGCTCTTCCAGGACATCTCTCCGAGCTCATCCACGCCGCAAATTCTGTAAAGTCCCCGCTCTACTGGTTGCAGGAGCGGCGAGAGCAACGTACGGTTGCCGCTGAAAACGTTCGCAATATATCTTCCAATGGGCTCCGCCAGTACCATCAATACAACCAGCAGCAGCGCCACATATGCTAATTCCATTAACATTTATATCGCCTTCGTGAGGATATAATCTAAAGTAAATGAGTAGTTAGTATAATTACTATCATAGTCTGTTTTCGACTATAATAGCGTTCTGAATTTATCTGGGACGCTGTCCCGATACAAAATTGTTTATGTTCGAAGAATATCTACAAGTCAAAACATTTGCATCTATTCCCGAGATCGGGCTAACAGATGTTGCTGCGATTTTTGGCTCAATCAAGCGGAAGATCGCAGATGGATCACATTCGACTCCGCCCTGAAATTTTCTCATCTTTCAATCCCTCAGGAAAAAGGCCGCGGATTTTTTTATAGAGACTCCGGCCATTCTCCATGAGAGGATGCCAGATGCTGGCACCAATATATAAATGTATTTGTGAAAGAAACACACCCAAGCGGTTGCAACTTGGGCGGCACCTCTGGCCCTCCGGCCCAGCCATCTTCACTCGCCAGCCCCTGCCTGCGCTCACACATGGCACGCCCTCCCTCCACGCCCGCATGCGCCAGGGAACGCGGGAGCGCGCTTCGACTGTGCGGGTGTAGAGCATAATGAGATGAGATGTGGTGAAGCATATGTAACGCCGGAGATGTCCGAAATGATCGACGAGCACATGAAAGAACATCGCTAGGGAAAGCTTCATGGAGGCCCATAAGAAATAGAGTCCTAATCCGTTAAATACAGTGAATGCATATAGCTGGAAACGAGTGTCAGACTATGAGGGCTATCTTGGTCATATTCCTATTGACGGGATTACTGTTATCATCTTTTGCTGCATCGGGATCTTCTGATAAGGTAACTTTGGGACCATTTTCCGTCAGCTTCAATAATAATACGACCGAAAATTCGGCCACGGTTATTCAGGAGCCGCATATAACACAATGACTCCACAGAATACGGGTTCCAGTTGCAGGCCGGGGCCAAAGGAAGAGAATCAATCAATGTCGCCATCTTTGATTATAATAATAGCACGGATGTATCTGAGAACAGTCTTATGGAATTCATTACAAATAGGCTAGCATCGCAGACATACAGAGCCACATGGGACCGGGCGACCGTAGGGAATTTTCAAGCTATAAGAGCCAGATTCGTTCATCAGGAAAGTCGTCTTACATTGCCGCGTATTCTCCTGATGAAAAGGACAAAACGGGTAAGATAATCGTGGTAGTTGAATCATTTGAGCCACTTGTTGTGACAGACTCATTCCTTCGGGACCTTCAAGTTTCAAGAGCATAGTAAATAAAATCTCTCGATCACCCCGATAAGGTGTGAGATGCAGTAAGGGTAAAATACAATTGAAGGGAACTATCCATCAGGTGAACGAATGAAATGGTTCATGAAAATTCTGCTTGCAGCATTCATTATGCTCGTGGCATCTTTGGCGCCTGTTTATGCTGATGACGATGAAGGCAACGAGGGGGCCGATGAGAACGAGGCAGACTCTGGTGACTCCGGGGACGACGAAAAAGAGAGCGCACCCGGCTTCGAGTTCGCCTTTGCGGTCGGCGGAGCCATGGCTGCAGCTCGTCTTCTAAAAGCCCGAGCACTTTGAACCCATTTAAAACGATCTCAATCTTTTTCTAAAATATCGAAACGGTTAAGGTCTATTTGGTGCAATAGAATCCCCATGACTTTTGCATTCTTTCCCGCTGTCGATCTACGCGGCGGCAAGTGCGTGCAGCTCGTGGGTGGCGTGCCTGGAACGGAGGTCGTCGCCCTGGATAACCCACTGGAGCAGGCAGAGCGCTGGGTCAGGCGGAGGGCGCGGACCATCTGCACATCATCGATCTGGATGGGGCCATCCTGGGGCGAAGAGTGAACGCCTCCATCCTGAGCCAGATCGTGAAGAAGCTGGACCTCTACACGCAAGTCGGCGGGGGCATCAGAACAAAAGAGGATGTGAAGACCGTCCTCGATCTGGGCGTGGACAGGGCGATCCTGGGTACCGCTGCCCTGAAGGATCCGGAGATGGTCTCCCAACTGGCGGAAGAGCACGGCTCGGAGAGGATCATGGTAGCACTGGACGTCAGGCGGGGAGATGTAACCACGGAAGGCTGGCAGAGAACGCTCGGCAAGAAGGCAGTGGACCTGGGAAAGCTCTTCATGGAGAAGGGCGCGGGCTCCATCCTCTTCACCAACATCGACGTTGAGGGCCGCGAGCGGGGAGTCGACCTTGAGCCCACCCGTGCTCTGGTACAGGCGCTGAAGATCCCGGTGGTCGCTGCAGGTGGCGTTACCTCTGTCGAGGATGTCCTGGCCTTGCGCGGGGTCGGCGCAGCCGGCGCCGTGGCGGGCACGGCCATCTATACAGGAAAACTGAGCGTGCGCGGGACTCTGCAGGCGCTTCGAGAGGAGAGAGGAAATCAGTGAGAGATAGAGATGTGATATTGATGGTGATGATGATATGGTGATGATATGAGAAAGGGTGCTGCAAACGCAGAGTTTAGGGGCGGCAAGGCCTCGGCAGATCTGGATCTGGATGGATCCGGAAAGGCGTCTGTCCGCTCAGGATCGGGATTCCTGGATCACATGCTCACGGCCCTGGCCAGGACCGGACAGCTGGACTTGACGGTGCAGGCGGAGCCGGGCTTTTATAAGACCGAAGCCCTGGGGGCCGCCATCGGCCAGGCCCTGGACAGCAGCCTGGCGGACCGCAGCGGAATTCGCCGCTATGGCAGCGCGTCTGTGCCCATGGATGAGGCTCTGGCCGATGTGGCCCTCGATTTCAGCGGCCGGCCTTATCTGGTCATCGCCGGAGAGTTTCGGGGCGAGAGGATAGGCGACTTTGATGTGCAGCTCCTGCAGCCGTTCCTGGAGGCGATCTGTGTGGGCGCCAGGCTGACACTGCACATTCGATTTTACGGCGAGAACGACCACCACAAGATGGAGAGCATCTTCAAGGCCCTGGGATTTGCCCTCCGCCAGGCTGTGGCAGTGAGAGGGCACAGGCATTCCCAGCACCAAGGGAGTGATTTAGGGATAATGGAGTGTTTTGAAAACCGATTTCCAGAAAACCATATATTATAAAATTTTAAAACCATTCCCGAAATCTAAATTATAAAATTTTTAGAAATTCAGAATAGATTTTCGATCTGCTTGAAGTCGATCCTCGCGGTCGAGTCCAGCGTGAGCGGTGTCAGGGAGATCTTCTTGTCCTGATAGATGGTCTGCACATCCGTCCCCTCCTCATCGCAGCAGATCAGATCGCCATCAATCCAGTAGTAGGGCCGGCCCCGGGGGTCGAAGCGCTCCTGCACGGTGGTCTTGAAGATCTTGCGCGCCAGCCTCGTGACTACAATCTCCGTCTCCTCTGTGGCATCGACTGGAACATTCAGGTTCAGGAGGTCCACGCCCTCGGGAAGGCCATGTTCCAGGACTTTGATCGCTACGCGGCGCAGAACTTTTGTCGCCACCTCAAAGCTGTGCTTGGATCCGTGGTGCATGTCGAATTTATCGCCCTGATCAACGGCCTGAATGGATGCGGCAATGGATGGAATGCCGTAGCTCGCCGCTTCCAGGGCAGCGCCGATGGTTCCGCTGGTAGTGACGGTATCGGTGCTGATGTTCTCGCCCACATTGATTCCAGATACGACGAGATCTGGCAGCTCCTTGAGGATGGCAAAGATGCCAATGATAACGGAATCAACTGGTGTTCCTGTGACGGCATAGGCCTTGAAGCCGTTCAGGTTCACCTCCGCATACCGCAGCGGCTCAAATACCGAAATCGATCTTCCCACGCCGCTCTTCTGGCTGGAGGGAGCAGCTACTGTTACATCTCCCAGACCCTGCACGCTTTTCGCGGCTGCCTGCAGGCCGGAGGCATAAACGCCGTCATCGTTGCTGACCAGTATGCGATGCATCGCTACATTCCAGGGAGCCGGAGGTATAAAATCATGCGCTTTTGCTTCCGCTAATTGAACATCTCCAGCAATCTCTCCACGATCCCTGCAAAGCTCTCTCCCGCCTGGGTCTTGCACCCCGCAAAAGTCTGCCCGCTGTCGCCCATTGCGCAGACCTGTGGATCGATGGGTATGGCCCCTAAAAACGGTACATTCATCTCCTCCGCCATTCTTTCGCCGCCACCGCTGCTGAATATGTTGATGGTCTCCTGGCAGTGAGGGCACTTGAGGCCGCTCATGTTCTCGACGATGCCGAGCACTGGCAGCTTCATGGCCTTGACCATGTTCACCGCTTTCCGTGAATCGAGCAGGGAGACCTCCTGGGGAGTTGTCACGATTATCGCACCCGCCAGATCGGGGATGAGCTGCAGCACGCTGAGCGGCTCGTCGCTCGTGCCCGGAGGCAAGTCAACGATGAGAAAATCCAGGTCGCCCCAGTTGACATCCTGGATGAACTGCTTGATGGCGGCCATCTTCATCGGCCCGCGCCAGACCACAGGCGCTTCCCGGCTGGAGAGAATTAGAGCCATGGACGCTGCTTTGATGCCTCTGGCGTCAGCGGGCTCGATTCCCTCCGATCCTTGCATCAGCTTCTGATCTTCTATTCCGAGGAGCTTGGGAATATCGGGGCCGGTGATGTCGGCATCAAGAACGCCTACCCGCAAGCCTTTCATCTGCAGAGCACGGGCCAGGTTGACAGATATGGTGCTCTTGCCTACACCGCCTTTGCCGCTGGCGATGATGATCTTGTGCTTGATCCTGGCCATGCGATCAACTATGCATGTGCCATCCTTTCCTGCGTCCTTATCCTTGCAGGAGCCCTTTTGGGAGCAGGAATCGCATTTCTCATTCACTTCAGTCATTGAAAATCATCCACTGGTAGTTGGTTAGCTTTGTTTATTATGGTTGGTATAACAATAGTTAGTATTAATACATAATTAAATATCATTACTGATTATACTAGTTGAATATAATTGGCTGCGATTGCTTATGATTTGCATTTACTGCTGCATTGAAACCGGAGTTTATCGCCACAGAGCCTCCTTGAGATCAACCCATCGCGCTCCATGATCTTGCAGTATTTGATGGCGTCGCTGCTCGTCAAATCCAAACGACCGCAGATCTCCTCCAGGGTGCAGGGCTCGAATGGAAAGCAGGTCCAATAACTGATCGCGAGTCACAGGCGGAACGCTCCAGTCCCAATCCGGAATCAATTCGGCGCCTGGGAAGATATCGAGCATCTTTTTCATCTCTTCCTCGCTCAAGGGCTCGACCGGCTCCGCCGGTGTCCTGACCACGGTATTGAGCTGAATTCGGTCCGGCTCTGTGGATTAGCAGCTCTGGCGATCAATTCTGCATCGCGATCATTGATGCCCTTCACCAGCATCACCTCCAGCCAGATCTCTCCGGAAAACTCTTTCCGGAAGTCTTTAAGCCCCTGAATTATTTTATCGATCTTGAGATCTGAAGCCGGTCTGTTTATGGCCCGGAAGGACTTATCAGAAGCAGCATCCAAAGACGGCAAAACCACATCCGCATTTGCCACCTCCCGTCGAACGACGGGGCTGGTAAGAAGGGTACTGTTTGTGATCACAGCCACAGGTGCCTCAACTATCTTCTTGGCCTCTGCCACTATAATCCCGAGGTCCAGGCTCAGCGTCGGCTCACCAGATCCCGCAAAGGTGAGATGATCAAAGGGCTCACTCCTCCTGGCCCGGATCTCCTGCAGGACTTTCTGCGGCGGCACAAAACGGTCACGACAGGTGGTTAGGCATCTGGTTCTGCCCAGCTCGCAGTAAATGCAGTCCAGGTTACAGGTCTTGTACTTGAGCAGGTCCACGCCCATGGAGAGGCCCAGGCGGCGAGAGAGCACCGGTCCGAAGAGGTATCCCATTTTTCAGTCCCATGATCTTCTATTTGCCAGAGAAGTCTTTTGTGGCTAAAGCATTACATGCCGTGCAGCTTCTTCAATATAACTTTCTTCCCGAAATGCCTTCTTTCCTTCTTTTCCAGACTCTCTCCTACTCAGTTGATATTCCTTTCAGCAAAGCTTAAAAGACGGCTGTGCCGATGAATTCGTATGGACAAGGCTCTTGAACTGGTCAGGGTGCTCGGCCAGAGCGATGACTACTTTGAACGCCAGAAGGCGGCATGGGCCCTGGTGAATTTGGGTGAAGATGCCGTAGACGACGTTGCCAGCGCCCTGGAGAATGGCGAGTTCTCCGACCTGCGATACAAATCCGCCTGGGTCCTGGGAAAGACGGGGTCCCCCAGAGCCGTGGAGCCGCTCTGCCGGGCCATGCTCAACGATCCGGATCATGTAGTTCGCGAATGGTGCGCGGCCGCGCTGGAGGCCCTTGGGAGCGCGGATGCAATACAGCCGCTGGTCCTGGCCATGAAGCGAGACAGCTCCAAAGATGTGCGTCTGCGGGCGTCAATGGCGCTGCGGAGCCTGAAGGCCGCGGAGGCGCTTCGAGAACTATTGAGCTATAGCGAACCCGAGATCCGCGGCATGGCCGTGACCGGTCTCGCAAAAATTGGAGACATTGAATCAATGGCGGATGCGGCCAGGCTGCTGAACGACGAAGACCCGGAGGTTCGGCGCAGAGCCGCGGCTTACATGGGGGAGTTTGCCTGTGATGAGGCTTTGGACAGCCTCTCTCTAGCACTGCAGGATCCTGAGCCAAATGTGAGATCTGAAGCTCTGAAGTCCCTGGGAAAGATAAAAGGCGAGAGAGCCTGCGATCTTGCGCTTCCCGCGTTGAAGGACAGCGACTGGCAGGTTCGCTACACTGCCGTGACGGCTTTGGGCGAGATCGGCCACAACAAAGCGCTGGAGGCTCTGGTCGAGGTCATGTTCGGCCAGGAGGACGAGGAGGTCCGGGCCTGGGCAGCCTGGAGCCTGGGCGAGATTGCCGACGAGAGGGCGGTGGAACCATTAAAGCGGGCTTACAAGACCTGCCCCACGGAAGTGATGAAGAAGGCCAAGGACTCGCTGACGGAGGTCTTTAAGCAGGAGATATAGAGCCAGTTCTTGCAATCGAGTATATTTGCTACATCTCATCATCACATGCTTTATATATTAAAATAAATTTTCGTTTTTAATGTATTTAAATCGAATCCAGCGCGCCCCTTAACCATTTCTTGGCCGCCCTTACCTCATCGGGATCGACCGTAGCAGAATCCAAGGCAGAGTCTCTTTGAGCCTTGCGAGCCTCTTCCACAGCCTCCGTCAGGATCTTCATCGTCTCCACCGATCCCGGACAGGACTCATTAACCTTGATCTGATTCTCAGACCCGTAGATTCCGAGGAACGGAAAGATGCGACAGGACCAGGGACGCAGCTCATAAACTTTGCAGCCCTTCGCCCCCGCATCATAAAATTTGCAGGGCAGGATGTGCTTGAAGTCCAGGACACCCGGCCTGTCAGGGTCTGGAATGGTGTACTTCTTGAGTGCCTTGTCGATGGGAATCTTGAGGTGCTTTGCCAGGTGGGCTGCGTCTTCTGGCAGCAGCCTGATGGGGTCGCCGGTAGTGCAGCATGTCCCGCACCTATGGCACTTGAGCAGAATGTGGCAGGCCATGCGGACGTAATCCACGGAGGTGTATTTTGGTGCATCCAGCTCCCTGAATACCTGCTCGTCCGTCAGTGCCGTGGCCTTGAGGAGCAAAAGGGCGATTTTTTTGGGATCTTTTTCTGATTCCATCATTACGGCGCCAATTCAGATAGACATCCTTTTCAAGCTTGCCCTTCCTCTGGGTTCCATGTCCAAGGAGATCGTCCTGATCGGCAGGTCCAATGTCGGCAAATCCACTCTTTTTTCGGAGCTTACCGGAACGAAAGTCCGGATAGGGAAGCGCCCGGGCATCACCCGGTACCATTTCAAGACAAGGTCGGAAACGTCTTCTATGTGGATATGCCCGGTTACGGCTTCATGTTCAAAACAACTAAAGCCGAACAGGAGAGGACCAAGGATCTGATAGTTCACTACTTTGAGGAGCATGCCGAGGAGATCCTCCTGGCGGTGCAGGTGATAGATGCTGCCTCTTTTCTTGACATTGCCGACCGCTGGGAGGGCCGGGGAGAGGTGCCCTTTGAGATCGAGCTCTACGAGTTCCTGAATGACCTGGGGCTGGATACGGTCGTGGCTGCCAACAAGATGGACAGCATAGCCAAGGTGGACCTGGATGGGTGCTGGACCTGATCTGGAGAGGCTGGGCATGCTGCCTCCCTGGAGCCAATGGTCGGAAAAGATAGCCCCCATAAGCGCAAAGCGGGGCCAGATTGAGCCGCTTCAGAGGATAATCTCGAAAAGAGTGTCAATAAACCATCCGACTAGGATATATCCACGGAATAGATCCCCGGAATCCGGGTTATTTACGGGCTAAGGCGTGGGTGCGGGAGGTATGCCTGCACCTCAAACTCTTTCTTTACAGCCTCTCTTATGTCGCTGCATATCACTTTGGCCATCTTTCGCCCAGGGATGGTTACCTCAAGCTCAAGGTTAGCTCCGAGTACTTGGAATTGCTTAGCAGCACTTTTATCGGTCTGTCTTTCAGCACCATGGGGATTGCTGCGGCCTTCTCGAAGATTATTCCCTGGCTCTATCGATATCTCCCGCCTTCTCCAGATCGAAGTCCACCATCCAGATAATCTCCGGCTCTTTGATGGTCCAGTTGATGATGGGTTCCATGCTCATGATGTTGTTTGGCACAATGATTCTTCTGTTGTCCGAGGTGCGAATTACCGTATGCCTAAGCGTCAGATCCTCTACCTGTCCATAATCCGCTCCGAAAGTCCACAAAATCCCCCACCCTGAAGGGCTGGAAGAGGGCGATGAAGATGCCCGATGTGAAGTTGGACAGGGAGTCCTTGGAGGCATAGCCGATGGCCAGGCCAGCGATGCCTGCACCGGCCAGCATCGCCGTTGCCAGGTTATGTAGTTGAGGTATCTGAAGGATGATGAGCATCAGGCCCATCAAATAGATGGTAGCTGAGACCAGCCTTCTTATCATGAGCTGCATGGTCTCATCCATCTTCATTTCGACCTTGTGTACCACCTTGGGAATGTAATTTTCGAGTATGCGGTCCGCAAAACGCACTGCAGATAGGTGAAGAGAATGATCAGAATAATTATTATCAAATTGATAAAATAGATGCGATATCTATGTCGTCGAAGTGTTTGCCAGAACATGAAGAGGGACCAGATCGATGTGCTTCCCTGCAGTCAATCGACTCGATTTTGAATCTGATGGCCAGATATAAAGGATCAGCCAAGTCTTTGCTGCAGAGAGATCCATCATAGGAAGAACAGAAAAAGCATACTTAAAAGTTTCTATAAAAGGTAATATTTAACAGACCTGTATAAATCCATGCAAATCCATAAAGGATTATAAAGCGGCAAATTGCCGCTTACGAGAACATCCGCAGGGCTTCTTCAGATCCTTCGACCTCATCCCCGAGTACCTTTCTGATGGCTTTTTCGAAGTCGTCTCTGGCACGGAGGTCGCATTTCTTCTCAGAGCATTCATGCCCGCCTCGACCACAATGGCCTTCAGGTCGGCTCCGCTTGCCTCCTCGGTCTGCTTTGCGATCTCGGCTAAGTCTACGTCCGCAGCCTTCTTCATCTTCCTGGCGTGAATCTCCAGGATCTTGAGCCGGCCTTCTAAAGAAGGCATGGGGATCTCGATTATCCTGTCAAACCGTCCCGGCCGAAGAAGCGCGGGGTCGAGGATATCTATTCTGTTTGTCGCTGCGATGATCTTGATGTCTCCCCTGGTTCTGAAGCCATCCATCTCCGCCAGGAGCTGCATCATGGTCCTGTTGACCTCAGCGCTTCCGGTCGTACCGTCGTGGGTCCTGATGCTTCCGACAGCATCTATCTCATCGATGAATATGATGCTGCGGGGCTTTCTCGCTGGCCATCTGGAAGATATCGCGAACGAGCTGGGCACCTTCGCCTATGAACTTGTGAACCAGCTCTGAGCCGGACATGTGAATGAAGGTGGCCTTGGATTCGTGGGCCACGGCCTTGGCCAGCATTGTCTTGCCGGTTCCCGGCAGGCCGTATAGCAGGACGCCTCTGGGCGGCTCGATGCCGATATCGGTGAAGATTTCGGGATTGGTCAGCGGCAGCTCGACTGTTTCCCTGATCTCCTGGATCTGGCTCTCCAGCCCACCAACCTGTTCGTAGGAGACATCCGGAAGCTCGATCAGCTCCATGGTTTTGGCCCTGACATCCACGGATCGATCGAGAATGCGAACTATGGTCAGAGAGTTGTTTATTGCAACGCGGGTGTTGGGCTCGAGCTTCTCCATCAGCTCTGGCGGAGCAGTGGTTATGAACTCCTGGTTATTGCCGTGCTGCCTCAGCAGGACATAGTCCGCTCCCATCTCCATCACCGTGGCCAGAAACAGCGGCATCCTCTTGAGGAGAATATTCTCTTTCTTAAGCCTCTCCACCTCGCGCAGATATTTTTTATTGGCAATGAGGGATTCGAAGAGCTTTGCTCTTATCTCTTCCCTCTCTATCCTTGTGGTCTCCAGCTCTTCGGCGAGTTCTTGGTATCGGATTCGAGAGCGGCTATCCTTTTTGCGAATGACTCCTGAATCGTGTCTTGACCAGAAAAGGCCGTTGATTCACTCATATAAAAAAGACCTGCGTTTTTCAAGCATATAAACTCATGCCCAAGAGTCGGAATGGCCGGAATTATGAGTCTTGGAGATTGCAACAGGGATGTCGATGATCCGTGAGTAATCAGCCGATGCTTGCTGGCCATTATCGGCTCTGAAATCTGTGGAATAGATGAATCAGAGTGACGTCAGGGCCAATTTTCGAAAGATATTAATCTTGAATGCCCACATTATATTCAGTGGTTTAAATGATAACCCTCAGAAGTATGTCCGTTCCTCCTTTTGAGGTTGTGGAGCGCAAAGGCATCGGCCATCCGGACACTCTGGCGGACGGCATCTCTGAGGCCATCTCAAGGGATCTATCAAGCATTATCTGGATGAATACGGCCAGATCCTCCATCACAACGTGGATAAGGTTCTGATAATAGCCGGCAAAAGCGCGCCGCAATTTGGAGGCGGCAAGATGCTGATGCCACCCTCTGTGGTAATTGGTGGAAGGGCAACCAGGCCATCGGGAAAGGCGCTGAACGAGATCATCGAGGACTGTTGCCTCCATTTCCAGAAGACCCTGAAGAACCTGTTGCAATTACCGGGTCGAGCCCAGGGTCGAAGAAGGTGCGCCGGAGCTTAGAAGCCTCATTGGCAGTGGGGCCAACGATACTTCAATCGGAGTTGGATATGCGCCTTTGAGCAAAACGGAGCAGATGGTTCTGGATCTGGAGAAGGAGGTAGGCTAGGTCCGGGCGTTGGGGAAGACAACAAGTTCATGGCCGTGCGCATGGGAGACGACTTTCGCTGATAGTTGCCGCGGCCATGGTTGACCGTACATCAGCTCGATAGAAGAGTACGATGGAGGCAAAGGCCAGGGTTTTAGAGGCGGTCATGAGGAAAGCGAAGGTGCGAAACCGAGGACTCATGTGAATGCGCAGACAACGGCGAGAACATCTATCTTGACGGTAACAGGCACCTCCATAGAGATGGGCGACGATGGAGCCACGGGCCGGGGCAATCGCGGCAACGGGCTGATAACGCCCATGCGGCCCATGACCATGGAGGCGATTGCCGGAAAGAATCCGGTGAGCCACGTAGGAAAGATCTACAATGTTCTGGCTCAGAGGGCGGCAAGCGAGATCGCCGAGACTGGACGGAGTGAAAGAGGCCTATGTCACTCTGGTCAGCAAGATCGGCTCGCCCATCAGCCAGCCACTGCTCCGCGGAGTGCAAATATCGGGCGATTTGCGGATGACACCAAAAATGGAAGCAGAGGTGAACTCCATTATCGACTACTGGCTGGAGAGCACCGGCAAGATGGTGGAGGAGTTCGTCCAAGGGAAGCTGAGGCTATACTGATCTCCGACTTTTTGCATACAAATCGAGTTAATGATGTCAAAGCTCTCGATTTTCATCTGCCGCGTACGAGCTCCGCCCCGAGCTCATAGGCTTTCAGTCCGCTCCCTGTGTTGCCTCTTTTTTAGCCATCTGCAGCCTCTGTTTAGCGGTATAGCCCGTAGCCTTCTCCAGGAAATTTCGAAAGCGCTTGTTGGTATCCAGGGCGACCGCGTCGCTTACGCCGAGTTCCGACTCTGTGGTTACATTGAGCTTCTTGCCGTTTATCGATACATGGATGCTTTTCAGGGCTCCGAAACAAAGAAAGAGCGAGCCCGTCTCTTGTTTTATATCAACCGGAAATTCTTCTTCCAGTGCCTTTTGAATTCGATCCATATCTGGCTTGAAGCCGCGCTTGAATGAGTAATCCATGAAAGCTTCAGGGCACTGATCGAGTATAGATGTTTCGAGCCTGAATTGGTCTGCCGAAAAAATTGCCGCTTTCCCTCGATTTTCGCAAGGGAAAGCTCGAACCTAGCAGATATGAGATATGCTGTCTAAATAACGGTATAGCTTGCTGCCTCGTCCAGTTCCTCCTGGATTCTCAGCAGCTGGTTGTACTTGGCTGTGCGCTCGGACCGGGCTGGCGCGCCGGTCTTGATCAGTTCGCATCCCAGTGCCACCGCCACATCTGCCAGAGCCGAATCTTCCGTCTCCGCGGAGCGGTGGCTGGCCATGACCTTCCATCCTGCCCGGAAAGCCATCTGTGCGGCATCAAAGGCCTCGGAGACGGAGCCTATCTGGTTGAGCTTGAGCAGCAGGGCATTGGTGGCGCACATCTTGATGCCCTTCTCCAGGCGCTTTATGTTGGTGACGTAGAGGTCGTCTCCTACTATTATCGTGCCCGGGAGCTTGGCTGTCAGCCTGGCAAAGTCATCGTAGGCTTCCTCCTCGAAGGGGTCTTCCAGCAAAATGATGGGATAGGTGTTGACCAGATCTACATAATAATCGAGAAGCTCCCCGGGCGTCAGCCGGTTTCCATCCACCGAGTAGCCGCCGTCCATGTAGAAGCTGGAGGCTGCGGAGTCCAGGCCGATCCTGATCTCCTCGCCGTAGCCGGTGACATCCAGAGCGCTCATGATGGCATCCAGAGCATCCCGGGTCCTTTTAAGGGGCGGGGCATATCCGCCCTCGATAGCCGACGTTGGTGGCGCCCACGCCGTACTTTCCCTGCAGGATCTTTCCCAGGGCGTGATAGGTCTCTGCTGCCCATGCGCAGTCCCTCGCTGAAGGTCTTGGCGCCGACGGGCTGGATCATGAACTCCTGAATGGACAGCTCGTTTCCGGCGTGCTGGCCGCCGTTCAGGACGTTGAAGGACGGGAATGGGCAGCGTGGCACGTGTTCACGCCGCCCAGGTACCTGTACAGCGGCAATCCCGATCGATGAGGCTGCAGCCTTGGCCGCGGCCAGGGAGACACCTAGGATGGCGTTGGCTCCCAGGTTGCTTTGTTCGGCGTGCCGTCCAGCTCGATCATGAGCTCATCGATCTCCCGCTGGGCGGAGGCATCCATTCCCAGGATCTCGGGCGCAATGACTTCATTGACGTTCTTGACCGCCTTCTAGGACGCCCTTGCCACCGTATCTGTCGCCCGCCGTCGCGGAGTTCCAGGGCCTCGTGGGTTCCTGTAGACGCGCCAGAGGGTACCGCCGCCCGTCCGAAGCCGCAGCAAGTCTAGACATCAACCTCTACAGTTGGGTTTCCTCGCGAGTCCAGGATCTCACGAGCATGAATTCTTTCGATCTCAAATGACATGATATACCACGCTTCGCCCTTTGCAGCCTTCTTTATTAAGGTTGGGCGAAGAGGAAACAATAGTCAGTATTTTCTATCCTTGCAGCATAGCTGGAGAGATGGGAAAGAGATGGACGAGAATTCTGAAGAGGCCTGCGTCTTTTGCGAGATTGTAGGAGGAAGAGCCCCTTCTCATAAGATCTACGAAGACGATCTGACTCTATGCATTCTGGATATCAATCCCTTATCGAGAGGCCAGGCTCTGGTGATCCCCAAGAGGCATGTTCCCTGGTGGCACGAGCTATCCCTTGAAGAGAACGCCAGTCTCTTCCGGGTGGCGAAGATTGTGGCTGAGAAGATGATGCACTCCCTCCAGCCGGACTTTGTCTGCATGTATGCTCGCGGCAGAAGAATTCCTCATACGCACATCTTCCTGGTTCCGACCTACAGCGGAGATGTTCTGGATAGGTTCTTCAACGCCCTGGAGCTCTTTCAGGAGTCGCCCCGGAGGCTTGCGGCTCTGAGTGAACCAAGATCGATGGAAGAGACGGCGGATCTGATCCGGAAAGCCGGGAATCAAGTTTGAGCAAGGGGAACAATCCTAATTATCCATAAACCAGCAGAGCCTAGCTTATCATCCTCATGCAAACGCGCCCGGATATGCGCCCGCGCCCGGCCCTTGCTCGAACCATCCGGTCCGACATGGCGCAGATCCTGGCAAGATCCGAGCCCTTCCTTTTCATTGCGACTACTGCAACCGGTGGAAGGGCTCTGGTCCGATCGAGCCGTTGGCCAAAAATCGCCATAGGAAGAAGGTGAATAACGAGAGGCTGAAGATAGAATTTGAGAGTAGACGGTTGGTCAGTGATCGAAACCGAGCTCTAAGATCGTTTCCTGATATAGTGCTAAAGAAGTTTATACAATGAAACATAAACCCTTTAGATTTCTATGGCAAATGAGGATCAGATTAGACTTCTTCAGCAAGGGCTGAAGTATTGGAATAACTTTTGGAGGATAGAAAATCCTAATGAGCGTATAGAACTCAGCAAGATAGACCTACGTCAAGTGAACCTCACTGGAGCTAGCCTCATTCAAGCAAATTTTACTAGAGCTAAACTTAATGGGGCTAATCTCACCAGGGCAAATCTCAACAGGGCGAACCTTAGGGGTCAACGGGAGATAATTTGCGCATTTCCAAAGGCTATGTCTGGAATTAGCTTGCATTCGATAGCGATTTTTTGGGCGACACAGATGAAAATTGGATATTTTATCTTCCGTTAACGACTTAATGGTACAGACCTTACCGAAGCTAACCTCAGCGAGTCAAACCTTATCCAAGCAAAACTTGAAAAAGCGAATCTTACGGGATGCGGCATCTACGGAATTTCAGCTTGGGGAGTGAATTTGAAGGATACCATACAGAAGGATCTGGTCATTACTCCTGAAAATGAGCCTATAATCACAGTCGACAACCTGGAAGTGGCACAATTCATCTATGTCCTACTCCACAATGAGAAGATCCGTGATGTAATTGATACTATAACATCAAGAGTTGTACTGATTTTAGGCAGATTCACAGATGATCGAAGGCTTGTACTCGAAGCCATTAGAGGAGAGATCCGGAATCGAGGCTATTTACCTGTTCTATTTGATTTCAAAGAACCTGCGAGCCGCGATATACGTGAGACCGTTTCCATCCTCGCCCATATGTCTCGATTCATCATCGCTGACATCTCAAATGCCAGAAGTATCTCGGCAGAATTAGATGCATAGTCCCGCAGCTTCCATCTGTAGCAGTTCAACCTCTGATACTCAGCTCAGATGAAGAATATGGGTTATTTGAGCATATCAGAAGGTATCCATGGGTTCTTAAGATATACAAATATGAGACCCAAGTAGAGCTGCTTGCCTCACTCGAAGAGAAAGTAATTGGTCCTGCCGAAGCAAAGGCAAATGAACTAAGAAATTATGGAATAGGTAGAATCTCATGAATAACGCCCTATAATGACATTCTCAGAAAACAATTTTGGCATTCCAAAAAGTCTAATAAATAGAGCGCTATTGAGGGAAGGAGGGAATATGACTGAGATGGATTTAGGAAATAGGGTCTCGAAAATTTCAGACGAAGAAGCTTTGGATGCATTTAGTTACATGGCAAGTTGGATGGGTGAGCAAGCAAAGATGGAAGGAAAGCTGACTGCAATCCCAGATGATCGAGGGGCCTTGGAAATGCTGGGTACCGCCTTGCCAGAGCTAGTCGGTCCTCTAAAAAATTTATCTGATAACGAGAATCAGAAGGCAAGAGTCGCAAGGAACGTCCTTTTGTTCATGGTCGAGCAAGACTGCTACACGTCCAAAGTAGAGGAAGCCATAGATAGGCCAGCTTTGAGGGGAGATCCTCTTACTGTTGGCTTAAGCACAGGCTTTTTTTTATTATTACTATTAGAATTCGAATTGAAATATATAGATAAGAAGGGCGGAAAAAGAGTCTTCAAATCTCTAAAAAATCGCAGATTTTAGAGATTTATGAAAATTCTAGGGCTCTAAGAGGTCTCATCAAAAAGAGATACAAATACAGGGCAATCCAGCCTAGTATCATCAATATTGCCTCGAATTTTAGCCAGAAACTGTTGTTGGTTGAGCAGAACGAAATGTACAACTGGTGGAAACCTAGGTCGAAGTACTTTGGGAAAATCAGGCGGAAAACATCGAACGGGCCATTGAGCACTACAAGCTGGCGCTAGAGGTAAGAACGCGCGAGGATTTTCCGACAGATTGGGCAGAAACCCAGAATAGTCTGGGCGACGCCTTATGCGATCGCATCAGGGGAAATCAGGCGGAGAACATCGAGCTGGCTATTGAGCACTACAAGCTGGCGCTAGAGGTAAGAACGCGCGAGGATTTTCCAGAATATTGGGCAGAAACCCAGAGTAGTCTGGGCGACGCCTTATGTGATCGCATCAGGGGAAATCAGGCGGAGAACATCGAGCTGGCTATTGAGCACTACAAGCTGGCGCTAGAGGTAAGAACGCGCGAGGATTTTCCGACAGATTGGGCAGAAACCCAGAATGGTCTGGGCAATGCTTTATGCGATCGCATCAGGGGAAATCAGGCGGAGGACATCGAGCTGGCTATTGAGCACTACAAAGTGGCACTAGAGGTAAGAACGCGCGAGGATTTTCCGACAGATTGGGCAGAAACCCAGAATGATATGGGCGATGCCTTATGCGATCGCATCAAGGGAAATAGGGCGGAGAACATCGAGCTGGCTATTGAGCACTACAAGCTGGCACTAGAGGTAAGAACGCGCGAGGATTTTCCGACAGATTGGGCAGAAACCCAGAATGATATGGGCGATGCCTTATGCGATCGCATCAAGGGAAATAGGGCGGAGGACATCGAGCGAGCAATTGAGCATTACCGGCATGCTATGCAGATTTACACCCGTGAGGACTTCCCTGGCAATGATTGGGCTCTCACAAATGTCAACCTGGGATTTGCCTACAAAGATCATATCCTACGTGATAAGGCAGATAGCATCGAGCAGGCAATCGAATATTACCGACAGGCTTTGAAGGTTTATAACCGCGAGGACTTCCCAGCCGACTGGGCCATGACACAAGTGGGACTAGGACTTGTCTATAGCGATCGTATTCGAGATGACACAGCCAAGAACATCGAACTGGCAATTGAGCACTACCAGCATGCTCTGCAGATTTACACTCGCGAGGACCTTCCTACCGACTGGGCCAAGGTACATGTTGACCTAGGAATTGCCTATGGAGATCGTATCCGAGGTGATAAGGCAGAGAACATCGAGCAGGCAATCGAACATTGCCAACAGGCCCTGGAGGTCTACGCTCGTGAGGACTTCCCAGCCGACTGGGCCATGACCCAGCTTGACCTTGGAGCCACCTACATAGATCGTATCCGAGGTGACAAGGCAGAGAACATCGAGCAGGCAATTGAGCATTACCAACAGGCTCTAGAGGTTTATACCCGCAAGGACTTCCCAGCTGACTGGGCCAATACCCAGATCGGACTAGGGGTTGTCTATGGCGATCGTATCCGAGGTGACAAGGCAGAAAATATCGAGCAGGCAATCGAACATTGCCAACAGGCTCTAGAGGTTTATACCCGCGAGGGCAATCCTATCTATTGGGCCAGGACCCATGTTAACCTGGGTGTTACCTTCATCGATCGTATCCGGGGTGATAAGGCAGAGAATATTGAGCGGGCAATCGAACATTGCCAACAGGCCCTGAAGGTCTACGCTCGTGAGGACTTCCCAGCCGACTGGGCTATGACCCAGCTTGACCTGGGATTTGTTTACGGCGATCGCATCCGAGGTGACAAGGCAGATAACATCGAGCAGGCAATTGAGCATTACCGGCAGGCCCAGGAGGTTTATGCCCACGAGGACTTTCCTATCGATTGGGCCAAGGTCCATGTCGGCCTAGGAGTCACCTTCATTGATCGTATCCGAGGTGACAAGGCAGATAACATCGAGCAGGCAATTGAACATTGCCAACAAGCTCGGGAGGTTTATACCCGTGAGGACTTCCCAGCCGACTGGGCCATGACCCAGCTTGACCTGGGAACCGCTTACGTAGATCGTATCCGAGGTGACAAGGCAGAAAACATCGAACAGGCAATCGAACATTGCCAGCAGGCTCTACAGATATATACCTACGAGGATTTTCCTGTAGATTGGGCCATGGTCCAAGATAACCTTGCAAATGCATTCATTAATCGAGTCCAAGGAAATAAAGTGGGTTCCTTCGCTGTTTCATGTGGGTAAATTGAATTCAAGTTTTCCTGTCCGAAGATAAATAGTAATAATAAAATTTTTTGTTGATCTAAAGCCTCTTGCACTATCCTTAGCCGCCTGAATGAGGCTATTAGTTCCTTCCAAGATACCATTATTGATTTTAGTTTTAATATAATTAGTTACCCCATTCCAGTGCTGCTTTATGGTTTTAGCGCAATCGATTACAGGATTGAGTCTGCTATGTGTTGCCCAGAAATACCAGCGTTTGAGGTAGCCTTCCGCCGAAAGCGGATTTTGATTCCAGAAATCGCGAAGAGCCAGTTTGATGTTATACGCTCTTAATGTTTTAAGTCTGAGATTTTTCAGAGATCTGAATGTCTCATTTTGTTTGATCGTAAGGTTTTCAGGATTCTTGAGCCACACATATCTTGTGTTTTTTAGCAAAGCATTATGCGATTGCTCTTCCCGCCTAACTTTATCAATTGCGTCATTCATAAGCTTCATTACGTGGAACTTGTCAAAGGTTATTGATGCATTAGGGAAGGTATCATTTATTCCAGATATAAATGCTGGTGACATATCGCAACAGAAATTATTGATATTCTTGCTAGATCCTTTATGCTGCTCTAAATCGTCCTTGAACGACTCAATCGTTGAGGCATCTTTTCCTTCACATACATGTACAACTTTTGATTTGTCAAGATCTATAAATACTGAAACATATTTATGTCCTTTTGCTCTTGATGTTTCATCTACGCCCACCGATTTAACCTTTGAAAAATCCTCATGAGATCTAGCTTCCCCAACATAGTACTCTAAAACCCGCCATATTCGGGTATCGTGTTCGTCAATCATCTCAGCAATCGCCGTTACAGTCATATGCTGAGCCATCAAGACTATCATAGAATCCATGAGTAGCGTGAATCCGCTACCTTTTCTGGCCCACGGAACTTTAACCTGTTTTACTCCGCAGTCTTCGCATTCCGTGCGAGGAACACGGCAGTGGATATAGGTCTTAAACTGAAAGAAGTTCAAATGACGCCAGGTTCTTTCGATAGTATCATGCACGCTACACTTGGTTTGCCACATTTTGCACAAGGAAATTTACTGCCTGACTCGAAATCTACGTGGATATCCAGTTGTTTTCCTTCGGCACTAAAATCGATTAATGTGATGTACCAAGGATCTTCGAGATTCAGTGCTATTTTAAAGAGGGCTTCCTGTGAGATCGACACAGCATATTTTCTAGTAGGAGTTACTATAAAGGTTTACCCTGCTACCCACAGAAAATAGCGAGGAGCCATAAAGTGGATAACATCGAACAGGCTATCGTGCATTTACAGGGTGCTACTGCAGATCTATTTTCCATCCGCGCATCCTTTTCCGTGCAGAGATATAGGTAACCGACTTGGCAATATTTATTTTGATGCCATGAATTGGCAAAAAGCTTCTGAATCATATCATAAGGCAATGGAGGCTGCATCGATAATTTATAAAAGTCCTCTCTCTTTCCAACAAGTAAGGATGCTGAATTGAAGGCGAACGGTGACCTGTATCGTCTCGCGGCATATGCCTTAGCCAGCCTCGGTCATCTAGAAGAGGCCGCAGTGACACTGGAGCGAGGGAGGGCCAGGCGCCTTGGCGAGGCCTTGGTCCGAGACCGTGCCGATCTCAAATATGTTGAGACTCAGGATGAAAAAACTTTCAGAAATTTTCAGGAGACTTCGTTGCGCATTCGCCAGTTGGAGTCGGCAGATATCAAGATAGTAGGGGGCAACTCTCAGAACAGAGTAGCTTTGCGAAATGAACTCTCTCAGGCTCACAAAGATTTAGAGGAAGCAATTGCAATTATCCGCACCCTACCTGGTTACAATAGATTCCTAGCAGAACCGGACTGGGAGGAGATATCAGAAACCTGTAAAGGTCTGAAAGCTCCCTTGGTTTATCTGGTAACCACATCGGCAGGGAGCTTGGCGTTGATTATTCATAGAAGGGAAGATGTTATATCTGTAGAACCCATCTGGAAGGTTGATTTTAAGGAAAAAGACCTCGAATGCATTTATAGAGAATGGTCGGACGCACATAAGCACCTAAAAGGTGAATATACGCGTTTTTATCAGGCCCTTGTTGAGATCACTGCAAAGCTGTGGGATGGTCTAATAGGCCTGGTTGTCCGTGGTTTGAGGGATAAAGGTTTCTTAGACGCGATTCTAATCCCCACCGGATCTCTTGCTCATCTTCCCCTTCATGCTGCATGGACAAATGAAAAGGGTCAGCTCCTTTATGCCTTGGACAAAGTAGCACTTAGCTTCGTCCCATCTGCCAGAACATTAAACCAAGCACGCAAAACTGCTAATACGATTGATACGAGACACCTACTTGTGGTGAACAATCCCCGTCCTACAAGAGGACGATCCCTGAAGCACAGCAACCACGAAGTCTCTATCGTTGAGTCCTTCTTTCCTTCAAAGCAGGTTCTGCATAAGGAGCAAGCAACCAAGGAAGCGGTTCTACAAGCCCTTCATAAAGCTCAGGTTGCACATTTCTGCTGCCATGGTTCAGCAAATAGGGCAGAACCCATGGAAAGCGGTCTTCTGATGGCCTCTGATGAACGAATTACTGTCCAAGATCTCTTCCAGCTTCGGTTCCCCGGAGCCCGGATGGCTGTCCTTTCAGCCTGCGAGACGGGTGTTGTTGGAGCTGAGATTCCCGATGAGGTGGTTTCACTTCCATCTGCGTTCTTGCAGGCGGGATTCGCGGGGGTAGTGTCCTCTTTATGGTCTGTGGACGACCGAAGCACAGCTCAATTAATGGAATGCTTTTATAGGTTGTGGCGAGAAAAAGATGTGCCACCAGCATTTGCATTGAGGCAGGCTCAACAGTGGCTACGGGACAATTACGAGAGTCATCCGTTTCATTGGGCTGCTTTTTATCTGACGGGAGTATGAGCTGATCCATTTGCGCATTTAAGGCGAAGGTATCAATATTTTGAAGTCAAAATTTATTCTAACCAAAATTGATCCTATTCTAAAAAAAATCCGTCTGAATCAGCAATGAATGTAACAGCAGACTCAATTTGAAGCTGGTTAAAGATGACGATTTTACCGGTAGTAAGTTTTCCGTGTTTCAGGCTGCCGAGCAAACATTAAAAATATTATATATATATATATAATGCTGGCACCACCTGATCCACTAAGCTTCCGCCTCACCCAGCAGCCTATCCACGAGCCATGCGGCTCAAACTTCACCAGGTCCGGATAGGTCTGGCCCACGCCCAAAAAGAGCACGGGCTTGCCGGTGATGTAGGCGATGGATATCGCAGATCCGCCCTTGGCATCCGCATCCGTCTTGGTCAGAATCGATCCGTCGATGGGCACCGACTCGTTGAACAGGCGCGCCCTCTCTACGGCATCGTTACCTGCTATTGCTTCATCGACAAAGATGAGCAGATCGGGTTTGGTCACCCGGACGATCTTCCTCATCTGATCCATGAGATTGATGTTGGTGTGCAGCCTTCCCGCCGTATCCGCCAAGACCACATCTTTGTTGTGGGCCTTGGCGTACTCCAATGGCATCGTAGATCACTGCCGCCGGGTCGCCGCCGGTCTTGTGCTTGATGACCTTCAAACCCAAGCTGCTCGCCATGGACCTCCAATTGCTCGATGGCCCCCGCCCGGAAGGTGTCACCTGCCGCCAGAACAACGGAGTAGCCCTGGTCCATGAGGTACTTGGCCACCTTGGCGATGCTCGTGGTCTTGCCTGTGCCGTTCACACCTACAAACAGGATCTTGACGGGCTTATCTTTGGTCTTGATGTACTCATCGAAGTCCAGATAGTTCTTGGAGAGCATCTTATCAGGGCGGTTCGCAGAGCGTCCTCGGCCAGCTGGCCTGTGTTGGCTCCTATCTTCTTTCTCTGTCCTACCAGATCGGATTTAACGGCTTTGACGATCTCTTCTGCCACCGGAAGGGCCACATCGCTCTCCAGCAGTGCCATCTCCAGAAGCCCACAGGGGATCGTCCAGGTCCTTCTCTTCCAGGATGATCTCCTGCTCAAAGACCAGGGACTTGGCCTTTTCCAGGAAAGAGAATCTGTTTTTGGGTTTGTTGGCCTCGCCTTTCTCAGATGGCAATACTTGAGTCACACTGGATCCAGAACGGAGGGACTCGGCCTTCTGCTTCGACTTTTTATCGGGAGATTTGACGGGAGATGTGATAGGAGACTTATCAGGAGATTTTTCTGCAGAGGTTTCAATGGCCCTGGCTTCGTGAGCCTTCAATTCATCTTCCCCGGATTTTGGCTCCGCTTTTAAGCCAGCTGCAGAGACCTTCTCCGCAATCTTGGAGGACAATGCCTCTTTGAATCCCGAGAGCTTCTCCTTAAACCGGTTAAACAACCCCTTCGCTCCGACCCTGCGCTGCTGCGTTTCGTACTGTGCATTATGGACTGGATCTTCTGCATCTCTTGATCGATCTTGGCAAGCACTTCATTGAGCTTCTTCGATCCTTCAAGAACTTCCAATTTACGAACTTTCAGAATCTCACGAGTCTCGGCAGGAGTCTTCTCGACGCTCACCCCTGCACCTACATTCAAAACTACTTTCTCCTTAGAGGCAAGTTTGCCGTGGATGAACGACCCGGACCCAATTGGAACAAGGATCTCTTGTCCGACTTCTGCCGCATCCAGAGCTTCGACGGCTCCCAGAGCCCTCTCCAGACCACGGCCGTCATCTGCGTAAGGCTTAGCTGGTGCATGATGTTCTCAGCCTGGGCCTGATACTGCTGGTATGCGGCCAGGAGTCTTTGACCTCCTCCTCGCCTCCAGGAGAGCTACTCAACTGCCTTCACCTCGTCTATTCGATGAGGCCCCTCTTCAGGCCATGTTCGCTTCCCATGAGGGAAAAGGCTTTGTCGGTGGCATTCTTCTCGCTCTGGCTCTCCACAATCTTGCTGAAGGGCAGCCAGGTCTTGCCGACAATTCCACCCTTGTACCTTCCTTTAATCTCGAAATTGCTCACGATTTCACCCCTACGCTACTAGCTACTATATTATTCATCAAATTTTAGGATTAAACCTGGAATTACCCAGGAGATTCGTCCCTCGGAAATTATTCCAGGAAACCCAATGCATCCACGATGCGACCCAGCTCCGGGCCGCTCGTATCTTCCCCTGCGAAGTATCCGTGGCTGTTAGCCAGCACCGCTGAGCCTACCAGAGGTGATCCGAGGTTCACTGTGCCCACGTCCACAGGCAGCCCGAAGAGCTCCTCTATCACCGCGATCTCGTCTTCGGAGACCCGTGGGTGCAACAGAAGACCTTTATTGGTGGCGAGACCAGCCATTCCTACGGTTTTTAATCCGCCGATGGTGCCTTTATCCACCTTGACGCCCAATGTATCAGCTATGGCTCGCAGGCCCTGCTGGAAAGCCCCGGATGGACCAGGGCGGCACTGTCGTTGGCCAGAATCACATTGCCCGCGGCGTTGATCTTGGCAGGCAGCCTGGTTACCTTTCCATGCTCGCGAAGAATTTTCATTTCCTTCTCACCGGCATGATGGGTAACAATGAATCCGTTGCTGTTAGCAGAGACCAGGGACCCCAAGACTGAGCCTACCCCGGCCATCACTCGCACAGCCTCGACCTCGAGGCCGGTCTGCAGAGTCTCTATATCTGCCTGCCCGACTTCAAGTGGGACCAGGACGACTTTCTCCGTGCACCGCGCAAAGACCCCTAAGAGGGAGGTCCCCGCGATCCGCAGCCGCTTATTGCTCACCGGCAAACTCTGCCTCTACACCGCCGTCTTCGAACTTGACTGCGCGGACCCTGACCCTCAAAGGCGGCTTCTCGTCTCCTCTGGCCCAGATGACCTCATTCAGGCCACTATCGATCTTCACATTCTCTTCAGGGGTCTTCATGTGCCTGGCAAGGTATCTCCTAACCTCTTTCATGGCCCGGTTGGACCTTCTCCAAATGGGAACGTGCTTCACAATACCTAAGCGGGATGGTGTAAACTCGTTCTGTATCAGCCATTGTCCACCTACTCCAAACTGCTTCTGCGCCAGTGGCGTCTGTGCGGGTGCGAAACTACGTTCCTCAAGGTCTTGACTATAACCCAGCTGGGCACCCTACGATTCTGATTGAATGCCTTGGCAAGCCTGATCTTCTTGCCCTTTCAATTTCTTGGACAAACCTCTTCCTCCGGATAACTCTGGTATGCGTATGGTTGCCAGGGAATATCCGGTCAACCTCTCTCGCTCCGTGCCTCTCTGCCAGGGCATATCTCAGCCCAACCTCGAAGTCGGAGGCAGGATAATTCTCGGACAGCTCTTCCTCGAAGTCCAGGTAGCGTGACGCCATGGCCCTTATGGTTTTACCGCCCAGGCCCGCCAGTGGCCGCAAATAGTGTACCTGCGTCCTGTCTTCGAGGCTTCGTATCTCGCTGTAGCTCATTTTCGGCGCGCGGTCGTCGCGCCTGGTTCCATCTGCCACAAATTCGCATTCTTGAGCTAAGGTCTCTATTGCAATGGAATGAACATAGTTAAGGGCATCGTTGGGGTATCCTGTAGGATCAGAATCTCCAGTGCCCTGTCCAGTACGCCCTCTTCGAAGGCGATCCTCCTGTGGGGGTGGCCCAGCTCTTCGTGCCTTCGCCGCTCTTTCCAGGCCTCGTCGTGACCAAAGGTGAACGTGACCAGTTCAATCTCATCGAAGAATGGTTCCAGCAGCAGGGCAGAAAGCCGCTATCCTTCCCGCCGCTGAAAAGACCGCGGCTTTCATGAAAGGAAAAAGCGGACCTAGATTCTGGTGATCTTGATATCTCTCTTCTTTGGCTGAGCCTGCTTGAGGATCGCCTTGAGTTGCTCATCGGTTATGGCGCTACGCAGCCTGCCGCTCTGGGCGAGCATGATGAGCTGGTTCTCGATTTGGGTCGCGAACTCCGCTCTGGTCATGCGAATGCTGCTCAGCCTCTCTCTTGCCTCGGGTGTGAGGATGGCCCTCATGACCGCTGCCTTCTTGGCCTCCATCTCCTGCTGCGCTTGCTCCTGTTGAGCGGAGTACATCTGGGAGTCCATCTGCTGCCGCTGAATCTGCTCAAGCTTCTTGCGTCTCAAATCTGCAAGCTCGTCATCCACCATTGCTTAATACCGTCGCAAGCTCAGGAATCGATTCCCTGAGGTGTAGATTTGCATTGCTTTGATCTGGTGAGACATATTATCCAGGAAAGCCTGGCCTTCGGGCGTCACCAGGCGTCCTTTCTTTAGCTTCTTTAAGTATCCTGCCTTCTCCAGTTGCTGGAGGGCCTCTCTGGCTATGGAGCCGCTGCCCCTCGCAAAGTGCGGAGTTGCCACTGTTTTGCGGTGCTTGCCACCGTAGTAACTCCTAAGGCGGGACACACCCACAGGCCCGTCTATGTAAACCCTGCGAAGCACAGATGCGCATCGCACATACCACCAGTCTGGATTGGTGGGCGGCATCTCTTTGTATACCCCAGTCTTCACGTACGCAGCCCACACTGGAGGCTGGACCTTGCCTGCGGTCTTCAGTTCCTTCGCAACCGCATCGATCAGCTCATTGGGCGGCACATCATAAACAGTTGTCAATTCTTCAATCCTCCAAGATGATAAGGACAAACCACAAAGTTTACGCCGAAACAAGTATAAATGCTTTTTCGAGATTTTTCCAGGCCCGGATATTTAAGCGCAATTGTCCACGTAACGAGATTTATTAAGCTTCTGCCAGAGAACTCACTATCAAGAAACCGTTTCTTGAGTTGTTTGGCCTGTTGGTGAGAGAATTCTTGCCCACTACATTCAGGCCCGAGGGTTCGCTTTATGCATCTTCGCCTTCGATTTCATTTTTTCATTTGCGCGTCATATCTTGCCGGAATATGTCGCACAAACCAATTTGTGCGTCACGGATGGACGCGCAATTCTCTCCAGCAGAGACTGGTCGAGCTTCCCTTCATCAGAGTGCCGCAGTTCTCTGAAACCGCCTCATCCAAGACCGCCAGAAGATCACCGAAAAGAATGATTTTTGTGTCGCTTGTATGAGATGATGAGGTCTTTGTTTTGCACAGACAAACCATCTATGGGACACAAAATCAAATCCGGGATAAATAATCCCCAGAAGGTCCTATCTCTGGAATGTAGGACTCTTCAATGCTTACTCTTATGGATCTTCGTGACATCGGATGGTTAACTTTAGGTTGCTATTGGCTTTCGGGCACATCTTCGGATCAATCAGCGCTCGTTCTTCTCTCCCGGGGCATTGCCGATAAG
>CAWCSK010000021.1:0-41771 GCA_963798205.1 uncultured Methanosarcinales archaeon
AGCTTCCGCCTCACCCATCAACCTATCCACCAGCCATGCCGGCTCAAACTTCACCAGATCTGGATAGGTCTGGCCCACGCCCAAAAAGAGCACGGGTTTGCCGGTGATGTAAGCTATGGATATTGCTGATCCGCCCTTGGCATCGGCATCCGTCTTGGTCAGGATCGATCCATCGATCGGCACCGACTCATTGAAGAGGCGCGCCCTCTCTACGGCATCGTTACCTGCAATGGCTTCATCGACGAAGATGAGCAGATCGGGTTTGGTCACCCGGACGATCTTTCTCATCTGATCCATGAGATTGATGTTGGTGTGCAGCCTTCCCGCAGTATCCGCCAGGACGACGTCTTTGTTATGCGCCTTGGCGTACTCAATGGCGTCGAAGATAACAGCCGCCGGATCGCCGCCGGTCTTGTGCTTGACAACCTTCAAACCCAGACTGGTCGCCATGCACTTCCAATTGCTCTATGGCGCCCGCCCGGAAGGTGTCACCGGCTGCCAAAACTACGGAATAGCTGTGGTCCATCAGGTACTTGGCGACCTTGGCGATGCTCGTCGTCTTCCCTGTGCCGTTCACGCCCACAAAAAGGATCTTGATAGGTTTATCTTTGGTCTTGATGTACTCGTCGAAGTCCAGATAGTTCTTGGACAGAAGGCTTATGAGGGCCTTTCTCAGGGAGTCCTCGGCAAGCTTGCCCGTGTCTGCCCCGATCTTCTTCCTCTTTCCCACCAGATCGGACTTGACCTCTCTGACGATCTCTTCTGCCACCGGAAGGGCCACATCGCTCTCCATGAGAGCCATTTCCAGTTGCCACATGGGCTCGTCCAGGTCCTTCTCCTCCAGGATGATCTCCTGCTCAAAGACCAGGCTCTTGGCCTTTTCCAGGAAGGAGAATCTGCTCTTGGGTTTGGTAGCCTCGCCTTTCTCGGATGGCAATACTTGAGTCACACTGGATCCAGAACGGAGGGACTCGGCCTTCTGCTTCGACTTTTTATCGGGAGATTTGACGGGAGATGTGACAGGAGATTTATCAGGAGATTTTTCTGCAGAGGTTTCAATGGCCCTGGCTTCGTGAGCCTTCAATTCATCTTCCCCGGATTTTGGCTCCGCCTTCAAGCCGGCTGCAGAGACCTTCTCCGCAATCTTGGAGGATAATGCCTCTTTGAATCCCGAGAGCTTCTCCTTAAACCGGTTAAACAACCCCTTCGCTCCCTTGACCCTGCGCGGCTGCGTCTTCGTACTGCTGCATTATGGACTGGATCTTCTGCATCTCTTGATCGATCTTGGCAAGCACTTCATTGAGCTTTTTCGATCCTTCAAGAACTTCCAATTTACGAACTTTCAGAATCTCACGAGTCTCGGCAGGAGTCTTCTCTACGCTCACCCCTGCACCTACATTCAAAACTACTTTCTCCTTAGAGGCAAGTTTGCCGTGGATGAACGACCCGGACCCGATTGGAACAAGGATCTCTTGTCCGACTTCTGCCGCATCCAGAGCTTCGACGGCTCCTAGAGCCCTCTCCAGACCATCGGCCGTCATCTGCGTAAGGCTTAGCTGGTGCATGATGTTCTCAGCCTGGGCCTGATACTGCTGGTATGCGGCCAGGAGTCTTCTGACCTCCTCCTCGCCTCCAGGAGAGCTACTCAACTGCCTTCACCTCGTCTATCTCGAATGAGGCCCCTCTTCAGGCCATGTTCGCTTCCCATGAGGGAATAGACTTTGTTGGTGGCATTCTTCTCGCTCTGGCTCTCCACAATCTTGCTGAAGGGCAGCCAGGTCTTGCCGACAAGTCCTCCCTTGTACCTTCCTTTAATCTCGAAATTGCTCACGATTCCACCCCTACTCTACTGTATTATATTATTCATCAATTTTAGGATTAAACCCGGAATTACCCCAGGAGACTCGCCCCTCGGAAATTATTCCAGGAAACCCAATGCATCAACAATGCGACCCAGCTCCGGGCCGCTTGTATCTTCCCCTGCGAAGTATCCGTGGCTGTTGGCCAGCACCGCTGAGCCTACCAGAGGTGATCCGAGGTTCACTGTGCCCACATCCACAGGCAGCCCGAAGAGCTCCTCTATGACTGCGATCTCCTCCTCAGTGACCCGCGGGTGCACCAGAAGACCTTTATTGGTTGCGACGCCAGCCATTCCTACTGTTTTTAGTCCGCCGATGGTGCCTTTCTCCACCTTGACGCCCAGTGTATCCGCTATGGCCTCGCAGGCCCTGCTGGATAGCCCCGGATGGACCAGGGCGGCACTGTCGTTGGCCAGAATCACATTGCCCGCGGCATTGATCTTGGCAGGCAGCCTGGTTACCTTTCCATGCTCGCGAAGAATTTTTAATTCCTCCTCACCGGCATGATGGGTAACAATGAATCCATTGCTGTTGGCAGAGACGAGGGACCCCAAGACTGAGCCTACCCCGGCCGTCACTCGCACAGCCTCGACATCGAGGCCTGTCTGCAGAGTCTCGATATCTGCCTGCCCGACTTCAAGTGGGACGAGGACTACCTTCTCTGTGCACCTGGCGAAGACTCCCAAGAGGGAACTGCCCGCGATCTTAAGCCGTCTATCGGTCACCTGCAAACTCCGCTTCAACCCCGCCGTCTTCGAACTTGACCGCGCGCACCCTTACGCGCAAGGGGGGCTTCATATCGCCTCTGGCCCAGATGACCTCATTCAGTCCCGGGTCGATCTTTATATTCTCTACAGGGGTCTTCATGTGCCGGGCAAGGTATTTTCGAACCTCAGTCATGGCCCGGTTGGACCTTCTCCAAATTGGAACGCTCTTCACAATACCCAAGGGTATGGTGTAAACTCTCTCTGTGTCAGCCATTGTCTATCTCTCTAAGCTGCTTCTTCTCCAATGTCGTCTCTTGGGGTGAGTAACTACCTTCCTCAAGGTCTTGACAATGACCCAGGAGGGAACCCTACGATTCTGATTGAATGCCTTGGCAAGCCTGATCTTCTTGCCTTTCATTTTCTTGGACAAATCTCTTCCTCCGAATTACTCTAGTGTGCATATGATTTGAGGGGAAGATCCGATCTATCTCCCTCTGGCCGTGCCTCTTTTCAAGCTCATATCTCAGGCCTACCTCGAAGTCCGAGGCGGGATACCTCTCGGAGAGCGTCTCCTCGAAGTCCAAATAGCGCGAGGCCATGGCTCTGATGGCTTTTCCACCCAGCCCTGCCAGGGGTCTCAAGTATTGCACATGCAACCGGTCTTCCAGGCTTCGGATCGCACTAAAGCCCATCTTGGGTGCGCGATCATCCCGCCTCGTCCCGTCCGCCACAAATTCACACTCTTTCGCCATTGTTTCTACTGCAATAGGATGAACATAATCGAGAGCATCATTGGGATAGCCCGAGGATCGCAGTATCTCCAGGGCCTTTTCCAGGACATCTGTCTCAAAGACCACCCTCTTGAAGGGATGGCCCAGCTCTTCTGCCACATCCGCCGCTCTTGTCCAGGCATCGTCATGGCCGAAGCTGAATGTGACAAGCTCTATCTCATCGAAGTAAGGTTCGAGCAGAAGAGCCGCCAAGCTGCTATCTTTTCCGCCGGAGAATAAGACTGCAACCTTCATGAATAGCCTGAATACTACAGCCGGACTTATCTCCTGGTAATGGTAATGTCTCTCTTCTTGGGCTGGGCCTGCTTGAGAATCGTCTTGAGCTGTTCATCGGTGATCGCGCCCCGCAGCCTGCCGCTCTGAGCAAGCATGATGAGCTGAGCCTCAATCTGAGAGACGAACTCGGGCCTGGTCATGCGTATTGCATTGAGCCGTTCCCGGGCCTCGGGTGTGAGGATGGTTCTCATGAGGGCAGCTTTCTTCGACTCCAGCTCCTGCTGGGCCTGCTCTTGCTGTACGGCCGCCATCTGCGAATCTCCCTGCTGTCTTTGGATCTGCTCCAGCCTCTTTCGTCTTAAATCTGCAAGCTCATCATCAGCCATTTGCCAGACTCCACCTTATGTCGCCGATTCTGCGACCGGTTCCGCTACGGGTGCAGCCGAGCTTTGCATTTTGCTTCTGACCTTATGTGCCATTTCATCAAGGAATGCCTGGCCCGCGGGGGTCATCTGGCGTCCCTTCTTTAGCTTCCTCACGTAGCCGGCTTTCTCCAGTTGCTGCAGGGATTCTCTTACCACTGAGCCGCTGCCCTTGGCAAAGGCTCCGGTAGCTACCCCTTTCCGCTTCTTTCCGCCGTAAAAGGTTCTGAGGCGGGAAACGCCCACCGGCCCGTCGATATATATTCTGCGCAGGATAGACGCCGACCGCACAAACCACCAATCTGGATTGGTGGGCGGCATCTCCCTATTTACCCCAGTCTTAGCAAATTCAGCCCAAACAGGAGGCTGAACTTTGCCTGCCGCCTTCAGCTCCTGGGCTGTGGCAGCTATCAAGTCGTGGGGAGGTACGTCGTAAACAGTTGTCAAATTCTTCAATCCTCCAAGATGATAAGGAACAAACCAGAACCCTTACGCCAAAACAAGTATAAATGCTTTTTCGAGCTTTTTCCCGGCCCGCATATTTTAGCGCAATTGTCCACGTAACGAGATTTATTAAGCTTCTGCCAGAGAACTCACTATCAAGAAACCGTTTCTTGAGTTGTTTGGCCAATGGGAGAGAGAAACTCGTACCCTACTACACTCAGGTCCCGAGGATTTAGCTTTATGCATCTTCTCCTTCGATCTTCTCTTTTCATTTGCGCGTCATATCTTGCCGAATATGTCGCATAAACCAATTTGTGCGTCACGGATGACGCGCAAATTCACTCCAGACGGTAATTCTCGCTGGCCCCTCCTTTTTGGATGGAAGCCTACCAAAATCAGGCAGTTGATCCCATCCACTGTTGCATGGTCGCTTCACCAGAGAGCTGTAGTTCTACCGAAAACTGTCACACTCCAGGAGCTCCTGCAGATCACGAAACAAAATGATTTGTGTCGCATGTATGAGATGAAGATGTCTTTGTTTTGCACAGACCAATCATCTATGAGATACAAATCAAATCCGTGGATAAATAATCCCCAGAAGGTCCTATCTCTGCGAATGTAGGACTCTTCAATGCTTATCTCTTATGGAATCTTCGTGACATCGGCATGGTTAACTTTAGGTTGCTATTGGCTTTCGGGCACATCTTCGGATCAATCAGCGCTCGTTCTTCTCTCCCTGGGGCATTGCCGATAAGCTGCCGATGTATTGCCAATATTTTGCGGATAAACTATCGGCTCTGGCGCGGCGGCGACGGATTCGTTACATTCAGCTACCGTCTTCCACCCAGCCTTGAGGATTTCTGGCCATCCTTTCGGAAAGCCCCAGCTCTTTCGCCATATCCGAGGCGGTGATAGTCTGCTTTCACAATGAGGCCGAGTACCGCTTCTCGCTCATTTGATCCAGACTGCGCAGGGCTTTGGCTGATGCTTAAAGAGATGAAAGCTCAGCGTCTCCGATCTAATGAATCGAAAATCGACAGACTGTTGCACGATTTATATCTTTCAAAGCATCTTTTCCTCTGCCAGGCCCAGCACATTGAGCAGCCCCAGCAGGTTCTCCCGGGACAGAGTCCCATCCGATACCTTCTTCAGGACCTCTTTGGCATTAAAGGCCACACCGAGGCCGGCATTCTTGATCATGAGGCAGTCGTTGGCCCCATCGCCTACGGCCACGATATTGTCCGGGCTGATCTTCTCCAGCTCCGCAAGGCTGAAGATAATGCGCCCTTTGGCTTCAGCATCGATGATATCCCCTTTGATCTCGCCCGTAAGAACTCCGTCCTTGATCTCCAGCTCATTGGCAAAAGTGTAATCAAAGCCGAGGCGCTCTTTGAGCACATCTGTAAAGTAGGTAAAGCCGCCGCTGATGAGGGCTATCTTATAGCCCACATGCTTGAGGTGGTGAAGCAGCTCCTCAGATCCCGGGGTAAGCCGCAGGTCGGCTGCGATCTCCTGCAGGGTGGCGAGCGGCATGCCCTTCAAGAGACGCACCCTCTGGCGGAGAGATTCCTTGAAGTCCATCTCTCCGTTCATAGCCATCTCCGTTATAGCCTTCACCTGCTCATCCACTCCACCGAAGCTGGCGAGCCTGTTGATGATCTCGAAATCCACGATAGTCATATCCATGTCAAAAACGATAAGCCGCTTCTCTTTGAGGGAACTACATAGATCCTGGATCACCACATCCAGACCCAGCCGCTCACAATCGCGTTTGATCAGTGTCCTGCAGTCGTCGTCATTGCAGCCGGCAAAATCCATGAGAAATTCAATGGAGATGAGGTCCCCGCGAGCCGTTACCGATGACCTCTCCACATTGACCTTATTCCTGGCGGCCACATCCGCCACATCACGAATGATGCCCACCCTGTCTTTAGCGAGAATGGTGACTACATGTAAATTCTTCTTGGAAGGATGCAGACCCTGACGCTGCCCCAGAGAGAAGAATGTAACCTCGACGGCCAAGCTTCCGGCATTCTCCCGAAACCAGTCCTCCAGCACATTTGCGGTGACTCTTGAGGATCCGAAATCCGCAACCACAGACATGACGAATATGCCCTGCATCACTCGTTGATCCATGTCCACGATGTTCACATTCTGCAGAGCAGGCTCCTTCAGGATATCGCGAATCAGTCCCGGCCTGTCCCTGCCCGTGAAGGAGATGACCCAAAATTCGTCGGTCGGAGTGCCGTTGCCCACTCGTTCTGGCAGTTGCATTGAGCCCAATGCTAAACATACAAGCCTAAATACTTTTTCGACCGGGGACTTTACTCTGACCGGCCTCAGACCGAATTGCATCAGCCGCGGATAGAAAACACTCTTTATGGCCTGTGGCGGAGTTGCTCCATTTCAGCCCCGCCATTCATCATCAGATCCCTATTAAACCGACAGGGAAGCAAAGATTAAGAGTTTAAGAGGCTAAAAGGTTCATGTGCGAGAACCAAGAGGTCGTTATGTACAAATCCCAGATGCTCATCGATGCAAAACAGGTAGCCTCCATATCTGGCAAAGTTGATATCATTTATAACCCGGCAAACCGGGAGCCAGTGGCCGAGGTCTCGGTAGGCTCACGCCAGGATGCCCAAATGGCTCTGGAGGCAGCGAAGAAAGCATTCCCCATCTGGTCCCATACCTCCAGTCAGAAGAGAGCCGAACTTCTGCACGCTGCCGCCGACATTGTTCGGGAGCGATCGGAGACGATCGCCCGGCTGCTAACGCTGGAGCAGGGCAAGCCTCTCAAGAATGCAAGAGCTGAGATGCTCTCATCTGCGGATGTCCTGGACTACTACGCGGAAGAAGGGAAGAGAAACATTGGGGAGTGGATAACCTCATCTCACAGCCGCAGCATCGTGCTAGGCAACCCATAGGCGTCGCCGCGCTCATCACGCCCTGGAACTTCCCTGTGGATCTTTTGGCCTGGAAGGTCGGCCCTGCTCTGGCAGCAGGCTGCACATTCGTGGCCAAACCGCCGAGCAAGGCTCCGCTCGCAGCCACGGAGTTCGTGCGTGCGGTCAGTGACGCGGGCCTGCCAGCAGGCACGGCGAACGCAGTGCATGGCCCGGGAAGCGAGGTCGGAGCGGAGCTCGTGGAAAACCCTATCTCCCGCAAGATTGCATTCACCGGAGAGACAAATACCGGACGCTGGATAATGGCTCACGCCGCAGCCCATATCAAGCGGGTCTCTTTGGAGCTGGGCGGCCAGTCGCCCTTCATCGTCTGCCAGGATGCAGATCTGGAAGCTGCCGCTGCCGCCTGCAGCCAGCGCGCCTTCTCCAATATGGGCCAGATCTGCATCAGTGTCAATCGAATCTATGTGGCAGAGGAGGTGGCGGAAGAGTTCACGGCCAAGCTGGTGAAACGAGCCGAACGGCTGAAGATCGGAAACGGCCTTGAGTCCGACGTAGACCTGGGCCCCATGTTCAGCCAGGCGCAACGTGAGAAGACCCGAGAGCATGTGGCCGATGCGCTCGGCAAAGGAGCGGAACTGATCTCCGGAGGCCGGGAGCCGGATGGTGATGCCTATCGAGAAGGGCTACTTCTTCCGGCCCACAGTGCTGGGCCGGGCCGACCACAGCATGCGGGTCATGCGTGAGGAGACCTTCGGACCGGTGGCTCCCATTATGAAGTTCAAAACTGTGGATGAAGCGATCAGTCTTGCCAATGATACGGAATTCGGCCTCGCCGCCTACATCTTTACCAATGACCTCAAGACGGCCTTACTCGCTGCAGAAGGACTGGAGGCGGGCGGCATTGGGGTCAATGTGAACAATGTGGTGGATCTGCAGGCGCCCTTTGGAGGGTGGAAACAGAGCGGTCTCGGGCGGGAGCTGGGGCACTATGGCCTCGATGCCTATTTGGAGACAAAGCACATCAGGCTGGGAATGTGAGAAAAGAGGAAGATATTAAATAGATTAACTATTTTTGAAAATATATTTAATGCATCTATTTCCCAGGGCAGCCTCCATCCATCCAGGCACCATAGACAGTCTCCGGTATGCTCTCAGCAGGGTCATCGCAGTGGGTGATATAGCCGCACCAGCGGTGTATCTTCTTTTCAGTGCCGGCGACGATCTGCTGCTCACACAAAACCTTGAGACCGCATCCTTCCGCCAGGCTGAGCTTCTGGAGCATCTCCTCTTGAGAAACACCTTGGGAAAGCAGTTCCTTAAGCCGCTTGTGCGAATCTTCCATGGACATAGATAATACTTATACTTCGCATTTATTTAAGGCATTTGCAATAGTCCCAGTAGCGATACGGTTCGATATGCAAAAACGATGCGGCTTGGCTTTGCGCCCGTATCAGGCCATAATCTCCGTCTTCTTCATCCCAAGAAGCGCCAGTGATGCCGCAGCCGCGGCAGCAGGCCCCAAAAAGGAATGCCGCCTGCGAGCCGATATTGACCAGAGCCATCCTGCTACAAGGCTGGAGAGGATGGCAGCCATTCCTGTGGCAGTATAATAGAGCCCGAGGGATGTGCTACGCAGATTGGCATGGCTGAGATCGGAGACGAAGGCACTCTGCGAGGCGTCGATTATGGCATAGACCAGCCCGTAGAGAGCGAAGAGAATTATGAGCCCCGTCAAAGAGGAGACAAAGGCAAACCCCAGTGCCGTCAGATGCAAAGACGGCATAACCCAGGGTCAGGACATTCTTTCTCCCGATTCTATCCGACCAGATCCCCATGGGCATGGAGAGGAGCGCATAGACCAGATTGAAGAGAACGTATAGAAGCAGAGGCGCTGCCACCGCATTCGCGCCACTGAATAGGGTCTGGGCGCGCAAGATGAAGAACATGTAGCTGAAGTTGCCCAAAGAGAAAAGGGAGGCAATGACCAGGAATTTTCGTAGATCCGGCGAAAGACCGGAGAGCGATATCTTGACCTGGCAGCTGGGGGACCTCTTTCTGCTCCTGGACCAGTTTGAAGGGAATAAGGGCAGCTATGGCCAGAACCGCTGCCACGATGAAGATGGAGCTGTAGCTCAGGCCTCTCTGCCAGAGAAGGTATGCAAGAATCGAACCGACGACCGCTCCTGCGGAATCCATAGCTCTATGCAGACCAAAGCCCCTCCCCCGGAGGCTTTTGTCTGCTGATTCGCTGATCAGGGCGTCCCTCGGGGCTGACCGCACTCCTTTGCCGGTTCGTTCCAGGATTTTAAGCACAAAGACCTGCTGCCAGGTCGTGGAAATGGACAAAAAGAGTTTGCCAAAAGCAGAAAGGCCGTAGCCTGCTATTATCAGCGGCTTTCTTTTGCCCATGCAATCGGACCAGTATCCGGCAAAGACCTGCAAGATGCTGGGCAGGCCATCGCTTACGCCGCCGATGAGGCCCAATGCCAGGGAGCCGCCACCAAGACTGGTGATGAATATAGGTAGAATAGGCTGAATGATCTCGCTGCTGATATCGTTCAGCAGGCTGACGAATCCTAGCAGCATTATGTTCTTGCTTGTTTTGGGATCGGACATTGAACAAACCTAGACCCTGATCTATCGCTTCAGGCTTTCAGATCGCTTCGGGCTTTAAGACGAAAAGACGGAAGACGAGGATTACATGTCATCTTTCTTGTGATTGTTGTGATTGCTGATGACTCTTGCGATACCTGCCACCTCATCCGGCGCCAGATCCTCCGGCCTTCTGTCCAGCAGTGAGGCATCCAATTCCGCAAGAATCTCCCGGTCTACTCCAAAGGCTGCCAGACCTTTCTTCACCTTTTTGCGTCGATTTCGAAAGAGCGTATCGACCAGCCTCATAAAGACCCCGGGATCGACTTCGGGCCGCTCTGCCCTGGGGCGCAGCCGAACTATCAATGAGTCGACCTCGGGCACCGGTCGGAAGGCAGTTCTCGGAACGCCCTCCAGTATCTCGATTTGGCAGAAAAAGCCCGATATCATCGCCAGCCGGCCATAATTCTTGCTGCCCGGGCATGCGGTCATGCGCTCGGCAAACTCCTTTTGGAACATCAAGATCGCCAGATCAAAAGGCCGGGAAAGCAAGCGATAAGAGATCTTGGAAGATATCTGGTAGGGAAGGTTGGAGACGATCTTATTGTAATCAGGCAGGATAACAGTCAAGGCGTCCGCATTTATCACCTGAACATTGGGGGCGCAACCGAGAAGCTGCGCCGCAAGATCGGGATCGACCTCCACAGCATAGACAATTCCTGCGCGCGCCGCCAGAGCTGCGGTGAGAATGCCTGTGCCGGGTCCGATCTCCAGCACCCGGTCTTCCCTTTTAATCTCGGCAAAGCTCACTATGCGTTCTATTACCGAGCGATCATTTAGAAAATGCTGCCCCAGTCTCATCTTACGCGGGGCATAGTGGTAAAGACCCGATACTTGATCTTATCATCCATCAGCTCGTCCTCGATGCGCTTGGTGATGAGTTTCTCGGGGTTATGCAGCCCTTTCACCCTCTCCATCAGATCTGCAAAGCTCTTGAAGGCCCCCTTCTTGCGCTCATTGAGCACCGCCCACATCAGCTTCTTGCCAATGCCCGGCAGCAGCTCCAGAGCGTGCATGCGCGTGGTAATGGGCCCGGCTTCATTGAAGTAACGAATGAACCTGGGCTCATCTTCCAGAACAATAGTCTGGATCTCAAAGGGCAGCTCCAGCTTGGCGCTATTGGAGAGTTCAATATACTCGATCCTGCGGTTGACGTGATCTATTACATCCCGGCTGCCGCTTCCGATGTAGACCCTGGTTCCGGCTACTGGAACTACTCCCTCTTTGGGTGTCATCTCCATGAGCACGAAATTCGTCTCGCCCACGGCCTGCACAAGAGGTTGCTTTTGGTAGCTTCTGGTGTCAGGAGTACGTCCATAGGGGAGGTAATCGAGAACCCTAGCTACCTCTTCTCTCTTCGGCGGTCTCCCCTCAGGCATATGCCTTACCCCCTGAATACGATCTCTAGAATGCTGTTGAGCTCTTCTTCGCTTAAAGTGAACCTTTCTTTGGCATAGATCGCCCTCAGCTCATCCTTTGAGGCGGGCCGAACGTCGGCGATCTTAACGGCAATTTGCTTATTCATCTTTTCAAGCTTCATGAGCTCAGCTACCATTGCCTGACTCTCTTCAGCAGTACCCTTAGCGAAGAGATCCGCGTGCCTTATGGCCCGGCGCAACTCGTACCCGAGTTCTTCTTCATCGGCTCTCTTCAGCCGGATCTGGTCAAGGAGCTCCTTAACCTCTGCCAGGGTCAGGAGATCCTCCTGCAACACGCTCTTGACAATCATCTACTTTTGCGCCATTAGATGTTCAGGTAATGTGATCAAGGTCTTGGTGGCGTCGCCATCGGTGACCTTCAGGACGAAGGCTCTGCCCCTCTTTCCTATAACCTCAGCCGTCTTTCCGTGGAACCTGGGGTGAGGCATGCCCTTGTGTATGCTGGGATCGATGAGCACGTGAACCTTTGCCCCTGTCTCGAACTCTTGAATCGCCCTGACTACGGGGGATATTCCTCTACCCCTGACAGTCTTGCTCAGCTTGTCTCTTGACTTCTTCCGCATTCCGTGATGATGTGCCATCTGATTCTCCACCTACATCTATTACATCTAGCTCTTCGACGATCGCGTCGACTCTAAGGGCATCCGCGAGGTTAGGGCGGGTTCTGCCTCCGTCACCGGAGATCAGCTCCTTGATATAGAGACCGCTGTCGCCTCTGATATTTATGCGGGCCAAATTGCCCGTGACCTCAATTAGATCCGCGCTGTGAACTTTCCTCACTCTGAGCTTATCTGCTCTTCGGTGGGACACGCGAGTTGGCGTACGCTGATCGATCGGTCCTACCAATCCAGTCAGGACTGATTTAAGCTTTTCTTCTGAGACCTCCGCCCCGAGCTTCACCAGGGCAGAGTAGGTCTTCTGGAATGTGGCTTCTTTGAGCCGCTCGACCATAGCGGATTTTGCCTCTGCATAGATCCAGCACTTCTACCTTTCCAGTCGGCCCGCCGGTTGATCTCCTCTTGCAGCTTATCGAGGTCGATCGTCCTGACATGCGGCCGTACCGCTTCAACAATGAAAGGCCTGCCTGTCCCAATCATGCGGGCATCGATATCCTCGCGGCCCGCGCCGTGGAAGACTGTGTCCTCTGCCTGTGCCGCTTCCATAACGGCCGGCCGGATCAGCTCGTCAACGGACTCCTGGTACATGCGACCGGTGCCGCTGCAGCGTGGGCAGCCGCGGCCATGACACTCGCGGCAGGGCCATCTGGTCTGGGGAATGCCGCGCACAAGCTTCCTGTAGCGGCCGCGAAGGTATACCGATGCGACCTGCAGCTCCACCTCGCCCTTCTCCAGAACCAGGTGAACGACAACATCCGGGCTCTTCAGATCGACCTGCTTTCCCGTCTTCAGGGAGAGCCTTTTTCCCACTTCGCGATTGAGCTCGGACTTGAAGGGCTCGGCATGAGTGGAGCCTCCATCCGCGAGAAGGAGCTCCTCGTTCTCGGCCAGAAGGCCGGACACTTTTGTGCCTACGACCAGGGTTTCAATCTCCCAGCCCTGCGAGGGCCTCGGCCGCCTTCCCGGCCCAGTCATCCAGCTTTTGAGGTGCCATCTCGCCCAGGCAGACGGTGCAGCGGGCGTCCTCCTCGTCCTTGCGGCCCAGCTTGAGCCGGGCCGACCGGAAAGATGGCGCCAGCTCTTCCTGCATGGCCTTGTCCTCCAGGGCGGAGGCCTGCATGGCCAGCACGGTCTTGATGGACCGCCCTCTCTCTGCATTGGTGAGACCTGTGGAGAGCATGGCGAACTGGCGGCCCAGGCAGTTGTCGCAGATGGGACCCAGGCGGACGATATTCCTGGCCGTCTCCAGGATGTCGTCTTTGGGATTCTCAAAATTCTCTTCACTCATAATGACTCTTCTTTTTCATGCGAATCAAGCTCATTGTTTATTAGAGCTCGCATTCGGGTTGACGAGGGCGCTGCAAAGGACGATATGGGTTGATCGGACCCAGGGGCGACATCTTCCTCAACCCTGCATGCAGAAGCAGGCAGGAGATGCCAGCGCGAGCCTTAACCTCCGCTGAGGCCTGGGCTGATTGACGCCATACGTAAACTAAAATTGCCATGGAAGACCATCTTCAAATTGACTTTCCAGATTCCTAAAAGAGCTGGTCAAACAATCTTGGTTGAAGTAGTTAAATCCCTATTTTGAGTTTTAAAATTCAAATTGACTTTGTCCATATATGTGGACCTTTAAGTTCGTTCGATATTAGAGGACGGCATGAAATTCATCTAAGCATAGTCTTAAAAATGGAATTCGGGAGAGGGTATATTTTTTATATGCTTAGTGATCCAATATTATCGATTGTACCCTCGCAATTGCATTCTGAAATCTGAGAACTAATCTGCTTGAAAGCGTCTAGCAGACTTATCCCTCGATCAGTTGTTTCATATGATATGTCCTTTCCCTGCTTAACCACTATGAGGTTATTTTTTATTAGCAGGTCTATATAATTATTTACGTTTCTGAAGTTAAGATTTGCTTGATATACAATTTTTGTTTTGTTGGCACCGCATCTACATATATCTAAAATCTCTGAGATAATCACATGCTTACTTCTTCTCACCATCTTTTTTCCTCCTTGATATTAGATCGCCGTGTAAGATCAGTAGAAATTTGATCTGAGCAATATTTCCAATTTCAGAGGTAATCTTGCATCCTCTTCACCCCCTATATTTTTCATCATTATAGCATTTTTTATCCGCTAAAACATCACAACGTAGGCTTAATATTTTTTTAAATGTTGCATGTTGTAGCGTTTTCTACTACCCCACTTGATACAAATTCGCCTAAAATATGGGATCGATATATCACATTCAATTGTCTTTCTCAAGTTTTCGATCCGAAGTGGCTTAGTTAGAAAATCATCTGCACCAGCCTCAAGGCAAATTTCGCGATAATTGTCTAATGATGTGACAATTATGATCTTTAGATCGTGATGCCATCTCTGACGGATGATTTTTGTAGCCTCTATTCCATCCATCTCAGGCATCTGAATATCCATAAGCACGACATCGTAGGACTTATGTTCAATGGCTTCAATTGCTTCAATACCATTTGTTGCGAGATCTGCATGATGACCAAGCTTCTTGATCATTAGCGAAGCCACCTTGAGGTTAACGTCATTATCATCCACCAATAGAATACTTAAAGACATTTTTCCTCCGAATTCATATCTCATATAAGAATAAATAGTATAAGAATCTTTTGCCTGTAATAATTATAATACTGAATTAAGATCATGAATAAAAGATCTGTACAGCTTTGCTGTTATTGCTTTTCTTTTGGTTAATTGGAAGATATTTTTATATTCTCTATTAATATCATAATTTTACGTAATTATAACGAATAATAGTCGAATATTTGATACTTTGCGATGGCTTGGTATTGAAGCGGTTGCATAGCATGCCAGAAATGCTGTTTGTCTTGATTAATTAATAAAAAAAAGTTCGAACAATTGAAAAAATCATTATATATTCATCAAATCTTATAGAGGATAATTACCATCTAAATAGAGCGCAGTGTCAAAATTGAGATCGATATTACCCTCGCGAATTTGACCTAAGCCTTTAAGGGCCTGCCTGTCGCCCATTCGCACCTGACTTCCGGAGATCTGATCGGGACCCACCAGTTTCGGACTCATGCGATTCGTTTTCAATTTTCTACAAACTATTCTCTCTCTGAATTATTCACATCTTCATCTTTGCTGAGTTAGAGCGCAATCAGGAGCTACGCATCTGCCTCGATCTCTCGATGATCTCCTCAATCTCATCAAAATATCCCGGCTGGCGCATCTCATCCAATTCCTCTGTGGTGAAGAAAATCCTGCATTTCTTGTATATCACAATCGAGACGGACCGCCCATTTCTAATGGCGTTCTCCACATTCACCAATCCGTCATCCGTGAGGCGCTTCACTGAAGAGTAAACCTTTCCATGTGACCAGTTGATGGACTTTGCCAACTCATGCATGCTTAAGTTCGGATGCTCATTTATCGACGTGTCCATTTATTTAACGATTCTCAAGGTGAATGGATACCGGTATGAAATACCTTCATTAGACCTGATGGCGGCCATTATGACCAGACCGATATTCAAAATGAACAGAGCCATCATGATCAGCATGGCTGGAAAGAAGATGACCGGAAGGATGGAAAAGGTTGATAGTGAAGCGGCGCACCGAAGACCAGAAGAAAGGTCAGGATGAATAGGACGATCTCGCAGAGGGTAAATGTTATCTGGAAATTGAGCGCTTCCTTCCCCTGATCATCTACAAACTCATTCTCCTGCCTCTTTGCCAACCAGACCACCAGAGGGCCTAGAATGTTGCCCAAAGGAACGCCCACGAGCATTATAAGAGCACTGAGGTGACAGATGGTCGCCCAGGTACGAGCATCTTTATCTATTTCCATAATTCTCACCGACATTCTAATTGCATTCACATTATATAAAAAGAATTCCTGATAAAGAACTTTGCACTAAAAAAGGAATCGCATGGCTCACTATTTTCTGCCATCCCCTATGACTCTGGGGAGCACGCAATTGAAAATATCGTCGATCACAGCCTGAGAACAACTCTTTAATTTTATATTTTATATTTATATTTATTCATAGCAATAACCTAAGGGAAAAAGTTATACGGTAATCAGTCACTTCAGCTGATATCATCATAGGAGGGAACGAATGAAGAAACAACTGATAGTACTCGCCATGCTTGCCATCGCTCTGGTGGCCAATGCCGGTGCCTCCAATTATATGTATGAAAAGGCATCCGTAAAAGGCGTTGGATATAAAAATGTAGAGATGATTATATCCACCCAGACAGGCTTTAATGGAGCCAAGCTGGTAGAGAAAGAATCCGGCTCCGGTAACGTCATCACCGAGAAGACCGAGCTTGAGGCCGAGCGGCAACTGGAGAGTTGGACAGGGCCTAGAGGCCGAACCTGGTGGGTCCCAATCGGATTTCCGGAGGTTAGGTGCGAATGGGCGACCGGCAGGCCTCCAAACATGGACTACATCAATTTCACGAAGGAGGCAGAGTTCGAGTACATGCCCGTATCTTACCAGACAGGCACTTATGACCAGAAGTGGGTCGAGAAGCTATGTGTCCAGAACTACAGGATCGGCTCTGTTTTGACTGAGATGTACACCCACGCTGAGCATCTCCAGAAGACGACTGAGGTCAAGACCAGGCTTTATGGCAGCATCTGGCCGGAACTTCCAGATTTCATCAATTCCAATGCCTGTTGCACCGGTGTTCTTGAGGCCAATTTGAACAGCAACGTAATTGGCGTTGCCCACATCGGATGGGTCTCGCGCGACCCCAAGGCCGATGCACAGTTGAAGGGGCGCCATGCCGAATACGGCCGCAGCGTTGAAGACCTCACCGGTGTCTTCTCCATTGAGAAGTTCATCCAGCTCTGGGGCAATTCAACCTGTGGGGCTATCAGCGTTGATTGGCTGCCCTGCGTGTAGAATCGAGCCATTCCAACTTTTTTTGTCTATTTTGTACGGCGCTGAATCTCGATCCAACTCCAATGCCAAGGCCTTATTCTTTCGCAAGGATCAGAAGAGGCATAGGTCGATCTCAGTTCATCTCAAGTTCATGCAATCTTCGATGAATGAATATCCATGAACCAGTTTATGAGCACTATGCAGTGATCGGCATGCAGGCTGGTCGGCCCCAGTGAAACGACCTCTGCCCCGGCCCCGGATATCATCGTCTCCTCCTCTGGAGTCATGCCCGTGTGGTCACCCAGTATGAAGGCCGCGTCTTCGGCGAGAGCGCCGGGGACCAGATCGCGAATATCCAGACCGTCTTCCCGGAGGTAGATCAATCTCGCGGCCTTCAAATCGTCAAGCACCTCTGCCAGCCCGCCCGTGCGCACGAATATACCGGACGTAGACATAGCCCACTCCGACGTCGCCGGAACTGCCAGGGCTTTCTTGAGCAGAGCCGCAGTAGTTCGTTCATCCGGGTTCAGATGCCGCAACGTCTCGCCCTGAAGCCGGATCGTCTTTGTAATATCGCCACCGAGCAGAACCAGATAGACGCATACGTCCTTTCGGATGCCGTGGGAGATGACGAAGGCGGCAGTAACGCTGCGGCAGAGGATATCCAGGCGACCGGAGGTGCCTGGGATGTCTTCTAAGGAGAAATTGGGATTGGTGGTAGCCTTGTGACCGACTATGACGAAGTTGCGCATGCTGGGCCAGAACGGCCTGAGAGATACAAGCTTCTTTCGTTCTGCAAAAGAGATTAGTAATGGTATGTTATGGATGTAGCACATGAAAGAGAAGTGGCTCATGGCCAGCGGTTCATGGGAGGAGGTCAAACCCAGGATCACTACCGCTCTCGAGTCGGGCTTCGACTGCGTCCTTGTAGATAAAGAGAACATCGATCGCGTGCGAGAGCTCGGGAAAATTAAGGTGGCGTGCTTTGGGGCAGTCTTAGGAAAAGAGGACATTCTGGTCATCGGCAAGGGCGGAGAAGGAGACGGAACAGTCCCTCTTCCTAAAGACCAGAGCAGCTCTATTGACAGTGCCCTCTCCAAGACCACAACAGGAGTAAAGGCCGCTTACGTGGTTATTGCCAACAAAAAGATATGAAGAGTTCGCGGTTGAGATGGGAAAGAACGTGGACTATCTTCTGGTAATCGGCACTGACTGGAAGGTCATTCCTTTGGAGAACATGATTGCAGGGCTGCAGGGCGTGCGAGTCAAGATCATCAGCGGCGTCAAGACCGCCGAAGAGGCAAAGCTGGCCCTGGCCACTCTGGAGCGGGGTGCCGACGGCGTGCTGCTGGATAGCCTCGACCTTTCTGAGATCAAGAGGGTTATGAACGCGGTCGAGCAGTCTGAAAAGGGCCGTCTGGAGCTTATCTCGGGCCTTGTGACATCTGTCAAACCAGTAGGAATGGGCGACCGCGTATGCGTGGATACCGCCAGCATGATGACACCTGGAGAAGGAATGCTCATCGGCTCACAAGCGAAGGGCTTCTTCCTCGTTCACAGCGAATCTGAGGACAGTCCCTACGTAGCAGCGCGTCCCTTCCGGGTGAACGCAGGTGCGGTACACGCCTACATCCGTGTGGGAGAGAAGACTCGATACCTCTCTGAGCTGAAATCAGGAGATGAAGTCACCATCGTGAGCAAGGACGGCCTGGCCAGGAGCGCTATCGTAGGACGGTCCAAGATCGAGAAGAGGCCAATGATACTCATCGAGGCCGAGGCCAAAGGTGAGAGGATAAGCACACTCCTGCAAAACGCTGAGACCATAAAGCTGGTAGGCGCGGACGGAATTCCGCGGCCTGTGACAGAGCTCAAAGCCGGAGACGAGGTTCTCGTACATCTGGAAGAGACTGCCCGCCACTTCGGCATGAAGATCGAGGAGAGCATTGTAGAGAAGTGAACGGTAATATGATCAGGCAGTCACGTATTGTTGCCGTCCTGGGAATGGAAGGCGCAGAGGGCGTAAAAGCCGCAAGTGAGGCAGACATGATCGAGCTGCGGCTGGATCTTGTAAATGAGCCCATCCAGGCCATAAAAGCCGTTCGCCTGGCCACAACAAAACCCATCATCGCCACCAACCGCCTCAAGACAGAAGGCGGAATGTTCCAGGGCAGCGAAAGGGAACGGATCGAGCTTCTCCTGCAGGCCGCGCCCTTTGCCGACTTCGTGGACATCGAGCTATTGGCTGAGCTGAGAGATGAGTTCATGGCAAGAGTGAATAAACCCGTCATAGTATCCTATCACGACTTCCTGGGTATGCCGGACGAGGATGAGATGGCGACTATCCTTGAGAATATGAAGAAGACGGGAGCGATTTATGCCAAGATTGCCGTGACACCTAAGAACCTCAGGGATAATTTGAGGATTCTGGGACTCTTGCTGGATGCAGACCTGCCTTTGTGCATGATCGCCATGGGAAACATAGGCCGTCATCTAAGGGCAGTAGCTCCTCTCTATGGTTCCGTCCTGACCTATGGCTTCGTCGCGAAGAGCACGGCTCCAGGGCAGATGAGCCTGGAAGAGTTAAGACTGGCAAAAAAGCTGTTTGACGTATGCGCCGACTAACCGAGGGCTCTCGCCAGGATTCTGACGATGCGCCACCCCACCATCTTGGGCCGATAAAATCGTGATCGATCGGCGGGGTGCCACTCAGCAGAGACCTATTACATTATTTTACATAAGATTTAATTACTCTAACGTTACATCAGTAACTATGCACGTGACTGTGGATGTTGGAGGGAGACCCGGTCTGGATTGCGGTGGTTTTTGCAGTTTTTGCTATTTCAGAGGCGTGAAGAAAGTGGAACCTCTGGGATGCAGGCGATGTAAACCCCATAAAAAGGGCTGTGATTACTGCACGAGGGCGGTATTGGAAATTGAGCCGGGTTTCAAGCCCATGGATCAATTGATATTCGAAGCGGCCCAACAGAGCGTCTCTCTGGTGCCGGATACAATCACAATAAAAGGAAACGGCGATGTAAGCTTCTACCCAGATCTTCTTAAATTAGTTAGTGCTTTAAGCAAAGGCAAAGTGCCCATCTTCCTGGATTACACCAGCGGAAAAGGTTTTGTAAAAGGCGACGAAGCCGGGCCTTTGGTCGATGCAGGCGTGCGAAGAATTAGCTTCTCGATTTTCTCTACCAATCCAAAGCTTCGCCGCAAATACGTTAACGATAAGCATCCTGAGGCCGTGCTTGCCAATCTTCGGACTTTCTGCGAGATGTGCGACCTTTATGCTATGATCGTTCTCATACCGGGTGTAAACGATGGCCTTGAGCTGGAGAAGACCTGCCAGGATTTAGTGGAAATGGGTGCCAAAGGCCTCATGCTGATGTCTTTCGCAAATAACCGTGAGCAGGGGCTCATCTTCGGCAATGAGCCCATTATGCCGAATGTAAGACCCTTTTCTGTGGAGGAGATATGCAGGATTGCGACTGCAATCAATGAAAGGTATGATATGAGGGTCATCGGCACCCCACTATGGGACCCTTACACGGGAGCGCCTTTTGCCCTCGCCCATCACAAGGAAGAGCTGAAGAAGCTTCCGGCTATTGGGAGGAGCGCCACCATCGTCACCAGCTCCATAGCATATCCCTTACTGTCATCGATATTCAAAGAACTTGGAGACGAAGTGAATGTCGTGGCGGTAAAAAAGGAGATCGGTAATCTCATCACTATTGAAGATTTTGAGCACCTTTCACTTGATAATGTTAGAGAGAGAGTCATTATCCCGGGAATGGTGCTTGCCCATGACAGAGATATCCACAGAGCGTTCGTTCGTGACGGCAAGAGCAGGCTGGTCTTCAGAGGCCCGGACGACCTCACAGTCGAATCGGAACGAAGCATTTACATGACTCCAGCCCAGGTTCTGGAGAAGGAAATCGAAGCCTTCACCGGCTTGATAGAAGAGATCAACGATCTGGGGGCGAGGACACCTGAACTCTGCATACCCCGGTGAGCACTAAAGTTGGCAATATGGCTTACAGCTGCGAGATCGCTATTCCGGAGAGCTCGATCCAGGCAAGCGAAAAGGAGAAGATCGAGCTGATGGTTTAGGTCAACCGGCCGGAAGTGCAAATGCGAACTGCGGCCTTTTTTCTTTTTGGAGGAACGTCCATCATTCCCAGAACCCTGGAATTAAATCCGACGATTACTTTTATCTCATCTCCCTGCCAGTCCATGGAAGGTGATTTTAATTGAGCGAGATATGTGAGATGGTGATAAACAAAGAAGAATACCTGGAGTTCCTGGCGCAGCGTCTGCGACTGAGGGGCTCCTGCCAGCGAGAGATCGAAAGCGTCAGCTTTCCTTTCCTCTTTGCCTCAGGGAGCGAGATGCTGCGCACTTACATCCTGGGCGAATGTGAGTTCACCAGCACTTTGCCGGACAGATACAGGCTTCCCGACCGGGGATTCATCTGGTACCTTTTCTCCCAATCGGTGAAAGAGATTCAAGTCATGCCCGACCAGATGATAATAAAATACGAGTTGCAGGACGAATACCGCAAGCCTTTCAAGCAGTTCTACCTCTAGCCCCTGTTCTCGCGACCCCAGGTGCCTGTCAGACGCCCTTTCAGGGCCAGGCTGCCCAGGATTGCTTCCGCATCTTCCGATAGAGGCGCGGGACGCGTTCCCGCCAGGGGCGTTCCGGGCAGGGGCATGAAGCGATGCGCCCTCACTTTTCCGCCTTTTCCCTCGATCCATCTGACCAGGTCCAGAGTCATTTGCTGATCCTCTGCGGTCTCCATGGGCAGGCCGAATATCAGATCCACCTGGGGAGTAAGACCGTGCTCCAGGGCCAGTTCACATGCCACCTCGACCGCGAATCGGCCATGGCCCCGGCCAATGCTCCGCAGGACCGCAGGGCTGCCCGACTGGCCGCCCAGGCTGATGCTTTTGTTGGCGCAGTATTTGGTGATGAGCTCTAAGGCCCCCGAAGAGACGAACTCGGGCCTGACCTCGGACGGAAACGTGCCAAAGTAGATGGGCTTCTTCTGCTCAGCGAGAGCCTTGAGCAGCAATTCGACCTTCTCCAGCCGTGGCTTTCTGCCATCTGAGCCATAGGCCAGGGAATTGGGGGAGGTGAAGCGAATATCCTTGTGGCGGCGGGCAAATTGTGCAATGATCGGGATCGAACGGTGGCGCATGCAAGAGCCGAAAAGGCGCGGCGTCTGGCAGTAAGCGCAGCCCCACGGGCAGCCGCGAGAAATCTCTATGGGCGCCAGGATCCTGGCGAAGGGTGGATATTTGTCCAGATCCACGGAAGGCCTCTTTTCCGGTGAACCGGACAACGCCCTGGCTTTTGTAAGCGATGCCCGAAACGCGCTCAGGGTCCCAGCCATTTTCTATTGCCTCTATCAATTCCGGCAGCGTCTCCTCGCCCTCGCCGATCACCACGAAGTCGAAGTGTTCCAGGACCTCCTCGGGCATGGCAGAGGGGTGCGGGCCGCCGGCGATGAAGATCGCCTCCACATTCGCCGCCCTGGCTCGTGAAACTTCAATGTAGATCTCCTTCGCCTGGGCGGTGGCAAAGCTGTAGAGCATGATTCCGGGCTCAGGCTTGTGGGCGAGAGTTGCGTCTATGAGGGGCAGCAGTGCGGCAATGCTGTAGGAGTTCTTATTGTTCCAGCGAAACCATATTTTGAATTGGTTCAAATGTGCATCGTCCTGTAAACTGAGCATTAGGAGAACGGGAAAACGAGAAGAAAAGGATTTGGATCTGATGCGGAGGAAACGAGCGGGAATCCGATCGAACGAAGATGGCCGGGACGCCTCAACGTAGAAGGTCCAGATCTCAATTAGGCAGATTGTTGCTTGCACGAGAAGGCTAACTATTATCAATACCGCAATTATTCCATATAAGGGGGATTCGAGATTTGAGATTTTTACATAGGGAACGAAGCAAAAGTATTAAATGATCAGGTAAGTTTCAATTACGGACAAATTAAAGGTGAATTACTTTGAATAAGACCATCAGAGAAAGTCCTAATCTTCTGTTCAATGAGGTAAAACTTGATAAAATTCTTGCACAAAGGAAAAAAGAAATATTAACCACGATCGAGAAATGTAGTGGTGAATCTATTTTAGGCGCCGAGGCAGATGACATTTGTGAAAATCTTATGGACAAATATTGTCCAAATGCACCAATTTTAAAAAATGAAAAAATATGCATTAGTCGATTTGGGGAAAAGGATATCGATCTCAATAAGGACTACGAATCTAATTATGGAGTAGTAAGGGCACCGAATATTGTCAAAGGTACATGTATTGAATTTGCCGTGCCATTCGAAGGAGACTCTTGGATGTTCAGATGTGAGCTTCCATATTCCACAATAAGACAGATGAAAACTACAACAAATCACACGAGATTTGTTCGTCCCCCATATGGCGCGATTTCAACAGAAAATAACGAATTGCGTTTCATGTACAGCAGGATCGATCATGACAGTGATGCCATTAAAAGGGACTTTGATCAGGATCTAAAGAAGGTGCAGGAATATCTCGAATTTTTGAAAAGCGATACTTCGAAATTCAACGATGAAATGATTATGTTGGCACGCGACGCGATTGAAAGGAGGAAAGATAAACTACTGGCGGACGAGGGCATGATTAAATCATTTGAATATCCAATGAAGAAATATCATAAAGCACTAGAAACGTATGAGGTTCCGTTAAAGAGAAAAGTTGTAGCTATCGAAAAACCAACTGCAAAAACAGAAACCAATGCCATTGAGCCAAATTTAGGTTTAAAAATTTATGATGAAATTATAAAAATAGTATCAAATATGGCATTGGTGATCGAACGTAACCCAAAAGCATTTCAGAATTTGAGTGAGGAAGACATAAGAACATTTATTCTTATGTTTTTAAACGGATATTACGAAGGAAACGCAACTGGAGAAACATTCAATTTTGAAGGGAAAACAGATATTATGATTAGAGTAGAGGGGCGTAACGTCTTTATTGCAGAATGTAAATTTTGGAGCGGACCAGAAGGGTTAATTGCAACAATAAACCAATTGCAGAGATATACATCTTCGCGTGACACCAAGACGGCTATAATTTTCTTTAACCACAATAAAAATTTATCCGCGGTTGCTGATAAGATACCGGACGTAGTAAGATCTCATCCAAATTTCAAGAAACAATTAGACAATTTAAGCGAAACAGCATTCAGATTTGTTTTTTAGCCAAAAAAATGATCTAAACAGAGATATATATCTAACAATATTGATATTTGACGTGCCAAATTGAGTAATTTCATCTAAGAATAGTGGCTGCCATTAAACCCTCTTATCCTTAATGAGATCGACCATCCCTAAAGGATTCTCATAATCCTGGCTGAAAAGATGATTTGTGTACTCTTAAGCAACCTGCTGGTGTCCAACCACCAGTTCTCAATTGGCATACTTGCGGACTTGACTAAGGATGTCTGGGATCCTCCAGGAAGCGTTGCTGGAATCCTATCGAACAGATATAGCCGGAGCGTCCAAACACCAGGGAATACATGCACTCTAGACGGCTGCGTCGCAGTCGAACGGGATCACTGGCAACTACAAATGAGGGAAGCATCCAAATCTATTGAGTTCCATGATAATACTATCGAGAGATACGAGCGTTTCAAAAGTCAAGAGAGATAAACCAAAGGCCAAGAAGGTCGAGATCCGATATGAGCGATCTAACGAGTCTCTGCAAGAGTGTCAAATGACAAATCAATTTCTGATGAAGCTAGAAGAAATGACGCCTGAAGAACAAAACAAACGGATCATGTTGTAATGTCAAAAAATAGTTGAACTAGGGCAATTTGATCATACCAGGTCGTGGCTCGAAAAGGTCCCCGTCTCTCCTTAAGCGTTCAATGATCTGTTCGGCTTCGCTTCTATCCATTTTCCTCTCTTCAGCTTTTTCTAAAATTGAACTTTTGGGAGCTAAGCCTTCATGTTCTATGCTTACCTCACTTATGATATTCAGCATGTTCTTAAGCTTCTCTTAGAAAACCTGGGTGAAAGGGTTTCATTTTTTGAATCAGGTAAGACGAGCATATTAGGCCTAGGCTCAAAGACATCTCCATCTCTCCTCATCCGATCGATAATCTCCTGGGCCTTTGCTCTTTCTATTCCTAGCTCCTCCGCCTTGTCCAGAACTGTTTCCCTAAGGGCCGGACCCTGTAGCTCTATTGCTCACACCCCGGATGACGTCGATGATAGATTTTGTATCTATCAAAAGAACTCTGGGTTGTGCCAATGTGATGATATCTGTATCCTTTACAAATTCATTATCCGATGGCAGCAATGCAATTGCTTCCTGAACTATTGACGCAAGATTTGTGGTATCTTTCAAGATTTTGTTTATATCAGTTCTTGCTTTATCACATGTTGTCTGAATTGCAATCAGTCTCTTGCTAATTGCTTCCAAAACCACGCTATCGTTGTCCATTGCAAACCAAACCTCCTACTCTGTTTCTCAAGAAGGAAATCGAGATATAAGGATATTTGCTGGAACTTGTTAACCGCGAAGGCAAGGCTCATTGAGGCGCGCAGTCGAATAATTTTCAGGATTTCTCCAAAAAACAAAGGAACGAACTGAAATGCATTCACGTCGACCAGCTCCATATCGTTCAGGTTCAGCACCGGAATGACGTGCAGGCAGAGAAAAGAAAGCATCATAAATTGATCATCAAGACCGCATCCCAGCTTGTGATAGCATCAATGCAGTCTGCAATGCCCGTCGCCACATCCCCATGTGTCTCTCTGAGAGCAGCCGCTTTTACAGCAGAGGCAAGCTCGCCAGTTAGATTTGTTGCCGCAATAAAAGCGTAATTTTAGAAATATCGATTCGTTGGAGATGTGGAGCGGATATCTCCAAGGTAGAGAGCATACATAATATAATTGAGGAAAAATGAAAATAGATTTCCATATAGTTCTTTTCTGAATGTACCACCAGCGCGAGCCAAATTTATTAGCTTGACTCTATCCCTTCATCCCACAACACTGAATGCACTCACTTGGGCAACTTGATCCAGCTGGTCGGACAACTCCCCGGTGTAAGGATCATAATATCCATATAGATAAAAGTCAGCCTGATAGCTGCCAATCTGCGCATCGTCAGGAATGTGCCAGCGAGGGCTAACAAAATACGTGTCACTTCCCGGTTCTGCATATACCGACTCTGGTGGTGCAGTGTACCACTTGCCTCTTCTATCCATCACTTCATAGGAGACCCAAAACGTGTGGCCTATATCGCCTGTGTTCTTTATCCAGACATTGGCGCCTCCCTGATCCGACCCCCGGTACCAGTCTCCGGATGGAAAATCGAATGAGTCAATCTGGGCCGAGATTGAGCCTGCGCTTGCAGAATCCACACTTACACATAGCAGTAATAGAAGAATACCGATCAAGACTCTTTTCATGCCTACAACCTCCAAATAAATTTTTGCAACTATCCCATGAAGCTACTATTACTATTTAAAGATTTTCAATATATAAAAACCATCAGAAAGAGCCATAAAACGCTGCTCTACGATCTCCGTCTTGCCAATATATTTAGAAATATCTAATTTCAGATAAAATTATTTGCCGGGAATGAGAAATAGAGGGACGTGTTGGATTGGATTTCATTTGAGATGGCAATGAACAATTTTTCAGGATCTCTCCCAGAACAAAGGAACGAACCGGAAAGCATTCACATCGACCAATCCCATATCGGTAAGCTTCAGCTCCGGAATGACCGGCAGGCAGAGAAAAGAGAGCGTCATAAAAGGGTCTTTGAGGGTGCATCCGAGCTTTTGAGCCGCATCGATGCAGCCGGCAATGCCCGCCGCTACATCCTGCATGCGTCTCTCCGAGAGCAATCCTGCCACGGGCAACGGCAGTCCTGCCAGGACTTTGCCTTCTGCAACACAGACCAATCCCCCGCCCATCTGCTTGACCGCCAGAACCGCAGCCAGCATATCATCATCTGTGGTGCCGACGACAACGATATTATGCGAATCATGGGCGACGGAGGTTGCCAGGGCGCCGCAGGCGAGGCCAAAGCCCTGCACCAGGGCGCGGCCTACGTTGCCAGTTGCCCTGTGCCTTTCCACGACTGCCATTTTCAGGATGTCCCGATCTATGTCGGATACGACTTTCCCTTCCGCGACTCTCGGGCGAGAGCAACAGAGTCTTCGTAATGATCTGATTGGGGATGATGCCGATAACCCGGGCCGGGCCCGCCCCCTCCGCCTCTATTTCAAAGGACTGGAGATCGATCTTGCCGATGTGCATCGAACTTCTGCTTTGCTGCGGGTGCAGACTTTTGTTGGGCGATAAATTCGCCATCTTCCGCCACCAGCTTTCCATCTTTAATGACTTTGACAACATTGAGGCCATCCAGGCCGTCGAGCACGGCAATGTCAGCCCGGTAGCCGGGGGCGATGGCACCCAGATCCCGCAAACCAAAGTACTGGGCCGCATTGAGGCTGGCGATCTGCAGAGCTGTGATGGGGTCAAGGCCCTGCTCGATTGCCAATCTAACCATAAAATCAATGTTACCCTCGCCTAAAATGTCCGCAGGATGACGGTCGTCCGAGACGAAGAGAAATTGGCGAGCGTTCTTAGGGGTCACCAGCGGCAGCAGATCCAACAAGTTTTTGGCGGCACTGCCCTCCCGCAGCATGATGTACATGCCCTGGCGAAGCTTCTCCTCTGCCTCTGCGAGGGTTGTGCACTCATGGTCTGAGCTGATGCCGGCATTGATGTAGGCGGAGAGGTCCCGGCCTCTCAAGCCTGGTGCGTGGCCGTCTATGCGTCGTCCATCGGCCAGCCTGATCTTCTTCATAACTTCCGGGTCACGGCGGATGACCCCGGGATAGTTCATGACCTCGGCCAGTCCCAGGACTCCATCTTCCTGCATCAGCCCTGGCCAGAGCGTCTGCATCCAAGAATTGCTCCGGCGGTCTCCAGGTTTGTGGCGGGAACGCATGTGGGGAGCATTATAAAGACATTCAATGGAACGCCTTTTGAGGACTCCAGAATATAGCGGACGCCAGCCTCACCCCAGACGTTGGCAATCTCATGAGGGTCGGCGATCACGGTTGTGGTGCCCCTGGGCACGACCGCTCGCGCGTACTCGGGAACGGTGACCATGGAGCTCTCGATATGAACATGGCCGTCGATGAACCCCGGAGCCAGGATCAGGCCCTCCAGGTCGATGGTATTGCGGGCGCTACAGCAATCGAAGCCTGCGATCCGGCCTCTATGGATGGCCACATCTGCCCGGTGCACCTCGCCAGAGAGAAGGTTGGCAATGCTTCCTCCTGTGAGGAAGAGATCTACCTCCACTTCACCCCGGGCGGCAGCGATCATCTCTTCGAGATAATCCATGCAGATCGGTTGCAATTGGTGGTATTTAAATCAGATCAGAAAAAGCCAAATTCCGACAGCCTTAGAAAAATACTCCAATAAAAGACAGAAAGAAGAGGTATGCGGCAGAGGAACATTCTGTCCCTATGTCCCTGTTTTCCCTCTTCTAATCTCGATTCCGTGAGTGCAAAAGGGATCGTTGTTAAATCCGCCCGAATTTCCGTAAGATTTGGATGAGCATCCTCCTCTGCACTCATCTATCTTTTCACAGGAAACGCAGTTTTGTCCTATCTTTTCCGCCGAGAACTGGCGGGTATAGGCAAACGATTTGGGATCAAACCAGATGTCCCATAAATCATTCTTGCGCAGGTCGCCCTCTATGATCTCATCAGGCAGAGAGAGGCAGCCCTTAACTTTGCCGTCGCTGGTGATGCTGCAAGTTCCCAGGCCCGCCGGACATCCGCGCCAGGGATAGTCCGGGCGGTTGATCTCATTGAAATAGTTGAGGCCATCCGTGCAGATCAGCTCCATCTCTCCCTCTTTTGCTTTCCAGCTATTGGCAAATTCTTCCAGCTGCAGGTAGGTCTGCTCATTCAGAACAAGCTCTGTGGAACCCTTTACCCGTCCAAAGGGAACTATGGGTTGAAGCCTCCAGCGCTCGACACCCAACGATTTGAGCAACTCTCCGATCTCGGGAAGCTGGTCGATGTTCAGCGCGTTGACTGTAGTGATGATAGTCAGAGGAATGCCTGCCTCCAAAACTCTCTTGATGCCGGCTATTACATGCTGAAAAGATCCTTTCTTGTCACGGATATGATCATGGGTCGGCTCCAGTCCATCCAGGCTTATTCCGACTCCGGAGATGCCAACTTCTTTCATCTTGGAGATTACCTCCGGCTCCAGAGCGATGCCATTGCTCAGTATCTCCGTTTTTATGCCGAGATCTCGCAGATGTTCAGCAATATCCGCCCAGTCGGATCTAAGCAATGGTTCCCCTCCAGTGAAATCGACCTCTTGAACCAGAAGTGCAGGAAATTGATCGCATAACTTAAGAGCTTCTTCTCGGGTCAGCTCTCCGGGTCTGGGCTGACCTGCTGATGAACCGCAATGTTTACAGCGCAGGTTACAGGCGAGCGTCAGCTCCCACCCGATAATTAACGGAAATCCATCAAAACTCAGGATCATGACCTCCTAACAGGATTTGGGGGGGCGCTGGCCCCCCGTTCGAATAATGTTCAAACCTTGTGATCCATACATGTTGAACTTAACGCCAAATTGGAGCGACTATTTTCTCAATATGAATCGTCAGGCGCGTGAGTTGCTTATTTCGACTTTCTGAGATAGTTCTGCAGGGAAATGTAGTCGCCAGCCCTCATAGTCATGGTCCGTCCAGAGCTCTGGTCGTCAATAAGGTTCATGATTGCCGGAGCAATCTCTTCGGGAGGCATCGTGCCTTGCTGCATGAAGGCATTCATATGCTTTGATATCATCTCATAGAGCTGCTTTTCCGGAGCTTTTGCGAGCACATCCGCAAACACATTATGGTTCCAGCAGCAATCGCGGATGATAAGGTAGTAGCATACGATCTTTCTCTCCAAGAGCCATCCTGGTATTGTTACTCCAATCTTTGCCATATCTTTTTCCATATATTCCAACTCCATTGTTTGGTTTCTAGGTATATGAATCTTTAAATTACTTAAATATTCCGATGCACTCATTGTTCTGGCGAGCGGTCAATCCTTTTTGATCATTATCTTGCTGCCTGGAATGCCCTTCAAAATATGGAGAAGGAAAGGCCACCTCAGATAAAACGCAAGTCTAATGATTCTCCTATTTTGAGGTCGCTCGTTTTGAAATTGCCGGGTACATGTATCTCATGTGATAGACTTTATCCTCAATGATCAGGCAACTATCGGAAGAAAAGCCAAATAATGCCAGTCAAGATTTACTGGCTACTTTCTCCAGGTGGGAAAAATTGTGCCGTTCAATTCAACTAATGATATAAGTCAACGAAACTAGCATAAACATGGTATATTATGTTTTCATGCCAAAAATATTAAATAGGTTAATCTCATCTCCCTATTTAAAAAAACTCAACCGCACTAGATAAATTTAAATCGAAAAGCATAGATAGACCTAAGGTGTGCGTGAAGTGAAGGATATTCTGCTCAAGGTGGCCAAAGCCTATCCCAACGACTCGGCCAGGGGCATCGCTCGTCTGGACCCCAATGCTCTTCTAACACTGCGGCTTTCTCCAGGAGATATCATAGAAATTGAAGGAAAAAGGCTAACGGCGGCCAAGGTCTGGCGAGCCGACCGGCAGGATTGGTCCCAGGATTACATCCGCATAGACGGCTTCATCCGCCAGAATGCGGGAGTGGGCATAGGCGACAAGGTGAAGATTCGCAAAGCCAAGTTTGTAGATGCCCAGCGCATCGTCCTTGCTCCGCCATCCGGTTCTCATATGCATTACGGTGACGAGGCTGCAGACATGATCCGCCGCCAGACCCTGAAGCGGCCGGTGGTTGCGGGCGATATTCTCCCTATTATGAGCTCCGGGACCCACCCCTTTGTGGGCCGGATGGAGCCTGTGCCTCTGGTGGTTACCGAGACCCAGCCCGAAGACGTAGTGGTCATATGCGAACGAACGGAGATCGTCCTCCTGGAGAAGCCCGCCAAGAGCGTTCAATCCGTTAAGGCCACCGGAACTACCTACGAGAATGTAGGCGGCCTGCGTTCCGAGGTGCAGCGAGTCCGGGAGATGATCGAGCTGCCCATGAAGCACCCCGAGGTCTTCCAGAAGCTCGGCATCGAGCCGCCTAAAGGCGTTCTGCTCTACGGCCCTCCGGGCACGGGAAAGACTCTGATCGCCAAGGCAGTGGCCAACGAGAGCGGAGCCAATTTCATCTCTATTGCCGGGCCCGGAGATCATGTCCAAGTACTACGGCGAGAGCGAGCAGCGGCTGAGAGAGATCTTCGATGATGCCCAGAAGGCGGCTCCTTCCATCATATTTATCGACGAGATCGACTCCATCGCACCCAGGCGCGGCGAGGTCACGGGAGAGGTGGAGCGGCGCGTGGTGGCTCAGCTCCTGGCTATGATGGACGGCCTGAAAGAGCGCGGCCAGGTGGTTGTAATCGGCGCCACCAATCGTGAAGAAGCCATCGACCCGGCTTTGCGCCGCCCAGGCAGATTCGATAGGGAGATTGAGATCGGAGTTCCGGATAGGGCAGGCCGGGTGGAGATCCTGCAGATCCACATGCGCAACATGCCCATCGCCCAGGATGTAAACCTGGAGAGCCTGGCGGACAGGATGCACGGCTTCGTGGGCGCCGACGTGAACGCCCTCTGCAAGGAGGCGGCCATAAAGGCCCTGCGCCGCTACCTCCCGGATCTAACCACGGAGGATGAGATCCCTCAAGAGATCATAGAAAAGATGGAGGTTATGGGAGAGGACTTTGAGTCTGCTCTGAAAGAGATCGAGCCTTCTGCCATGCGAGAGGTTCTGGTGGAGGTGCCTCGCGTAAACTGGTGCGACTTGGGGGGTCTAGGGGCACTGAAACAGGAATTGGTCGAGGCCATCGAGTGGCCTATCAAGCAGCCTGAGAAGTTCCGCAAGATGGGCATACGCCCGCCCAAGGGAATCCTTCTTTACGGTCCGCCGGGCACGGGAAAGACGATGATCGCCCAGGCAGTGGCCAACGAGACCAATGCCAACTTCATCAGCATCCGGGGGCCGCAGATGCTCTCCAAGTGGGTAGGCGAATCGGAAAAAGCCATACGAGAGATCTTCCGCAAGGCAAGACAGGTATCTCCCGCTATCATATTCTTCGATGAACTGGACTCCATTGCACCCATGAGGGGCACGGATGATGGCAGCCACGTCATGGAACGTGTAGTAAACCAGCTTCTGGCGGAGCTGGATGGACTGGAGGCCTTGAAGGATGTAGTGGTAATAGCAGCCACGAACCGGCCGGATATCCTGGACCCGGCCCTTCTCCGGTCGGGGAGATTCGACCGGATGCTTCTCATCGGGCCACCTGATAAGCTGGGCAGGTTCGAGATTCTCAAGATTCATACTGCCAAGATGCCCAATGGAGAGGATGTCAACCTGGAGGAGCTGGCGGAGCTCACCGAGGGTTATGTGGGCTCTGACCTGGAGTCACTCTGCCGTGAGGCTGCCATGCTGGCGCTCCGAGAAAATCTGGAAAAAGTGGATATGAACCACTATCGCGAAGCCTTGAAGAAGGTCAGGCCGAGTGTGGAGGAGAACATGGTCAGCTACTATGAGCGCATCAGCGAGAGGTTCAAGGGCGGAATTAAGGTTGAGCCGGCGTCCTTAGCCGGATACAGATAATAGAATGATCTCAGAGAAGAAGATCTCAATAAGAAGGACTCCAAGAATGGTGGAATGGCCTCCGGAACGCGGATTCCAGCAATCCCGGCCGAGGAGCGCTGCCGAGAATAGTGCTGACACAACAATTAAAGTACAACCATATACAATCAGTCGATCGGTAATTAGACCGACAATCTATTGAAGGAAATTGAAGGGAGAGTGAGGGTATGGCAAAGGTGTTCTCGGGAAGCATTGTGGGCAAAGAGATCGTAAACATCGACGGCGCTGTGCTCGGCGAGCTGGAGAATGTGATCTTTGAAGTTCAGACCGGGAAGCTGGTGGACCTGGTGGTAAAGCCAGATTCAGGGCTCAATCGCATGAAGTACCGGGAGGAGGGAAAGTTCGTGCTGATACCCTTCAGCTCCGTGGTCGCAGTCAAGGACTATATCGTTGTGGACGAGAGCCGGGCTATGAAAGCGTGAGGTTTGACTTCTCTGATCTTCCTGCAATTTCACTTCCGGCGAAGGAGTGAAGGCTCCTTGAGGATCTGCAATTCTTCAAATAAGCTTATGGTTTCCCTCTGTTTTTGAAGCCCATCCATGACGAAAGAGGTCCCTCGAAGACATTTTACCATCAATAACTCTGCAACTTAACCGCCGTTGCTCGGCCGGCCGCGGCCCGGGAAAGGCGCTCCAACCATAGCGCGCGGAGGCCCGCAGGCCGACTCGCGGCACTCCGGAAGAAAAAAGTAAAACTTTAATTGTCTGCATCCACTCTGTCAAGTCTGCAATTGAATGACATTATCATATATTTCATCTAGACGTAAAAACTATTCCACCACTTCTTCCGGGTTCCGCGAGGGTTTTACGCGCTGGGGTGACGGGTCCACTCCAGGCCGTGGCGGCCCCCCTAACCCCGCGTCCGCGGGGAACAATCTATGAATCTCTGCACTCTATCCGGAGACGTGTTTGGGAAGAACCCTTGACAGAGTGCATATCCAAGAGGCTACGCCATTATTGGTGGAAAACGATTTCGAGATGCTTTTAGATCACAAACTCGATTTTCGTGCGAAAAGCCAAGCTTTATCCTCGCCAAATTCCTTTCTGCAATCTATTTTGACTTCCTATTTCAGTCGCCCAATTCTCTAATGTCCGGAAAGCTTATTTCTTCTCAGGTTTAGCAATTGTCGATGATGCAATTAAAGTCATATTTAGCTATCAGCATTCTGATACTGGCCGTGGCCGTGCAGGGCTCCGTCAGTGCAGCGGATAGCGGGACGAAGGTTCTTCTGGAGACAAGCATGGGCAATATCACAATACAGCTCTACAGTGACATGCCCATCACTACCGGCAATTTCCAGAGCTCTGGTGGAGAAGAAATTCTACGACGGTTTAATCTTCCACAGAGTCATCGACGGCTTCATGATTCAGGGCGGGGACCCGGAGGGAACCGGCATGGGCGGCCCCGGATACGAGATCAAGGATGAGTTCACCGACCACAACAGGAACGATCGCGGCACCATCGCCATGGCCAATTCCGGGCCTAACACAGGCGGCAGCCAGTTCTTCATCAATCTGGTGGATAACAACTACCTGGATACCAAGCATCCGGCCTTCGGCAAGGTTATCGAGGGCATGGATGTGGTGGATGCCATCGGCAAGGTAAAGACCGACTCCAACGATCGGCCGCTACAGGACGTGAAGATAATCAAGGCCACGATTATCTCTTAAATGAGAAAGGAGATGACTTGACAATGGCAGAAGGCACAACGGAAACAGGTAAGAAAGTACTGCTCAAGACCAGCATGGGCGACATCATCCTGCAGCTTTACGAGGATATGCCCATAACCGCCGGCAACTTCCAGAAGCTCGTGGAGAAGGGCTTTTACGATGGCACGGTATTTCACCGGATCATCGCCGACTTCATGATTCAGGGCGGGGACCCGACGGGAACGGGCTGCGGGGGCCCTGGCTACGCCATCAAGGACGAGTTCACCCGAAAGAACAAGAACGACCGGGGCACCATCAGCATGGCCAACGCCGGGCCGAACACGGGTGGCAGCCAGTTCTTCATCAATCTGGTGAACAACAATTTCCTGGACAGCAAGCATCCGGTCTTCGGCAAAGTTGTCGAAGGCCTGGATGTGGTGGACGCCCTTGGAAAGGTGAAGACCGGAGCCAATGACAAGCCGGTGAAAGAGGTCAAGATAGAGAGCGCGATAGTGATGGCTTGATGGCTTAAAGATTTCCTTTTTTTAATTTTTGATATTCTCGCAAGACGTATCGCCTTTTTCCTCTCCTCGCCTCACGTTCGCTCATGCGTCTCGGCCTCGCAAGTGCAGCCAGCTCACGTGGCCGCCCGCACATGCGAGCCCGGGCTCCTGGAAGCCCATATCCATGCATATTATGACATAAATGGGCAATCGTGATCAGGTCAGCCTTGACTGATTGAGTTCAGATTGTTCACTACAACTTTCGTGTTGGCATGATCCTCGTCGGGCTATTCCGGCCAGATCTTCGTCCTCCTACTGAGATGTATCAAGCTCCTAGATTAAAAAATTAAGTGCCTGATAGGGAAATTTAGAGCCTAATAATGCTGCTTTAAAGTTTTTTTGGCTTTGTGGTAGATTTATCCATATGTTCTATGACGCCTACTGTTTTTAGCTCCGTATGCTCTAATGTGTCAAGTGTCTTTAGTATCTCTCTGGCTTTCTGGCTAATATTACTCATAATGATGCTATCCATCACGGCCTGAATGCTTGACTGCCTAACCATCGCCTCAGCCTGTAAAGCCTTATAGGTGTCATGGCTTAATACTACTCGATGCACTTTAACCATAATAGCTATATGGATTGCATGACACTTAATATTGGCGCCCACTATTCCCTTGGTCCTGGACCGGACCTCCACAGGCCGCCATCCTAAACGCAGACCTCTGTCGTTCTGGGTGATATATTCCCATCATGGTCTCCAGGTATTTTCACAGAGCATCTCCCAGCGATCAGCTTGTTACGGGTAATGACTACTATGCTTCACAAGGCAAAGATATTGGCATGCTTCCAGATATAGCCAGGCTGTTCAAAACGGTTGGATTTCCCGCAGCATTCGGTCTAGTACCGGCACTAATGCCTACGCCTGAGTGGACGTAAACATACAAATACCATTATTCTATTAATTATATTCAATATAAATATAAATCTATAGCACTTATTGCAGTTCAATCATCCAAAACTATTTCGTTGTGTACTTAAATAGCCAATCGGCTTTGATAAGCATTTATGCCAGAGTTTATAAGGAATTAGCATCAACTAGTTTCAATTGTTTGTAGAGAGCTAGTAACTCGAGGTGAATGGAAAAGATGAAGAAAATCACATTGGTAATGGTATTGCTTGCGCTCTGCGTTCCTGCGCTTGCAGTAAATATGCCCAACCTGGTTGGCAATTGGACTGGAACTGTTCATGGTGTGGGCTATCTGAAGAACACCGACTATCAGACTACTGGTAAACCTGATTACTGGGTTGATAATTATACTATCGTCATAGATGAGCAGAATGGAACTAGATTCTCAGGCAAAATGATTCGTGATGCTAATCCTCTGAATTCAGTGGTTGTGCTGGGGATTATAGGATTTGATCCAGGGAATCTCGATCCCCGCCTGGCGGTTAGACGGACTTACCCGGCCGTAAATGCTTGGACACCTGGGCCACTTTCAGAAGCTGGTCATTGGTAATGCAGCCTCCGGGAAGCCGCCAGCCGAATGGCAAAGAAGTCGTCGTCCCTTTGCATGATAATGCCGCCTGACTTCAAGGCGGCGTAGTCGATGTGGGGTACAGGGTCGGACGCTGTCATCTTTTGCCTTCTTAGCTATGAAGAACGGGTGGGGATGGTGTAATGAAGTTTTGGATAGCGGCAAAGATGATAAGATGAAGAGAAATCAAATGCATCATAATGCCTCTCTTTGTGAATCTTTTCTATGATACAGGTGTTGAATACATCCTCCTTCGCCAAATCCCTGGCAATGTATCTCAAGGTATAAATCCAGGATATGCAGTTACAGCCATATCTGCCGGCAAAGTTGATGGAGTCTTCTTGAGCCTGGTGCCAGGCAACCTCGCTCAAGGCTATTTTTGCCTCAATGTACAATCTTACATAGCAGGTTGATCATCAGTCTCATCGGTCCAAATCTTGAGAATAACAATCGCATCTCCTAAGCCCGGCAGAAATTCTTAAATATGATAACGATTGTGATCATCAATTCACAATTGTGATCTAAACAGAATCAAAGGAAGCCGGATAACAGGTGCGCAAATAATTGATCAAGACCAGGACAATTGGTTAGCTAAAAATTAAAGAGGAATAAAATGAGTGAAAAGAAATACGGACTAAGCACTCTGGCGGTTCATGCCGGTCAGGAGTCCCCGGATCCCACCACAGGATCGAGAGCAGTCCCCATCTATCAGACCGCATCTTATGTCTTTAAGAGCACAGATCACGCGGCGAATCTCTTTGCGCTGAAGGAGCTCGGCAACATCTACACCAGGATCATGAACCCCACCAGCGATGCCTTCGAGAAACGGATAGCTGCCCTGGAAGGCGGCGTTGCTGCTCTGGCAGTGGCATCCGGCCAGGCTGCCATCTCCCTGGCCTTACTCGCTATCACCCAGGTGGGGGACGAGATCGTATCCGCCAACAACCTTTACGGCGGAACTTATGAGCTATTCCATTACACTTTTCCGAAGCTTGGCCGAAAGGTCATATTCGTAGACTCCACGAAGCCGGAGGAGTTCCAGAAAGCCATCACACCCAGGACTCGTGCCATTTACGCCGAGACCATCGGCAACCCCAAGCTGGACGTGCCGGACTTCGAAAAGATCGCCAGAGATCGCCCACGATGAGGCGCTTCCCTTTGTGGTGGACAACACTGTGGGGATCGGCATAGTCAGACCGATTGAATATGGTGCGGACATTATCGTGGACTCTGCGACCAAGTTCATCAACGGCCACGGTAACTCCATAGGCGGCGTCATCGTAGACTCAGGCAAATTCGACTGGTCTCGGGGGAAGTTTCCGGAGTTCACGGAGCCGGATCCCAGCTACCACGGCCTGAAGTACTGGGATACCTTCGGCAACTTCCCGGGCCTGGGAAATGTGGCTTTCATCTTCAAGGTAAGAGTCCAGCTTCTTCGTGATCTTGGTCCGACTCTGAGCCCCTTCAATTCCTTCCTCTTCCTGCAGGGCGTGGAGACTCTGGCTTTGCGGCAGGAGAGGCATTCAGAGAATGCTCTGTTGGTGGCAAAGCACCTTAAGAGTCATCCTGCAGTCGCCTGGGTCAATTATCCCGGCCTGGAGGATCATCCCAGCCATGCTCTGGCTGTGAAGTATCTGAAGGGCAAATATAACGCCATCTTAGGTTTTGGCATCAAGGGCGGCCTTCCTGCAGCCAAGAAGTTCATCGAATCACTGGAACTGCTCTCCCATCTGGCAAACATCGGCGACTCCAAGAGCCTGGTCATCCATCCTGCATCAACCACGCACCAGCAGCTCACGCCGGCTGAGCAAGCGGCCACGGGAGTCACTCCGGACTTCATCAGAGTCTCCGTGGGCATCGAAGACGTTGAGGATATAATCGCTGATCTGGATCAGGCTCTGGCCAAGGCGGTGCAATGAAGCGAGAATCAGTGGGCCTGGTCGAGACCCAGTGCTTTCGAATTCCTGAAGCGATAGCTCTGGAGCATGGCGGCCAGCTCTCCGATGTCGACGTTGCCTATGAGACTTATGGCAAACTAAATAGCGAAAAGAATAATGCCATCCTGGTCTGCCACGCTCTATCCGGTGATGCCCATGCAGGAGGCTGGCGCAAGGGAGAAGAAAAGCCTGGATGGTGGGACATTATCATCGGCCCGGGGAAGGCCCTGGATACCGATAAATTCTTTATAATCTGCTCCAATGTGCTGGGCGGCTGCAAAGGCACTACAGGCCCCTCTTCTATCAATCCCGGAACCGGGAAACCGTATGGTCTGGACTTCCCCTTTATCACCGTGAAGGATATGGTGGACGTCCAGAAGAGGCTCCTGGAGCATTTGGGCATCGATAAGCTATTTGCTGTCATCGGGGGATCCTTTGGCGGCATGCAGGTTCTGCAATGGTGCATATCCTATCCAGATAGCTATTCGCCTCGCCATTCCCATAGCTACCAGTGCCTATTCCTCGCCCCAGCAGATTGCCTTCAATGAAGTAGGCCGCAGAGCGATAACCTCTGATCCCGACTGGGATAACGGCAACTACTACGGCAGGTCACCTCCCGCCCGCGGTCTCTCTCTGGCCAGGATGATCGGGCACATCACTTACCTCTCAGATGAGTCCATGCACCAGAAGTTCGGACGGCGGCGTCAAAACAAAGCGGAGTACGGCTTCGACTTCACGACCCTGGACTTCCAGGTGGAGAGCTATCTAAGCTACCACGGCGATGCCTTTGTGAAGCGTTTCGATGCCAATTCGTATCTCTACATCACCAAAGCAATTGATTACTTCGACCTGACGAAAAATGGCGCTCTATCTTTAGCTGAGGCCTTCAAAGGTGCGAGGGCAAAGTTCCTGGTCATATCCATAAGCTCCGACTGGCTTTATCCGCCCTACCAGTGCAAAGAGATCGCCGAGGCTCTCAGTGCCAGTGATATCGATGTGCGACACTGCGAGATCAAATCAAACTACGGGCATGATGCTTTTCTTCTGGAATCCGGGCAGATGAACTATACTATTCAGAATTTCCTCTCCCGCATATCTGTTGGAGACGTAATGATCAAAGGCGTTGTAACCATTCGGCAGGGCTCTCGTGTAGATGAGGCGGCCAGGATCATGATGACCGAAGGCGTGACTCACCTGCCTGTGATCAACGAGGAAGGAAAGCTGGCAGGAATTGTCACCGCCTGGGATGTGTCTAAGGCTGTGGCCATGAAGTACACTCTATTGGAGGAGATAATGACCCGCACGGTGGTCACCTCCGTCCAGGAAGATCCAATCGAGCGAGCCGCCAAGCGGATGAATGAGCATAACATCTCGGCTTTGCCTGTAGTAGATGCTGATCAGAGGGTAATTGGAATGGTGACAAGCGATGGAGTCAGCCGGTTGATTAGCGTATGCAGGTGAGGATCAACCAATTGACTTCCAGTAATATATTTTGAGGATAAATGATCGTACATATCAAGGCGTTTGCAAACTTTCGCGAGATCCTGGGAAGGGATATCCAGGTGGAGCTCGATGATGACGCCATCGTTAGGGAGCTCCTGGATAGCCTTTGCTTATCTCAGCAAAGGTTGAAATCTGCCCTATTTGATGAGTCAGGAAAGGTTCGAGAGTATGTTATCCTCATGAAGAACAGAAAAGACATAAATTCATTCGATGGGCTCGAGACAAAGCTTTCAGATGGCGATGAAGTGGCCATACTTCCGCCGGTTGCCGGAGGATGATTTTTGATAATGTTTTTGAGCATATCATTAAAAAAAATTAAAAATAGAATCTATAATTATCATCATCTTCGTCCACGCTCTCCTGTGGCGGTTGTATTTGTGGCAATGAATTCAGTTGCTCTTCAATTGTGGTGCAATAAAGATGGTCGCCTCCCAAATTGGAGCTAAATATTCCCAGTGCCCTTTCAAAAAATCTGCGCGCCTCCGCCGGCTCGCCCTGCGCCCGAGCCGTTTTTCCAAGGTTGTTCAGGATCACCGCAGCATCCAGATTGTCAGGACCGTAAGATGATTCTATGATTTGAAGAGCTCGAAGATAATGAAGTCTCGCTTCATTCAGACCGCCAAGATCGCTGAGCATGTCTCCCAGTATGAAAGATCGCAGAGCCACATCCGGATGACTGGGGCCGAAAAAGGCCTTATCAATCTCCAGCGCTCTCTGGAAATGCAAAAGTGCGTCTTTTATATTTCCCAGGGCCTTGAGCACCCTTCCCAGGTTGTTCAGGCTTATGGCAATGTGGGGGTGGTTTGAGCCATGATCGGTCTCTTCTTTCTTCAGATCCTGTGTGTAGTGCTCCCGAGCGAGGTTAAGTTGTCGCTTATCTCATAAAACGGTCCAAGGCTGATGGCATTCCAGGCGGTTGGGGAATTGATTCTGCCATGAGTTTGTCTTATCGCTCCTATACTCGATGAGTTTGATTCCTCCTTAACAAAGTAGATCCCTCATTTGTGGTCACCATCCATACTATCATTCAAAACTTCTTAAAGGCTGGTTTTGAGGCAAAAATCGCTCGGAATTTGGCAAAAGAATGAGAATCTGCAGCCTAAAGCAATTCGAGAGCCTCTCTGCCGGTGAGGCCGACCTTCAATCCCAGCTTCTCTGCACTGGGATTCACTTCCTTGACTATTCCCTGCAAAAGGTCCTCGATTGTGGCAATCGAGCTACCCTGCGCCGGCCTGACCTTCGCTGCCGGGTAGCCGAAGTTGTTCAGGGCCGCAACATCAAAGGCACCGCAGCCCACCATTCCCACATCGGTGACCACGTTGACAAGGCTTACCGGCCCAAGAGGAATCACGTATCCATCTGCCTGCTTTCCAGATAACTGCACTTTTATGTGATTCATAGCACTTCACCCATTCTCGAGATCATTTTCTCAATGCCATATCTATCAATTATCAAATATCAATTGATTTATGCCTTTTCACTTCATATAATTTGGGTTATAAAAAGGTATTAAATAGATATGATAAAAATATGACTATGCAGTCATCACCTCCTGGGATGGGACATTAAGGCCATAGAGGCTCTGGCGTGCATCCTGGAAGTAGAATCTTCTCAAGAGAAGGTTCTCTTCCTTCAGCCTGGTTAAAGCATATCTAACGGTTCTGGCCGGAAGGTAGGTCTTGTTTATGATCTCCTTTTGGGTCAAAAGGCTTCCTGATTCCAGCACCTTGATAACCAGCTTGGCCGATGGTGGCAAGCGGTCTAGGTTCGAGCTATGCGGTTCGAATTCAGCGTCAGCAAAAACGATTCCTCATTTTTCATCTCACCGATCACAATTGTTAATTGAGAGGCTATTTATACCTTTTTATTGAGGCAATTCGCCAGGACGCGCCCAACCTCGTCT